>JAWOJD010000034.1:0-57620 GCA_046484355.1 Thiobacillus sp.
AAGGCGAGACAGCTGCTGATGCAAGTCTCAGCGCGGCTTCAGGCTTGGGCGAAAGACACAGCGGAGCAGTTACAGGGTGTGACCGTCTGGCGCTGCGTGTGCAACCACCTCAAACACACGCTCGCAGCCGCCAGCCCTCCACAAACCCCGCTGTTGACCGGCGAAATTGCTGGGTAACTGCGGTTTTTAGGGTTATTCGTGGCTCAAGCCCAACAAAGAAGCGCGATCGAAACCGCGCTTCTTTACCCTGAAGGCCGATGCGGGTGTCACAGGTGAGGCAAATATTCCGCCACGATCTGCTCGACCACATCGGCCTGCATGGTATCCCGAGATCTTTTCATGGGGTCGCGGGTGGGCTGGGCTGCCAGCCACCGTTTGAACCGGGCAAAGGCTATCGGCGATATGGTGGTTATTCTGGCCATGTCCCCGGATGGGGAAGCGATCATGGCGCTGAAACGGGGAGCGTTTAGCAGCTCCGCAGCTTTTTTTGCCTGCGTCACCCAGAAATCATCCTCGGCATCCGTGATACGCAGGGGGTGGGGATCGCCTTCCGCCGTCTCGCGGCGAATAATGTCCACTTCGAAACCCTTGTCGTTGACTGCGGTGTACCGCTGGTCTCGCCGGATCCGGAAAGTGGGGTCGACCTTTCTCAACAGGCCCAACATGGAGTGTCCGGCAGCCTCCATCGTGATTGAAAACCGGATGCGCTTTCGCGTATCCCACAGCAGGTCGATATCCTTGGTTGCCAGGACCTCTCCGGATTCGATGCGAACGCCGGCCGCGGCCTCGTAGGCGAAGAGCGCATGCGTCCCGACCACTGTGAAGTGCTCCGCAATCCCGGCACGATTAATCATGGTCAGAATATCGACCAGCATTTGTGGCGATCGCCCCACGAACAAGGCCCGGTTCAACCGCTTGTGAATGCCAAGCTGGGCAACGAGGGTTTTGACCCGGCTTTCCGAGCTGGCTTTGCGCTCAGTGAATTTCCGGTAAATAGTCTCGGTTTCCAGAGATCTCGGACCAAGGCTTCTTTGCGAATTGGATGGAGAGGTCCGGATCAGGTAGTCCGTTTTCCCTTGCGGCTTCCAGTACATACCACCCCGAACTTCGGCGGATTCTTTCACCGAACGCTCCCATTCGGTGAAGGTGGACAGGGCATCCATGTACTGCCGCCTGGCGTCCCCGTTAATTTCATGCGCCCCGATGTTTTTCCGTATAGCTTGCATATTTCATGTTATATACGGAAAATATTTACATATCAATGCCTTGTTGCGATTCAATCGAGCGCGGCCTGCATTCCGGCCATGCCCCCGTGTGCGTTGTGCGTCTCAATGACAGTGTGAAAACGCCCCCGAATCTCTTCGGAGGCGTTAATGAGCAACACGATAACTTAACCCATAAGGTTGAAACCGCGCTTTTTTGTTGCCGGTGTCGCGGTCGCCGTCAGCCCAGTCGGGCGTGTTGCGCTTCCAGCTTTTGCAGCATGGCGGCAAAGTCGGCCAGTCGCGCCTGCTCTTGCTGCACGACAGCGGCGGGGGCGCGCTCCACGAAGCTGGCGTTGGCGAGCTTGCCCTGCGCCTTGGCGATTTCGCCCTGGATGCGGGCGATTTCCTTGGCGAGGCGGGCGCGTTCTTCGTCCTTGTTGATTTCGACCACCAGCATCATCCGCAGGTCGCCGACCAGGGCGGCAGGGGCATCGGCTTCGGGTAGCGTGGGCACAGCGCTGATTTCGCTCAGCTTGCCGAGCGCGCTGATGTAAGGTGCGAGCGCTGCGATGACGGTGGCGTCGCCTTCGATGACCAGCGGTACGCGCTGGGCGGGCGACAGATTCATTTCGCCGCGCAGGGTACGGCAGGCATTGACCAGTTCCTTCAATAGTTGAATACGGGCGACGCTTTCGGGGTGGCGCTGGGCAGCGTCGACCTGCGGATAGGTGGCGAGCATGATGCTGTCGCCGCTCACGCCAGCGAGCGGGGCGACCTTCTGCCACAGCTCCTCGGTGATGAAGGGGATGATGGGGTGGGCGAGGCGCAGCGTGGCTTCGAGTACGCTGGCCAAGGTGCGGCGGGTGGCGCGCTGCTGCTCGGGCGTACCCTGAAGGGCATGAATGCCGTTGTTCAACTGCACCTTGGCGAGTTCCAGATACCAGTCGCAGTATTCGTCCCAAACGAATTCGTAGACTGCGCGTGCGGCCTGGTCGAAGCGGTAGGCGGCAAACGCCACATGCACTTCGCCGACGGCCTGCTGCAGGCGGGCGGTGATCCAGCGGTCAGCGTCGGAATAATCAAATCGTCCCTCACCCCCGGCCCCTCCCCCCGAGGGGGAGGGGAGCGTACCGGTGTCCTGGCCGCAGTCGTGGCCTTCCAGGTTCATCAGCGCGAAGCGGGTGGCGTTCCACAGCTTGTTGCAGAAGTTGCGGTAGCCTTCGGCGCGCTGCAGGTCGAATTTGATGTCGCGGCCGTGCGTGGCCAAGCTCGCGAAGGTGAAGCGCAGGGCATCGGTGCCGAAGGCGGCGATGCCGTCCGGGAATTCGCGGCGGGTGCGCTTCTCGATGCTGGTGGCCTGCTTGGGGTTCATCAGGCCCTGGGTGCGCTTGGCGACCAGTTCGTCGACCGCGATGCCGTCGATGAGGTCGATCGGGTCGAGCACGTTGCCCTTCGACTTGCTCATCTTCTGGCCTTCGGAATCGCGCACCAGGCCGGTGACGTAGACCTCGCGGAACGGCACCTTGCCGGTGAGGTGTAGCGACATCATCACCATGCGCGCGACCCAGAAGAAGATGATGTCGAAGCCGGTGACCAGCACCGAAGTCGGCAGGAAGCGCTCGAGTTCCTTCGTCTGCTCCGGCCAGCCCAGGGTGGAGAATGGCCACAGCGCAGACGAGAACCAGGTGTCGAGCACGTCGTTGTCCTGCGTCAATTCGTGGCCGCCGGCCTGCTTGCGGGCTTCTTCTTCCGTGTAGGCGACGTAGAAATTGCCGTCGGCGTCGTACCACGCCGGGATGCGATGACCCCACCACAACTGGCGCGACACGCACCAGTCCTGGATGTTTTCAAGCCACTGGCGGTAGGTGGTGGTCCAGTTTTCTGGCACGAACTTCAGCGCGCCGGTATCCACTGCCTCCAGCCCCTGCTTGGCCAGGCCTTCCATGCTCATGAACCACTGGTCGGTGAGCATCGGCTCGATTGCGGCATGGGTGCGGTCGCCGCGCGGAATCATCAGCTTGTGCGGCTTGGCCGAAATCAGCAGGCCTTGCGCATGGAGTGCGTCGAGCAGCTTCTGCCGCGCGTCGTAGCGGTCGAGCCCCTGGTATTCGGCGGGACAGATGTCGTTCATTTTGGCGTCGAGCGTGAGTACGCTGATCGCCACCAGTTTGTGGCGCTGCCCCACCAGCCAGTCGTTGAAGTCGTGCGCCGGGGTGATCTTGACCACGCCGGTACCGAATTCTCGGTCGACGTAGTCGTCGGCGATGATGGGGATGCTGCGCTCGGCAATCGGCAGGCGCACGGTCTTGCCGATCAGATGAGCATAGCGCTCGTCTTCCGGATGCACCGCGACGGCGGTGTCGCCGAGCAGGGTTTCGGGACGCGTGGTGGCAACGGTCAGGGTGCCGGAGCCATCCTCCAGCGGGTAGTTGATTTCCCAGATGAAGCCGTCTTCCTCGGTGCTGACGACTTCGAGATCGGACACAGCGGTCTGCAGCACCGGATCCCAGTTGACCAGGCGCTTGCCGCGATAGATCAGGCCTTCGCGGTAGAGTCGCACGAACACTTCGGTGACAGCCTTGGAGAGGCCTTCGTCCATGGTGAAGCGTTCGCGGCTCCAGTCGGGGCTGGTGCCGAGACGACGCATTTGCTGCGTGATGCTGGAGCCAGAGTGGGCTTTCCAGTCCCAGACCTTTTCGAGGAAGGCTTCGCGGCCGAGGTCGTGGCGCGAAATGTTCTGGGCATCGAGCTGGCGCTCCACCACGATCTGGGTGGCGATGCCGGCATGATCGGTGCCGGGCTGCCACAGCGTGTTGTCGCCGGACATGCGGTGATAACGAATGAGTGCATCCATCAGCGTGTGCTGGAACGCGTGCCCCATGTGCAGCGTGCCAGTCACGTTGGGCGGCGGCAGCATGATGCAGTAGGCGGACGCGTCGGGGCGGTCACCTGCCTGGAAGTAGCCAGCGTTCTCCCAGTGGGCGTACCAGCGCTTCTCGATGTCGGCGGGTTCGAAGGACTTAGCGAGTTCCATGGCGAGCAGGCAAAGGGGGAATTATCCCAAAAAACCCTGGGACACGTCCCGAAAAAACCGGGAACACGTCCCGGACACTTGGGCGAATGGGAAAAAAGAAGGTGCCGTGCGGGCTCAGGCCGAGGGGTCGCGCGGCTGCTTGAGCTTCTCGGCAACGGCGTCGCGCACGATTTCCCGTACGTTGATATCAAGCTGGCTGAGCAGGGTGGCGACGGTTTGATCCAGGTTCTTGCGCAGTTCGGCCGCGACCTGCTTCTCCATCACTTCGGACAGGCGGGGCGCCAATTCACTCATGAGCTGTTCCGCCAGGGTGTCGTTCACAGTGGGCGGGGTGGGTTCAACGGAAGGCTTGGCGGGATCAGCGGGCATGGGGGGCGGTGCCACCGGAGGTGCAGTTGCTGGCACCGCGGGTGGGGGGGTGCCACGCGCGATGACATGCGTCAACACCGGGAGCCAGGCATTCGGCGGTTGAACGGGGGCGGACAGACCCGGGGCATCAGCAGTTGTTCCGGATACATGCTCGCCCCCGCCGCGATGCTTTTTCAGCAACGCATCCATCTTGCTCAATGCATCCGTCTTGCCCGGCAGGGTGCTGTCATTCATTGAAGTCTCCTATCCGGCGTGCTGACGCATGTCGTGTGATTCGAGGGCGTAACCGCGTGATTGGTAAAAGCGGTAGCGCGCGCGACCCAGGTCGCGTCCTGCCTCGTCCTGGCCGATGATTTCGACCAGCCGCTCGAAACGGGCAAAGGCCGGGGGAGGCTCGGGGTGCAGGTTGATCATGACGTCAGCGCGGCGCAAGGCGTCGGCGTTCGTCCCGATCAGGACCGGCGTTTCACCGGCCAGCGCGTCGGCGTCACGGCAGTGGGGGACAAAGCCCAGTGCTGGTGTCGTCCACAGCAGGCGATCGATGGCGTCGGCGGTGGCGGGATCGGGCGCGTAGATCATCACCTGCTTGCCCTGGCCGTGCGCCTTGTCGGCGATGCGGCGGGCGACATCGAGCGGGTTGTCGGCGAAGGTGTAGAAGGTGATTTCAGTCACGGCGTATGTTAGGGCTTTGCCGCGCGGTTCAACAGGAAGTGCACCAGCAGGGACACCGGGCGTCCGGTCGAGCCTTTTTCACGCCCGCCCTTCCAGGCGGTGCCGGCGATGTCGAGGTGCGCCCAGTGATATTTCTTGGCGAAGCGCCACAGGAAACAGGCTGCGGTGATGGAGCCGCCCGGCCGGCCGCCGATGTTGGCCATGTCGGCGAGGCTGCTTTTCAGCTGGTCCTGGTAGTCGTCCCACAGCGGCATTCGCCAGACGCGGTCCCAGGCATGGTCGGCTGCGTGCTCGATTTCACGCGCCAGCGGATCATGGTTGCTGTAGAGCGCGCTGGGGTGCGCACCGAGCGCGATGACGCAGGCACCGGTCAGCGTTGCCAGGTCGACGACGGCATCGGGCTCGAAGCGATCGGCATAGGTTAGCGCGTCGCACAGGATCAGGCGACCTTCGGCATCGGTGTTGAGGATTTCGATGGTCTGGCCGGACATCGAGGTGACGATGTCGCCCGGCTTGTTGGCACTGGCATCGGGCATGTTCTCGCATGCAGGGATCAGGCCGACGACATTCAGCTTCAAGTCCAATTCGCCGATGGCGCGGAAGGCGCCGATCACCGCGCCGCCGCCGCTCATGTCGTAATTCATCTCGTCCATTTCAGCGGGGGGTTTGAGCGAAATACCGCCGGCGTCGAAGGTGACGGCCTTGCCGACCAGCACCACCGGCTTCTGGTTCTTGGGGCCGCCTTCATGCTTCAGCACGATGAAGCGCGGCGGCTTGTCACTGCCCTTGCCAACCGAGAGGAAAGACCCCATGCCGAGTTTGTCGCAGGCGGCGTAGTCGAGAATCTCGCAACCGAAGCCATGCGCCTTGGCCAGTGTTTTGGCCTGGTTGGCCAGATACTCAGGGGTGCAGATGTTGGACGGCGTGTTGCCCAGATTCTTGGCCAGCGTGACACCGTGGGCAATCGCCATCCCGCGTGCGAGGCCGGCCTCGCCAAATTTCAGTTCGCCGCGTCGTGAAACGGCGAAAATCACGCGCTTGAGCGGGCGGCGTGTCTCGGCCGACTTGGATTTCAAACCGTCGAAACGATACAGTGCGTCGTGCGCGCTGATCACGGCCTGCTCGATATTCCAGGCGACATCGCGTTTTTTGACAGGGATTTCGCTGAGGGTGATGGCGGCTTCCATCGAGCCGGTGTCGCGCAGCGTGCGGATCGAGCAGGCAATCGCGTCACGGTAGGCTTTCTCGTGGAAGTCACGCTCCTTGCCAAGTCCGACCAGCAGGACGCGATCGGTCAGGACGTTGGGCACCTTGTGCAGCAGCAGCGTACTGCCGGCCTTGCCTTCCATGTCGCCGCCGCGCAGGATTTCCGACAGGTAGCCATCGCTGGCGCGGTCGATCTCGATCGCCGGTCCTGATAGTTTGCGGCTTTCGAACACGCCGACGGCCACGCAGGCGGTGCGCTGCTTTTCGGGCGCGCCGCTTTTTATGCTAAATTCGAGATCGATTTCCTTGTTTTCCATGTCTGTGCTCAAAAAAATACAATTTGCAGGCCAAACGCCCGGTGTCGAGGTTGGGGTGATTATTGGCGCAGGCGCCGTGGAATGTCAAAAGCCCGTTTGTGTCACGGGTGGTTTCTGGATGGTTTCATGATTTATCGTCGCGCGCTGACCCGCGAGATGGGCCTGGCCACCGGTGCGGTGCTGACGGTGCTGATCGCGATCGCTCTGGTCGTGCTGTTTATCCGTCTGCTGGGTGATGTGGCGCGCGGTGAACTCGCGAACGAGGCCGTGTTTGCCTTCCTTGGTTTTTCGCTGCTGTATTTCCTGCCGGTTCTGATGACGATCGCACTGTTTGCCGGTGTGCTGCTTCCCCTGTCGCGCATGTGGCGTGAAAGCGAAATGGTGATCTGGTTCAACGCGGGCTTGTCGCTTACGCAATGGATGCGGCCAGTGTTGACGTTTGCCGTGCCGTTTTCGTTGGTTATCCTGCTGTTGACGCTGGCGCTCAATCCCTGGGCGCAAACCAAGAAAAGTGAATACCTGCAGGATTTGCGCAGCCGGAGCGACAGCGCCTTGATCGCCCCCGGGTTGTTCGCCGAGTCCAGTGCCGGGCAGCGCGTGTATTACGTAGAATCGCTCAATCCTTTGACTGGCGTGGTGCGCAACGTCTTCATGCAATCGAGCATCGACGGTCAGTTGGGCCTGGTCGTGGCGCAGGAGGGCAAGCACACCCAGCTACCCGATGGCTCGCGCTATCTGGTATTCACGGCCGGGCGCAGGTATGAAGGCACGCCAGGCCAGCTCGATTACCGCATCATGCAGTTTGAGCGTTACTGGATGCGGCTGGACCCGGTCGCCGCCGGCGAACGGGGAACGCACATCCGCCAGGCGCAAGCCCATACCTTGATCGACGATCCGTCTCCGCAGGCCCGCGCCGAGTTGTTATGGCGCGTGGGGGTTCCGCTTTCCGCGCTGGTTCTCGCCGTCATGGCGATTCCGCTGAGTTTCGTCAATACGCGGGCGCGTCGCTCTTACGGGATGATGATTGCGCTGCTGCTGTATTTCATTTACTACAATTTGCTATCTCTGTCCCAAGCTTGGGTGGCGCAGGATAAAATCAATTCTTGGACCGGAACGCTGACGCCGCATCTTTTGATGATGCTTGCCGTGTTTGTCCTGTTCTATCTGCGCATGCGGCAACACGTCCCGCGCTGGAAGCGGTCATGAAGATTCTTGCACGCTATCTGGCAGGGCAGGTGCTGGCATCGACAGGGTTTGTGCTGTTGGCCCTGCTGGTGCTGTTTGCATTTTTTGACGTGATCCAGGAGCTTGGCAACCTGGGCCGCAACAACTACGGGTTGGGACAGGCGGCCGTGGTGATCATGCTCAACCTGCCAGGACATTTGTACGAAATTCTGCCGGTAGCGGCGCTGATCGGTACGCTGTTTGCTCTGTCGCGACTGGTCGGCAATTCGGAATTCGCGGTAATGCGGGTATCGGGTTTGTCGACCTGGCGGGTGGCGGGATATTTCGCCGTGATCGGCGTGGTGTTGTCGCTGCTGGTGCTGGTGCTTGGCGAGTACGTCGCACCCTGGTCCGAGCAGGCGGCGCAGCGCTACAAACTGGCGGCTACCCGCTCGGTGGTGGCGCAGCAGTTTCGCTCCGGCCTTTGGGTCAAGGACGGTAGCGCTTTCATCAACGTGCGCGAGGTGATGCCCGACAACACCCTGCGGGGAATCGAGATTTACAGCTTTGATACCGAGGGCCGGCTGGACTGGATTCGCGCGGCCGACCAGGCCGACTGGCGGGGCAGCCAGACCTGGGATTTGCAGCAGGTGGTGGAGACACACTTCAGCGAGGGCGAGATCCGTGCCACCCGCAGCAAGAACCTTGATTGGCAGTCGGTTCTCACGCCCGACATCCTCAGCGTGCTGCTGGTGGCCCCGGAGAAAATGTCGGCGCGCACCCTCTGGCGCTACGTGGCGCACCTCAAGGCGAACAACCAGAAGACCAGCCGGTATGAACTGGCCCTGTGGACCAAGTTCATCAGCCCCTTCGTCATCCCGATCTTGATGTTGATCGCGATGCCGTTTGCCATCCAGGGACCCCGCGCGGGCAACACCAGCAGCAAGATCTTCATCGGCATTCTGGCCGGGTTGGGCTTCCACCTCCTGAGTCGGCTGTTTGGCCACCTGGGTCTGTTGAATGACTGGCCCGCAGTGATGGTGGCCAGCCTGCCCTTGCTGATTTTTCTCGGCATCGCGCTGATCGGCATCCGGTGGGTGGACCGGCACTAGCGGGCTTGCCATACCGGTTGGCCGCTTGCCTGATTGCCAGCGATCCGGCCGACAAGGTGGCGTGTGTCCATGCGCTGCAGGCTGACTGGCAGGCGGGGCGTCTCGATGCCGCGGCTGGCGAGGCGCGTACCCCCATCGACCGGCCCGGTCATCCGGACAAGCCGCTGCTGATTCCGCCGCAGCAGGTGCCGCGTCGCCGGGCCGATACCCTGCCGGGTCGGGCAGCGCTGATCCACGCGCTGGCGCATATCGAATTCAACGCCATCAACCTCGCGCTTGACGCCGCCCACCGCTTTGCCGGCATGCCGCCCGGGTATTACGATCACTGGGTGCGGGTGGCTGATGAAGAAGCCCTGCATTTCGATTTGCTGAACACGCATCTGGAAACGCTCGGCTACAAGTATGGCGACTTTCCTGCGCATAACGGGTTGTGGGATATGGCGCTGAAAACCGCACACGACCCGCTGGTGCGCATGGCGCTGGTGCCGCGCGTGCTTGAAGCACGCGGGCTCGATGCCACGCCGCTCATCGTTGGCAAGCTGAAATCCGCCGGAGACGCGCGCATGGTTGAAATTCTGGGCATCATCGAGCGCGACGAGATCGGTCATGTCGCCATTGGCAGCCACTGGTTTGGCTGGTTGTGTGGCGCCCGCGGCGTCGACCCCGATCAGACGTTTCGCCAGTTGCTGGTCGAATACGATGCGCCGTCCCTGAAGCCGCCCTTCAATTTCGAGGCGCGTCGCGCAGCCGGATTCAGCGAGCCCGAACTTAACTGGTTGCGCAGTCTCTAGTTTTCAAAGGCCCAGTGTCGTCGCCGTTACGCTCGCTGGTGAACGCTGCCACATCAACTCGAATTGCTGGTTCAGGGCCAATGCACCCGGCGCATCGTCCAGGTGCAGCGAGCCGCGAACGGCGGCCTTGTCTGCACGGGTGAGCACGCCGTGGCGGTCGGCCAGAACAAATGCCTGATCGGGACGGGGCGCAGCCGGATCGGCCCGGCGAATTTCGATGACGTGGCCGAAGTCGCGGATCAATTGCATCAGCCGGGGGCAATCGCGGGCGACGTGATCAATGTCATCGAGCAGCATGTCGATGCGCCGCCCGCCACCAGCCACACACAACGCATGCAGGCTGGCGTGTCGTGTCGGGTGGTCGATGTCGAACAGGTCCAGGTTGTGGTCGTACATCCGCAACTGTCGCGACGTGCTGGCGAGCAGCAAGTCGAACGCGGTGCGGTACTCAGAGGGGGTTTCACATGTAGTCATGCTGCATCGATCTCCAGCCAGCCCGCCTCGTGCCAGTCATGCAAGCGTGCCTGCAGGGTGGCGGGTAGCGGCGGCGCAAGGCGGCGCGTGTCGGCCAGTTGTTGCAGGGCGGCGGCTTCGTCTGCCGCAGCGGTGAATGCTTCGCCGTTGATAAAGAAACGTCCGCCCGCAAACAGCAGACGCGATTTTGGATTGAGCATCACCCCCGATCGGCTGGCCTGCTTCTTGAATGCAGCGCGACCAAGCGGTGCATCCGGCCCGTCAAAAAATACATTGGGCTTGGGCTCCGACAGGTAGCGGCCAGCAAATTCGGCGATGTCGTGCTTGTTCCATTTGATCCTGGCAATCATGCCTTCGATTTGCGCCAGCATCGAACGACTGATTTCGCCAGGGTGGGCCTGCAGGCGCAGGTCGGGGTCGGCGTAGCGGCCTTCCGGCTTGAGCGTGTCCTGCAGATGCATGAGGAATCCATACGCCAGTTCTTCGGTGGTGGGCGCGCGAAAACCGATCGAATACGTCATGCAGGCATCCTCTGCCACGCCGTAGTGTGCAACATGAGGCGGCAGGTAGAGCATGTCGCCGGGACCGAGCACCCATTCGTCTTCGGGCTTGAAGCGACGCAGGATTCTCAGCGGAACGTCGTCCAGAATGTCCAGACCGGTCTGGGTGCTGATCTGCCAGCGGCGATGGCCCTGACCTTGCAGCAGGAACACATCATACGAGTCGAAGTGCGGTCCAACGCTGCCGCCGGGGACGGCGTAGCTCACCATCAGATCGTCCAGCCGGGCATGGGGAATGAAATCGAAATGTGCCAGCAGCGCATCAGCTTCGGGCAGGAAATGGTTGAGCGACTGCACCAGCAAGGTCCAGTCGGTTTTTGGCAGACGCTTGAATGCAGTTTTCCTGATGGGTCCGTGATCGAGTTGCCAGCGGATACCGCTACCCTGGATCAGGCGCGACTCGACGTCGTCCCGGCCGGCCAGGTGCAGCATGTCGTCAAACGACAACAGGCCCTCGAAATCCGGCACGGCGTTGCGGATCAGCAGGGGGCGCTTGTGCCAGTAGTCACGCAGGAAGCGGGTGGGGCTCATGCCGCCGAGCAGTGTCTTCATGCGTTGTGCCATGATGTGGGCGCCCGAAGGGGTCGATGTGGTTTTTGGAATTATAGCGATGCAGCCGGAATTGGCCTGCTAGAATGCAGCCGGAAAAACACGCTGCGGAGAAACATAATGTTAAAAATCGGAGATCGCGCCCCGGATTTTTCCAATCCAGACGCCGACATGAACATCGTCAAACTGTCCCAGTTTCGGGGCAAGACGCTCGTCCTGTATTTCTATGTGCGTGATGACACGCCGGGCTGCACCACCGAGGCAATCGAGTTTTCTGAGCTTGAAGGCAAGTTCGCCAAGCTGGGCGCCTCGGTGCTGGGCGTGTCTCGCGACGACTGCATCAAGCACAGTGAATTTCGCGACAAGCATGGCATCGGCGTGCCGCTTCTCGCCGATACCGAGCAGGTGACCTGCAAGGCCTACGGCGTGGTGCAGGACAAGGAAGTGGATGGCGTGATGCGCAAGAGCGTGGTGCGCTCCACTTTCATCATCGACAAGCAGGGCATCATTCGTCATGCCCTGTACGGCGTTTCCAGCCGCGGCCATGCGGCGGAAGTGCTTCAATTGGTAAAGGATCTCTCGTGAATATCAGCAAGGACACCGTCGTTACCCTCACCTATATCGTCAAGGACCTGGACGGCAATCTGCTGGAACAAAGCGACGAACCGGTCAGCTACCTGCACGGCGGCTACGATAATATTTTCCCGCTGGTGGAGCAGGCGCTGGATGGCAAGGCCGTGCATGACAAGGTGGATATCAAACTGCAGCCTGCCGACGCCTTTGGCGAATTCGATGAAGACCTGGTGCGGCTGGAGCCGCGTGAGGGTTTTCCGGCCGATATCGAAATTGGCATGCAGTTTGTCGGCTCGCCGGTCGACGGTAGTGAGGAAATACTCTACACCGTGACCGATATCGCCGAAGACAAGGTGGTGGTCGACGGCAATCATCCCTATGCAGGGCAGGCGGTGCATTTTCACTGCGAAGTTGCCGAAGTGCGTGCGGCCACGCCTGACGAGGTGTCGCACCGGCATGCGCATGGCGCGCACGGCCATCACCATCATTGATTCGCAGGGGCAGGCGGCGCAGGCTGCTAAAATCCCGTTTAGCCTGTTTTTTGTGACAGCTTGATAAAGACGCTTGATGAAAACCACTTTCCTCGACTTTGAGCAGCCGATAGCCGAACTTGAAACCAAGATCGAAGAGCTGCGCTTTGTGCAGGACGACTCTGCCCTCGACATTTCTGAAGAGATCCGCCGTCTGCAGAAAAAAAGCCAGACGCTGACCAAAGACATCTATGCCAAGCTGAACGCCTGGCAGGTGTCGCAGGTGGCGCGTCATCCGCAACGGCCCTATACGCTCGACTATGTGCAGGGCCTGTTTACCGACTTCTCCGAACTGCACGGCGACCGTGCATATGCCGACGATGCCGCGATTGTGGGTGGCATGGCACGCTTCAATGGCGAGCCGGTGATGGTGATTGGTCACCAGAAAGGACGCGACACCAAGGAAAAGATCGTTCGCAACTTCGGGATGCCACGTCCCGAAGGCTATCGAAAGGCCTTACGGCTGATGCGCCTGGCCGAAAAGTTCCGCCTGCCGATCTTTACCTTCATCGACACCCCGGGGGCCTATCCCGGCATTGGCGCCGAGGAGCGCGGGCAGTCGGAAGCCATCGCGCGCAACCTGTACGTGATGGCTGAACTGCAGACGCCGATCGTCTGCACCATCGTCGGCGAGGGAGGTTCGGGCGGCGCGCTGGCGATCGGCGTCGGCGACCGCACCCTGATCCTGCAATATTCCACCTATTCCGTCATTTCCCCCGAAGGGTGTGCCTCGATTCTGTGGAAAAGCGCCGACAAGGCCTCGGTTGCCGCCGAAACCCTGGGCATCACCGCAGAACGCTTGAAGGCGAACGGGCTGGTCGACCGCATCATTGAGGAGCCGCTCGGCGGCGCCCAGCGCGACTGGGACGTCATGTTTCAGACCATGCGCCGCGCACTGACCGATACCCTTGCCGGCTTGCGCAAGGAGTCGCTGGATGCCCTGCTGAACGCACGCTACAAACGCTTGCGCGGGTTTGGCAGTTTCAAGGAAGCTCCTGTCAAATAAAGGGGTCGTCGACCAGGTGGCGGACAGTCTGGCCCGCCACGTCCCGCGTCACGCGCGTCTGACGCTGGCGCTCTCGGGCGGGCTGGACTCCGTTGTCTTGCTGCATGTCCTGCTGGGTTTGCGCGAGCGGCATCCGTTTGAACTGCAGACCGTACATATCCATCACGCCCTGTCGCCGCATGCCGACCAATGGGCGGATTTCTGCGCGCAGCTTTGCGCAGCCGGGGCGACTGGATTGAGTCTCCATCATGTGCAGATAGCGCCCGGTGACCCGGCCGGGGTCGAGGCAGCCGCACGACGAGAGCGCCGACGCATCTTTGCCGGGCTGGAGGCGGATTTCCTCCTCACCGCGCATCAGCAGGATGATCAGGCCGAAACCCTGATGTTGCAGCTGATGCGCGGTGCGGGGCCCAAGGGGCTGGCTGCGATGGCCGAAGCACAGCAGCTTCCCGGCTGGCGGGCGGTGCAATTGCGGCCGTTGCTGGGCACAAGCCGTGCAGAGGTGATGGCGTATGCGCAGGCACACGGGCTCGATTGGGTCGAGGATGAAAGCAACCGGGACATCCGGTATCGGCGTAATGCGCTGCGCCTTCAGGTGATGCCAGTGCTGACGTCGCACTTTCCCGCCGCGCGTGCCACGCTTGCGCGTGCGGCCGAGCTGCAGGCCGATGCCGCCAAATTGCTCGACGATCTGGGGCAACTGGATGCGGCGATCGCGATAGTCGGTGAACGACTTGATTGTGGCGCGCTGACGAGGTTGTCCCTGCCGCGTGCGCGTAACCTGTTGCGATATTTCATCGAACAACAGGGGCAGCCGATGCCCAGCGCGCGGCGCCTGAACGAGGCACTGCATCAGGTGCTCGATGCGCGCCAGAACGCCAGTGTGAGCGTGCGGATCGGCGCCGCCGACATCCGGCGTTTCCGGGGCGGGGTCTATGTTGTTCCTGTCCAGGCAACGCCGCTCGAGCCGGTTTGCTGGAACGGTGAGGCCGAACTGCGTCTGCCGGGGCTGGGCACGCTGCAGCTGCAGGATGCCTTGGGGCAGGGGCTCAAGCACAGTCGCCTGCAAGGCAAGCGGGTAGTGCTGGGGCTGCGTGAGGGCGGGGAACGCCTGCGTGTGCATCCCCGGGGACCTGCGCGCAGCCTGAAAAACCTGTTGCAGGAACGCGCCGTTGCCCCCTGGCTGCGGGACAGGCTGCCGATGCTGACATGTGACGGCGAACTGGTCTGGGTGGCTGGGTTCGGCTGCCATGCCGACTGGCTGGCAGCTGCCGATGAGCAGGGTCTGGTCCCGGATTGGCGGCCCGCCTGACTGACAACGCAGCGGGGTGGTCATTCCGCGCGGTCAATCGGCATGGTATCCTAGCGGGCTGATTTTCATGGTTATTTAACCGTTTTTTAATATATTTGTCTGGAGTTATGACATGGCTGTTCAGCGCACCTTTTCCATCATCAAGCCCGATGCCGTCGCCAAGAATGTAATTGGCAAGATTGTCAGCCGTTTCGAGACCAATGGCCTGAAGGTCGTGGCGTCAAAAATGAAGCATCTGTCGCGTCAGGAAGCCGAAGGCTTCTATGCCGTGCACAAGGATCGCCCCTTCTTCAAGGATCTGGTTGAATTCATGATCTCGGGTCCCGTGGTGGTGCAGGTGCTGGAAGGCGAAGACGCCATTGCCAAGAACCGTGCGCTGATGGGGGCAACCGACCCGAAGAAGGCCGAGGCCGGTACCATTCGCGCCGATTTCGCCGAGAGCATCGATGCCAACGCCGTGCACGGTTCCGATGCACCGGAAACCGCTGCCATCGAAATTGCCTACTTTTTTCCCGCCAGCGAAGTGTACGCAGGCCGCTAAATCGACGTATGCCGCAAAACCTGCTTGATTTCGATCTCGACGGACTGACCGCCTGGTTCACCGAACTCGGCGAGAAGCCGTTTCGCGCCAGGCAGGTGTTCCACTGGATCCATCAGGCAGGCGTGGCTGATTTCGCGCAGATGACCGACATTGCCAAGAACCTGCGAGAGAAACTCCAGCAACAGGCGGTGGTGTCGGCCCCCGCGGTCAACTTTGCGCACACGTCCGAGGATGGCACGCGAAAATGGCTGTTCGATGTGGGCGTTGCCAATGGCATCGAGACCGTCTTCATCCCGGAAGAAGACCGGGGCACCTTATGCATATCGTCGCAGGTGGGATGCGCGCTCGAATGCACGTTCTGCTCCACCGGGCGACAGGGTTTCAATCGCAACCTGAGCGTGGCTGAGATCATCGGCCAGTTGTGGGTGGCACACCATGGGCTGCGCGGCGAGCCCAACCGCACAACGGGTGAGGCATCCGACCGGCCGGTCACCAATGTGGTGATGATGGGCATGGGCGAGCCGCTGGCGAACCTCGACAACGTGGTGACTGCGCTCGGCATCATGCTGGACGACCATGCCTATGGCCTGTCGCGGCGACGGGTGACGGTGTCGACTTCCGGTCTGGTGCCGGCGATGGATCGCCTGGCCGAGCGCTGTCCGGTGGCGCTGGCGGTGAGTCTGCACGCGCCCAACGATGCGCTGCGCGACCAGATTGTGCCGATCAACAAGAAGTATCCGTTGCGCGAACTGATGGCTGCGTGCCAGCGCTATCTGCTGCATGCGCCACGTGATTTCATCACCTTTGAATACGTGATGCTGGCAGGGGTGAACGATCAGCCCGAGCATGCGCGCCAGTTGATTGAACTCACGCGCGATGTGCCGTGCAAATTCAACCTCATCCCGTTCAATCCCTTCCCGGACTCCGGATATGAAAAGCCGCAGGCCGAAGGAATGCGCGTATTTCGCCAGATTCTGCAGGATGCAGGGTATGTCGTGACCACCCGCAAAACCCGGGGTGACGACATCGATGCGGCTTGCGGCCAGTTGGCTGGCAAGGTGGCAGACAAGAGCGGGCGGGTGATGAAAAGAATGCATAGGGAGGCTGCATGAAGAAATGGATCGTGATGGCTGCAGTCTTGCTGGGCGGCTGCGTGGGCCAACCCATGGGGGGGGGAGACGGGGGCGGGAATGTCACCGGTTCGCAGGCTGACAGCGAGAGTCGTCAGCGTGCGCGTGCGTTCACCGACCTTGCGGCGGCCTACTTCAACCGCGCGCAATACAAGATCGCGCTCGATGAACTGCGCAAGGCCATCACGGCCGACAATCGATACGGTCCGGCCTACAACGTCTATGGCCTGATCTATATGGAATTGGCCGAGGACAAGCTGGCCGAGGAAAACTTTCGCCGCGCCATCGAGCTGGACCGCAATGATTCAGAGGCCCGTAACAATTTCGGGTGGTTCCTCTGCGCGCGTGGGCGTTTCGACCTTGGCCAGGAGCAGTTCAGCGCAGCCCTGCGCAATCCGCTCTATTCACAGCCCGAGCAGGCCATGGCGAACGCAGGCTTGTGCGCAGAAAAGAAAGGCGATTACGCGCTGGCTGAAGCCAATTTCGTGAAGTCGCTCAAACTGCAACCCGATAATGCTGGCACGGTGCTGAAACTGGCTGGGCTGAATTTCCGGCAGGGCAAGCTGGAAGATACCCGCCGCCTGCTGGGCCGCCATGCCGAGTTGGCGCCGCCCACGGCGGAGAGCCTGTGGCTGGGGGTGCGGCTCGAACGCAAGCTGGGCGACCGCGCCCAGGAAGCGGCCTATGGCCTGCAATTGCGCAAGCGCTTCCCTGATTCGGATGAAACGCGGCGGCTGATGGCAGGGCAATTCGAATGAGCGAGAACATTCAAGCCTCGATTGGACAGATTCTGCAGGATGCCCGGGAAGCAAAAGGCATCACATTGGAAAATGCGGCTAAGCGCCTGCGCCTGATGCAGCGTCAGGTTGAGGCCATGGAAGCCGACGACTTCGAGAGCCTTGGGCAACCCGTGTTTGCCCGCGGTTTTGTCCGCAATTACGCGCGCCTGCTGGAGATCGCATCCGAGCCCTTGCTGGAACGCATGGAGGGGGCGCCTGCCGAGCCGGCTGAAGTCAACCAGGTCGAGCCGCCGCCGACGCGCTCCTGGCTGGTTTCACCCTGGTTCATGTTGTTGATGCTGGGCGTGCTGGTCGTGGTGGCTGCACCCGTGGCCTTGTATTTATGGCTCAACAGCGATGTTGAGAGCAGTCCTTCCAGCACGGGGCACGTGACGCAGATCGAGGCCGCACCTGTTGAAAACCACACCGTTGTGGCCCCTGTTGCTGCCACGCTACAGGAAGCGCCGGCGGCCCCACCCACTGAAACACCGGTGGCAAGTGCCGTGGAGGAATCTCCAGCTTCCGGCAGCGTGGTGAGCCTGGAATTTGGCGACGAGTCCTGGGTCGAGATCAGGGACGCGAGCGGCCGCATGCTTCATCGCCAGTTGAATCAACCGGGCAGCCTTGTCGAGGTTCGTGGTCAGCCACCGTTTGACCTCGTAATAGGCAACGCCGCCCAAGTGCGCATGACGTACAACGGTCGCCCCATCGACTTGAAGCCCTTCATTGACGTCACCGTCGCCCGTTTCACCCTGGAAGAATAATGGCCCAGATTGTCCGTCGTTCCACCCGCCAGGTGCGGGTTGGCCCTGTATTGGTGGGTGGAGATGCGCCCGTGGTGGTGCAGTCGATGACCAATACCGATACTGCCGATATTGCGGCGACCGCGCGCCAGGTGCAGGCGCTTGCCGAAGCGGGTTCGGAAGTGGTGCGGATTACGGTCAATACCCTTGACGCCGCCGCCGCCGTGCCGCGCATCCGCGAGCGTCTCGACGCGCTGGGTTGCCGCGTGCCGCTGGTCGGGGATTTCCACTTCAATGGCCACAAGCTGCTGACGCAGGTGCCCGAATGCGCGCAGGCGCTCGCCAAGTACCGGATCAATCCCGGCAACCTTGGGCGTGGCAACAAGCGCGACGAGCAGTTCGCCACTTTGATCGAAGTGGCGTGCCGTTACGACAAACCGGTGCGGATCGGCGTCAACTGGGGCAGCCTCGACCCGGCGCTGGCGGCGCGCATGATGGACGACAACCTGCGGCTTGCCCTGCCGGAAGACCCCGAGGTCGTGATGCGCCGCGCGATGGTGGCGTCAGCGCTCGAATCGGCCCAAAAAGCCGAGGAATTGGGCCTGGGCGGCGACAAAATCATTTTGTCGTGCAAGATGAGCCGGGTACAGGATTTGATCGCGGTGTACCGTGATCTTTCCGCGCAGTGCGACTATCCGTTGCACCTCGGGCTCACCGAGGCCGGCATGGGCAGCAAAGGCATTGTTGCCTCGACCGCTGCGCTGGCCGTGCTGCTGCAGGAAGGCATTGGCGACACGATCCGTATTTCGCTGACCCCCGAACCCGGCGGCGACCGCACCCAGGAAGTTCGTGTCGGCCAGGAAATCCTGCAATCGCTGGGGCTGCGCGCCTTTACCCCGCAGGTCACGGCCTGCCCCGGTTGCGGCCGCACCACGTCAACCGTATTCCAGGAACTGGCACAGGATATCGAATCCTTTCTGCGCAATCAGATGCCGATCTGGCGGGGCCAGTATGCCGGCGTCGAGTCGATGCAGGTGGCGGTGATGGGATGCGTCGTCAACGGCCCGGGTGAGTCCAAGCATGCCAATATCGGCATCTCGCTGCCCGGTACCGGCGAAGTCCCGGTCGCGCCGGTCTACGTCGATGGCGAAAAGACCGTGACGCTGAAGGGCGACCGGATCGCCGAGGAGTTTCAGGTGATCGTCGAGGACTATGTGCGGCGGCGGTACGCAAAGTGAAACATCTTGCATCCGAGAAGGACGCGAAGGCCCGCGAAGACAATCCGGTTTTTAATCCATGAGCAACACCATTCAATCCGTGCGCGGCATGAATGATGCCTTGCCCGAGGTGACCGACACCTGGCAGGCATTCGAGTCGATCGTGCGCGACTGGCTGCGGCGTTACGGCTACAGAGAGATGCGTACGCCCATTCTGGAACAGACCAGTCTGTTCAAACGCGCCATTGGCGAGGTGACCGATATCGTCGAGAAGGAGATGTATACCTTCGTCGACGAACTGAATGGTGAATCGCTGACCTTGCGGCCCGAAGGCACGGCATCCGCGGTGCGTGCGGTGGTCCAGCACAACCAGTTGTACGACGGTGGCAAGCGTCTGTGGTACGCAGGCCCGATGTTCCGCCATGAGCGGCCGCAAAAGGGCCGCTACCGCCAGTTTCATCAGGTGGGGGTCGAGGCGCTGGGATTTGCCGGCCCGGACGTGGACGCCGAGCTGATTCTGATGTGCGCCGATCTGTGGCGCACGTTGGGCATCGCGCCGACCCTGCAACTCAACACACTGGGCGACCCCGAGTCGCGGAAGCGTCATCGTGCCAAGCTCATTGCCTATTTCGAGGCGCACCAGGACGTGCTTGACGAAGATGCCAGGCGGCGGCTCCACAGCAACCCGCTGCGGATTCTCGACAGCAAGAATCCGGCGATGCAGGCGTTGAACGCGGCGGCGCCCAAGCTGGCGGATGAACTCGACGAGGCCGCCCAGGCGCATTTCGACGCGCTCCAGGCGCTGCTCCAGGCAAACGGAATTGCATTCGAGATCAATCCGAATCTGGTGCGTGGACTCGACTACTATAACCGCACCGTTTTCGAGTGGGTGACCGATCAACTCGGCGCGCAGGGCACCGTGTGTGCGGGCGGCCGCTACGACGGCCTGATCGAGCAGCTTGGCGGCAAGCCGGCGCCTGCGGCCGGTTTCGCCATGGGGATCGAGCGTTTGCTGGCGTTGATGGACGTCGCCGGTACGCCCCTTGCCACACCGGTGCCGGACGCGTATATCGTCCATGCCGGCGACGCGGCGCAAGCCTATGCCTGGCAGGTGGCGAGCGCGCTGCGGGGCGCCGGGCTGGCTGCCGTACTGCATTGCGGGGGCGGCAGTTTCAAGTCGCAAATGAAAAAAGCCGACGCCAGCCGCGCCCGTTATGCGGTGATCATCGGCGACGACGAGGCAGCGGCGCAGCAGGTGACGCTCAAACCGCTTCGTGGCACGGATGAACAGACCCGCGTCGAGCTGGCGCTGGCAATCAAATTTCTGAACAATGCATCAAACTGAAAAGGCAACGCGTAATGGCAACTTATGATCTTGACGAGCAGGAACGGCTGGACGAACTGAAGGCCTGGTGGAAACGCTGGGGCAGTCTGCTGATGATGGGCCTGGCAGTGCTGCTCGCCGCGGTTGCGGGCTGGCGTTACTGGCAGAACCACACCGTGACGCAAAGCCTGGAGGCGGCGGCGGTCTACGAAAAGCTGACGCAGTCGCTGGCCGCAAACGACGTCAAGGGTGCGCGCGATGCGGGTTCGATGTTGATCGACCAGTACGACGGCACCGCTTATGCGCCGCGCGCGGCCCTGCTGCTGGCAAAGCTGAATGTGGCGGGAAAAGACCTGAAGAGTGCGCAGGTCCAGCTGGAGTGGGCGGTCGCCAATGGCAAGGAACCCGCGGTCAAGGATCTTGCACGGCTGCGCCTGGCCGGGGTGCAGTTCGACCAGAAACAACATGATGCCGCCCTGAAAACGCTGGCCAGTACGCACAGCGATGCGTTTGCGCCACGTTTTAATGACTTGAGGGGGGACGTGCTGCTGGCGCAGGGCAAGCAGGCTGATGCACGCTCGGCCTACGAGGCGGCTTTCAGCAAGATGCAGGAAGACAATCCCTACCGCGCGATTGTCGAACTGAAGCTCGACGCGGTGGGGGGAGCCTCCAAGTGATGACGTTGCGCCCGATCGCCCTTGCGCTGGTTGCCGGCCTGGCACTGTCCGTAGCCGGGTGCAGCACGGTCGGTGGCTGGTTCAGCTCCGGTCCCACCAAGGCCAAGCCGGCCGAACTGGTCGATTTCAAACCGGCCGCCACCCTTGTGGAAGCCTGGAAGGCCGACACGGGCGACACCGATGGCTACCTGCTTCATCCCCAGGCAGAAGGTAACGACGTGCTGGCTGCAGGCGGGAGCCGGGTGGCGCGGATTGCCGTGGCGACAGGGCAAACGGCATGGAAGACCGATACCGGCGTGAAACTATCGGCCGGGGCGGGTGCGGGGCGGGATCTGGTGCTGGCAGGTGGAGCCAAAGGTGAATTGCTGGCGCTCGACCGGGCCAGCGGCCAAGTGCGCTGGAAGGCGACGTTGTCGAGTGAGGTGACAGGACAATTGCGCGTGGTCGGCGACATCGTGATCGCGCGTACGGGCGACGGACGTGTTCACGGGCTTGCGGCAGCGGACGGCAGCAAAAAATGGCTGTATACCCGCAATCTCCCGATTCTGAGCCTGCGCGGATCGGGCGGGATGACGGCGCGCGATGGCGTGCTGTACGCCGGATTCCCCGGTGGTAAACTGGTCGCACTCAACGCCGCCAACGGCGCGCAGCTCTGGGAAGCCACGGTGGCTTTGCCGCGCGGGGCGACCGAACTCGAGCGGGTGGCCGATGTGATGGGCAGCCCGGTGGTGGATCAGCTTCAGGTATGTGCGGTGGCTTATCAGGGGCGCGTGGCCTGTTTCGAGCGCCGCAATGGCGCACCGATCTGGGCGCGCGACACCTCCAGCAACAGCGGCCTCGCCATGGATGACCGCAGCCTCTATGTTACGGACGACAAGGATGCCGTCACCGCCTACGATAAGACCAGCGGCCGTGCGGGCTGGCGGCAGGACAAGCTGGCGCGCCGCCAGGTCACCGCACCACTGGCGCTGGGTGCCTGGGTGGTGGTGGCCGACGGAGAGGGCTATGTTCATGTCCTGTCGGCGGAAGACGGCAGTTTTGTCGCGCGCGCCAAGGTCGACAGCAGTGTGATCACGGCGCCGGTCGACATTGGGCCGGGTTTCGCGGTACAGACAGCCAAAGGCACTGTTGTCGCGTTCCGGCTTCAATAAAACGGACCCACATCACACCATGCCGGCAAAGCCGGCATGTCAGTAAGGAATAGCCATGCTTCCCACCCTGGTACTTGTCGGACGCCCTAACGTCGGCAAGTCCACCCTGTTCAACCGCCTGACCGGCACGCGCGACGCCCTGGTGCACGATTTGCCCGGGATGACGCGCGACCGCCATTACGGGCGGGGCCGCATTGGCGACAAACCCTATCTGGTGGTCGACACCGGCGGCCTGGAACCGGTGGCCAAGGACGGCATCATGGCTGAAATGGCGCGCCAGACGCTGCAGGCTATCGACGAGGCCGACGCCATCATTTTCATGGTGGATGGACGTGCGGGCATGACGTCGCAGGACAAGGAGATCGCTGATCGCCTGCGCCGCGCGGCCTGCCCGGTGCTGCTTGCGGTCAACAAGGCCGAGGGCATGAACCGGGCCGTGGTGACCGCTGAATTTCACGAACTGGCGCTGGGCGACCCGCTGGCGATTTCGGGTGCGCATGGCGATGGCATTGCCGACCTGGTGGCCGAGGCGTTGGCACCCTTTTCCGAAGACGAGGAAAAGACCGATGATTTCGGGATTCCCAAAATTGCGCTGGTGGGACGGCCCAACGTCGGCAAGTCGACGCTGGTCAACGCGCTGGTGGGCGAAGAGCGCGTGATTGCGTTCGACCAGCCGGGCACCACGCGCGACTCGATTTATGTTGAATTCGAACGCGACAACAAACCCTATATCCTGATTGACACAGCCGGCGTGAGGAAACGCGGCAAGGTGTTCGAGACCGTCGAAAAATTTTCTGTCATCAAGACCCTGCAAGCCATCGAGGACGCTAACGTGGTGGTGCTGGTGCTCGATGCACGCGAGAACATTTCCGAGCAGGACGCGCATCTCGCGGGCTTCGTGCTGGAAACCGGGCGGGCACTGGTGGTGGCGGTCAACAAATGGGACGGCCTCAGTCACGAGCAGCGCGACGATGTGAAACGCGACATCGGCCGCAAACTGGCTTTCCTCGATTTTGCGCGCTTCAATTACATCTCGGCGCTCAAGAGCAAGGGACTGGAAGCCCTGCTGAAGGATGTGGAGGCCGCGCACGCCGCAGCTTTCATTCAAATGTCGACGCCCAAGCTCACGCGCGTGCTGGAAATGGCCGTGGAACAGCATGCGCCCCCCAAAAGTGGATTGTTCCGTCCCAAGCCGCGCTATGCGCACCAGGGCGGGAAAAACCCGCCCGTCATCGTGCTGCATGGCAATGCGCTCGAGGGCATGCGCGACGATTACAAGCGCTATCTGGAAAGCAGCTTCCGTAAGGCGTTCAAGTTGCAGGGCACGCCGCTGCGTATCGAGGTGAAGGAAGGGACCAGCAAGAACCCGTTTGAAGGCAAGACGCGGGGGCCGCTGAGCGAGAGCGAGGCAACCCGGATGCGGCGTCAGAAGCGGATACGGCGCAAGGTCCACGGTTCGCGTTAGCGGGTCTGGACGGGTGCGCCCCCGTCCGGCTTCATTCAATCCGCTGCCGATTCGTCCAGCCAGCGTACCAGATAAAACAGCTTGAACCCTTCCGACGAGCGCGACGGGCCGCTTGCAATCGCGGCATGGCGATGGTTGGCGGGGTTGGCGTGTGCCAGCGCCTCGGCTTCGCTTGCATAGACCTCAACCACGCCCTCCGGGAAACGTTCACGTTTTTTGCCGGAAGGCGAATACACCACGACCGCCGACGTACCGACGACCGCAGATTCAATATCCGTGAACAGGCTGGTGGATTGCGGCATGTTGATTCGGCTCGGCTCAGTGGGTCTTCTTCGGGATGCTGCTGATCTTGACCGCATGAGAGGTGGGTGTCTCGTCCGTAAAGTGCGGCCGTTCTTCCAGGGTGCGCCCGGTGAGTTTGGCCAGTTCGGTTTCGCGATTGGAAATCACCACCAGGCAGTCCTTGATGCCGAGCACGGTGGCTTCGGTCAACGGACTGGGGTTGCCATCGCGCGGCGCGGTATCGCGCACGATGGAGGTCAGCGTTTTGCGCATCATGCGCATGATGCGCTGTTCGTCTTGCAGGGTTTTTTCGATATCCATCAGGACACTCCGAGGGGTCGGCAAAGACCTGACATTGTCGGTGCCGGGTGGCGCTTCGTCAACGCAAGGCCCTTGTTCTGGCGTGGATAAAAAGCATGACGAGGGGCATAAGAATTATGAACCGACAGCCCTGCTGGGCTGATTTAAGCTAGTCGCTTCAGGAGACCCGCATGCCAAACCAGCCTACCCCCGACTCGAACGAAGTCCGCGAAATCCGTGTCAATCCCATTGTGCCGAGCGAATCGGTGCTGGTGGCTACCGCGCGCAGCATGCGCCCGAAGAAAGCCGAGGAACTGGCGCCGCGCGACACCCGCAAGCATGTCGAAACGTGCCCGTTCTGCCGCGGCAACGAACTCAAGACCCCGCCGGTGATCATGGCGGTACCCGAGAGCGGCGACTGGGATATCCGCATGGTCGAAAACCTCTACCCGGTGCTGGGCGATGATCGCGCGCAGACTGGATTCAATTTTGGTCTGCAACAGACCATCGATGGGTATGGCCGGCACGAAGTCATCATCGACCATCATGAGCATGGCATCGCCGTGCACGAAATGGCCGAAAGTCACCTGGAATCCCTGTTCGGCGTGTATCAGACGCGCATGCGGCAACTGTTCGAATCGGACCCGCGCCTGAAGTACGTGCTGGTGTTCAAGAACTTCGGTCCGGCGGCCGGCGCATCGATTCCGCACACGCACAGTCAGCTAATCGCGATGCCGGTAGTGCCGGAGAACGTCGACGCCGAAGTCAAGAACAGCGCTGCGCATTACGCCAAACATCATCACTGCATTTTCTGTGCGCTGATAGATGAGGCGCTGACTTTCGAGGCGACAATCTACGATCGCAGCTCGGGGGCGGTGCGCCGCAAGATCAACGTCGGCCAGTATGTGATCGAGCGCGGCGAAAAGTTTGTGGCGATCAAGCCTTTCGCCAGCCGCTACGAATGGGAGGTGCATATCCTGCCGCTGGTGCATCAGGCCGATTTTCTCGACGTGCAGCCCGACGATCTGGCCGATCTGGCACGGGTGATGAAACGGACCATGGCGCGCCTGGATGCCGTCATCGGCGGCGCGCAATACAATTTTTTCCTGCATTCGGTGCCGCACGACGGCCAGCGAGAAGCGCATGCCCCGAGTTATCACTGGCACCTGGAAATATGCCCGCGCACGTCGATTCCCACGGGCTTCGAGCTGGGCTCGGGACTGTTCGTCAATACCATCAATCCCGAGCAGGCGGCCGAACGTTTGCGCGCGGTGGAATTGTAGGCGGCGCTCAGGGGGCTAGAATTACGGTCTGTCCATCCCCTCTCCCTGCAACCATGCAGGCAGCCAATGAATGAATCCGGTCAACACGTAACCCCAGGCAGTCAGGGCGACACGCATGTCGATCGCTTGAACGCGCTGTGGAAGCTGTCGGTGCAGCCTGGGTTGACCGACCCCGAGCGCATCCGGGCGATGCTGTCGATGGCGGCGAACGTGCTGGACATGGATCTGGTGGTGCTGGGTGAGGTCGACGAGCAGTACATCGCTCGCTACGTCAGCGACCGGCTGGGCGTGTTTCCGGAAGGCACGGTGCTGCCCATGGAAGACACGCTGTGCAGGGGCGTCCACAAAACCCGCAAGCCTGCTCATGTCGAGGATCTGGCAGCCCATCCGGACTATGCAAACGATGTGGCCGTCACCCAGCTCGGAATGCGAACCTACTCGGGCTTTCCGTTGATAGTTGGTGAGGACGCGCGTTGGGCGTTGGCTTTTTTGCGGCAGCGCCGCGAATCACCGCTTGCCACAATCGACCTTGCCTACATGGACCTGATCGCGGACTGGCTGGCCAATGCTCTCCATCAATCTGCGCAAAAGGATTTGCTGCAACGCATCGCGCTGACCGATCCCTTGACCGGCTTGCCCAACCGGCGCGCGGCCGAGGAGCGCCTGCAACATGAAAAGGCGCGCACGCCGCGCGATGGTCATGGCTTTGCGCTGACCCTGGTCGATCTCGACCACTTCAAGCTGGTGAACGATCGCTACGGCCATGCCGTGGGTGACGAAGTGCTCAAGGCCGTGGCGCACCGGTTTGAATCCGGCTTGCGCGAGGGCGACTGGGTGGCGCGCTGGGGCGGCGAAGAATTCCTGTTCGTCCTGCATGGCAGCACGGTGGAAGAAGCCGTTCGCATCATGGAGCGTTTGTCTGTCCAGGCACATGCAACTCCTGTGCAAACCAGCATTGGTGCAATTTCCGTGAGTTTTTCAGCCGGGGTGGCGACGTTTGGGCCGCAAGACACCGAGACGCAGCCCATGCTGGAAAAAATTGATCTCGCCTTGTATCAGGCCAAGGGAGAGGGCCGCGATCAGATCAGGGTGGCGTCACATCCCCAGGTGCCTTGGGATAGCGTGATGCTCCGGCAGGCAATGGCGGAGAACCGGATCCGGCATGCTTCGCAGGTCATTGTCGATCTGCAGAACGGACAGACATTCGCCGACGAAGCGCTGGCGCGCATCGAATCCGTGGACGGCAAGATCGTCGAGGCCAAGGACTTTGTCGATATGGCCGAAGGCCTGGGCCTGATGGCGGAAATCGACCGTCAGGTGATCCGGGACGTGATGCAACGCTGCACCCTCCGCATCAGCCAGGGCGACGCGCCGGACTTCTCACACTTCGTGAACGTGTCGCCGCAGTTTCTGGCGCGCCGCGATCTGGTCGAGGAAATGCTCGCAAACGCCATGACCTTTTGTCAGGCCTGCGGCGTGACGATGGGGCCGATCAAGCCGATCGTGCTTGAGCTGACCGAGCGTCAGCGGGTGGTCAGCCTAAGCCAATTGCGCGCAGACCTGCAGCCCTTCATCGATTACGGGTTTCGGCTGGCACTGGATGATTTTGGCAGTGGCTATTCATCCTATCTCTACCTGGCGCACCTGCCGGTCAGTTTCCTCAAGATCGAAGGCTGGCTGGTGTCGAACATACTCAAGGACCGCAAGGTGGCGGGTATCGTTGAAAGCTTGGCGATGTTTGCGCGCAAGGAAGGCGTGAGCACGGTGGCCGAGCATGTCGAGGACGCAGAAACTGCCCGCATTCTGACCGAAATGGGCGTGGATTACGGGCAGGGCTGGTTTTTTGGCCGCCCGCAACTGGCCCCGTCTTGAATCGCGAGCACATTCACGTGCCTGAACTGCGCCATGCTTGATCCACGCCATGTTTGACCGGCACCAGGGCGGCGAACGCGTCATTCTGGTGGCGATGGATTTCGGGACGCCGGATTACGCTGAAAGCGTGGCGGAGTTGAAATTGCTTGCGTCGGGTGCGGGCCTCGATATTCAAGATCAGGTGCAAGGCAAGCGGAGCCGACCGGATGCGGCGCTGTTCGTGGGAAGCGGCAAGGCCGATGAAATCGCCGCGCTGGTTCAAGCGACCGAATCCGATGTTGTCATCTTCAACCACGAACTGACTCCCGCGCAGGAACGCAACCTGGAACGCCGTCTGCACTGTCGGGTGATCGACCGTGTCAGCCTGATTCTGGATATTTTTGCCCGCCGTGCGCACAGTGCCGAGGGCAAGCTGCAGGTCGAACTGGCGCAGTTGCAGCATCTGTCGACCCGCCTGGTGCGCGGCTGGACCCACCTGGAACGTCAGCGGGGCGGCGTAGGGATGCGCGGCCCGGGCGAAAAACAGCTGGAAACCGACCGTCGACTGATCGGGGTGCGGGTCAAGGCATTGCGCGAGCGGCTCGCCAAACTGGGCAAGCAGCGCCGCACCCAGCGCCGTTCGCGGGCGCGCCAGCATGTGTTTTCGGTCGCGCTGGTGGGTTACACCAATGCGGGTAAATCCACTTTGTTCAATGCGCTGACGCGGGCCGGCGCCTACGCGGCCGACCAGCTGTTTGCCACGCTGGATACCACCACGCGCAAAATGTATCTGCCGCCACGCGAGGGCTGGGCGGGCGGGGAAGTCGTGCTGTCGGACACGGTGGGTTTCATCACCAACCTGCCGCACGAGCTGGTAGCGGCTTTCCGCGCCACACTGGAAGCCACGACCGAAGCGGATTTGCTGCTGCATGTGATTGATTCCGCCAGCCCCGGACGCGAGCGTCAGATCGAGGCGGTCGACACGGTGCTGGAGGAAATCGGCGCACAGGCCGTTCCCCAGCTTCGGGTCTATAACAAGCTTGATTTGACGTGCATTGCGCCGGGAATCGGGCGCGATGAATATGGTAAACTGCTGAGCGTTTATGTGTCCGCCCAAACGGGCGCGGGGCTAGATCTATTGCGCGATGCGCTCACCGAAATCCTGGTGAGCGACCGCGCTCGGGAAGGATCGGCCGCGAACACACTCCCTCCACAACCCGAAGCACTCAATTAATTAACGATATGGCCTGGAACGACCCTCAGTGGGGCAACAAAGACAACCGCGGCAAAGATGGCCCGCCCGATCTCGACGAGGTCTGGCGGCGCGTCAACCAGCGTCTCAATGGCCTGTTTGGAGGCAAGGGGGGCGGTGATGGCAGTGGCGGCGAGGGGTTTTCCTCGGGTGGTCTGCCGGGCGGCGGCAACCTGATTGGAATTTTGGTGGGCGTGCTTGCGCTGGTATGGGTGGCAAGCGGCTTCTACATTGTCGATACCGGCCAGCGTGGCGTCGTGCTGCGCTTCGGGCAGTACCTCGAGACCACCGAGCCCGGTCCGCGCTGGCACTTGCCGTGGCCGATCGAGTCGCGTGAGATGGTCAACGTCGATCAGGTGCGGACCGTGGAAATCGGCTATCGCAACACCGTCAAGAGCAAGGTGCTGAAAGAATCGCTGATGCTGACGGATGACGAGAACATCATCGACCTGCAGTTTGCGGTGCAATACATCCTGAAGGACCCCAAGGATTTCCTGTTCGTGAATCGTGCGCCGGAAGACTCGGTGTTGCAGGTGGCTGAAACTGCGATGCGTGAAATCGTCGGCAAGAACAAGATGGACTTTGTGCTGTACGAGGGCCGTGCCGACATCGCTGCGCGCGCCAAGGTGCTGATGCAGGAAATTCTTGACCGCTACAAGACAGGCATCAGCATCAGCCAGGTGACCCTGCAGAACATTCAGCCGCCGGAACAGGTGCAGGCTGCGTTCGATGATGCGGTGAAGGCCGGCCAGGACCGTGAGCGCCTGAAGAACGAGGCGGAAGCCTATTTCAACGATGTGGTGCCACGCGCCCGTGGTCTGGCGTCGCGCCTGAAAGAAGAAGCCGAGGGCTACAGGCTGGCCGTGATCGCGAATGCGGAAGGTGAAGCCAGCCGCTTCTCGCAGGTCTTTAGCGAATACCAGAAAGCGCCTCAGGTTACGCGCCAGCGCATTTATCTCGACACCATGCAGACCGTGATGAACAACACCAGCAAAGTATTGGTCGACCAGAAAGGCGGAAACAGCCTGCTCTATCTGCCGCTCGACAAGTTGCAGCAGCTATCGGGCCAGGCACTTACCAGTGTGCCGGACGCGTTGTCTCAGTCGCCCGTCGTGGCGCCGTCAGTGCCTGGGGACACGCGCGCGCGCGACACGTTCCGGGGTCGTGACCGGGAGGATCGGCCATGAGTAGAGTGATGGGTCCCCTGCTGATGGGGCTGATCGTGCTGCTGGTCGTGGTGAGCAGCAGCATGTTTACGGTGGACCAGCGCCAGAACGCTATGGTGTTTCAGCTCGGTGAAGTGGTGTCGGTGAAAAAGAAGCCGGGGCTGTATTTCAAGTTGCCGGCGGTGCAGAACGTTCGCTATTTCGACACCCGCATCCTGACACTGGATACGACTGATCCTGAGCGTTTCATTACCTCGGAAAAGAAAAACGTGCTGGTGGATTCGTTCATCAAATGGCGCGTGATCGATGCCAAGCAGTTCTATGTGTCGGTGGGGGGGGATGAAACGCGGGCGCAGATCCGGTTGAACCAGACGGTCAACGATGGCCTGCGTGCCGAGTTCGGCAAGCGCACCATCAACGAAGTGGTCTCGGGGCGGCGCGAGGAGATCATGAGCATCATCCGTGCCAAGGCTGACCAGGACGCGCGCAAGATTGGCGTGCAGGTAGTCGACGTACGGATCAAGCGGGTCGATCTGCCGGAATCCGTGTCGGAAAACGTCTACCGCCGGATGGAAGCCGAGCGCAAGCAGGTCGCGAACGAACTGCGTTCGACTGGTGCAGCCGAGGCCGAAAAGATCAAGGCCGATGCCGACAAGCAGAAGGATGTGATCGTGGCCGAGGCCTATCGCGATGCCCAGGGCGTCAAGGGTGCGGGCGATGCAAAAGCGGCAGGGGTGTACGCTGCGGCGTATGGCAAAAATGCCGAGTTTTATGCGTTCTACCGCTCGATGCAGGCGTACCGCGAGGGTTTCAAGAACAAGAGCGACATCATGGTGCTTGATCCCAGTTCCGATTTCTTCAAGTACATGAAGAACCCGCGCGCCGGCGGTAAATGACCGGTTTTGACTGGTTGGCGGCATTGGGTTTGTTGCTGGTGATTGAAGGTGTCCTGCCGTTTGCGGCCCCCGCCGTGTGGCGCGATAGCTTCCGCCGGATTCTTGAATTCAGCGACGGCCAGCTGCGTTTTATTGGCGCTGCCTCGATGCTGGGCGGCGTTTTTTTGTTGATGATGTTGAATTGAATTATTGCGATGGCTGCCTGGTTGCTTCCTGAAAATGTAGAAGATGTCCTGCCGCCACAAGCCTGGCGCATGGAAGGCATGCGTCGCGCGCTGCTTGATCTGTTTCGCGAGCACGGCTACCAGTTGGTGATTCCGCCGCTGATGGAATATGTCGATTCCCTGCTGACCGGGGTGGGGGCTGACCTCGATCTCAAGACTTTCAAGCTGGTGGACCAGTTGTCCGGCCGGCTCATGGGCGTGCGCGCCGACATTACCCCGCAGGTGGCGCGTATCGATGCGCATCTGCTGGCAGCCAACACAGTCAACCGCCTGTGCTATGCAGGCAGCGTCCTGCATACCCAGTCCGATGGTTTTCATCGGTCGCGGGAGCCGATTCAGATCGGCGCCGAGTTGTATGGGGAGCCGGGTGCCGATGCCGATCTCGAAACGCTGACGCTGATGTTGCAGGGCCTTGCCGTGTGCGGCGTGAACACGCTGCAGCTCGATATCGGACATGTCGGCGTATACCGTGCGCTGGCGCAGGAAGCTGGCTTGAGCAATGAGGTCGAGCACCAGCTTTTTGGCGCGTTGCAGGCCAAAGACAGTAGCGCGGTGATGGTGCTGACCGCGGGCCTGTCCGCCGCGCTGCGCGATGCTTTTGCCGCGTTGCCTCGCCTGTATGGCGACCGAAGTGTGCTGGCCGAGGCGCGTGCGCGTCTGCCACAACTGGCGGCGGTGCAGACTGCGCTGGATACGCTGGATGCGATCGACAAGGGGCTTGCGCAGACCGGGGTAGCCTACGATCTGGCCGAACTGCGAGGCTACGGTTATCACAGCGGAGTCGTGTTCGCTGCTTATACCGGTGGCCGCAGCCATGCGATCGCGCACGGCGGGCGTTACGATGAAGTGGGACGGGTGTTTGGCCGTGCACGCCCGGCCACCGGTTTCAGCCTGGATTTACGCGAGCTGGCGGCTGCCAGCTCGAATTCACAATAGAGCATACGACTCCGCATGGGTGTCAGCCCAAAGTGGATCGGAGTCCTTTAGGGAGAACTTCAACATGGCAGCAAAGAACGTCGTCGTCATCGGCACTCAGTGGGGCGATGAAGGCAAAGGCAAAATCGTCGACTGGTTGACCGACCACGCACAGGGCGTCGTGCGCTTCCAGGGCGGCCACAATGCCGGCCACACCCTGGTGGTCGCAGGCAAGAAGACCGTGCTGCACCTGATCCCGTCGGGCATCCTGCGCGAAAACGTCACCTGCTATATCGGCAACGGCGTGGTGTTGTCGCCGACCGCGCTGCTGGAAGAAATGGACATGCTGCTGGCCGCCGGGGTGGATGTGTCGGGCCGCCTCAAACTTAGCGAGGCCTGCCCGCTGATCATGCCGCACCACATCGCGCTCGATCAGGCGCGCGAAATCGCAAAGGGCGCCGGCAAGATCGGCACCACCGGGCGCGGCATCGGCCCGGCCTATGAAGACAAGGTGGCGCGCCGCGCGCTGCGCCTGCAGGACATGTTCCACCGCGAACGCTTCGCCGCCAAGCTTGGCGAGGTCCTCGATCACCACAACTTCATGCTGAAGAATTACTACAAGGCGGAAGTGGTCGATTTCAATGAGACGCTCGACAGCATGATGGCCATGGCAGAGCGCCTGAAACCGATGGTGGCCGACGTGCCGCGCAGCCTTTACGATGCCAACAAGGCTGGCGGCAATCTGCTGTTCGAAGGCGCGCAGGGCACCTTGCTCGATATCGATCACGGTACCTATCCGTTCGTGACCTCATCCAATTGCACGGCTGGCGGCGCGGCCACGGGCGCAGGTGTCGGGCCGAATTCGCTTCACTACGTGCTGGGCATCACCAAGGCGTATACCACGCGGGTTGGCTCGGGACCGTTCCCGACCGAACTGTTCGATGACATCGGCCAGTATCTCGGCGAAAAAGGAAATGAAGTCGGTGCCACCACCGGGCGGGCACGTCGCTGTGGCTGGTTCGACGCGGCAGCGCTCAAGCGTTCGATCCAGATCAACGGGGTGTCGGGTCTGTGTGTGACCAAGCTCGACGTGCTGGATGGACTGGAAACTGTGCGCGTGTGCGTCGGCTACAAGGTTGACGGCGAAGCGTGCGACATCCTGCCGGTGGGCGCAGAGTCGATCGCACAGGTCGAGCCGATCTACGAAGATTTGCCGGGCTGGACGGATACCACCGTGGGCGTGCAGGAGTTCGACAAGTTGCCGCAGAAGGCGCAGACCTACCTGAAGCGGATGGAAGCCTTGTGTGAAGTGCCGGTGGATGTCGTGTCGACCGGTCCGGATCGGGTGGAGACGATTGTGCGTCGTCACCCCTACGAGGGGTAATGCACACACGTCACACAAGCAAAAAGCCGACACAAGGTCGGCTTTTTGCTTACAACTGGTGCCCAGAAGAGGACTCGAACCTCCACACCTTGCGGCACACGGACCTGAACCGTGCGCGTCTACCAATTCCGCCATCTGGGCTACAAGGCGCGCATTCTAGAGAGCAGAGATTAAATTGTCAACGAAGAAAACACGCAGTCACGCAAGCAAGCCCCAAATCCCGGCGATCCGCCTGGCCGATCCGTTCTACGAGCGTGAGATCGAACGCTACGAGTCGCCGCTCCCCAGCCGCGAGTATGTCCTGCAACTCTTGAGCGAAGCCGGTGCGCCGGTCGACGTCGATGTATTCGCCCAGCAACTGGTGATCACCGAGGCCGAGCGCGATCTGTTCCAGCGCCGCCTCGGTGCAATGCAGCGCGATGGCCAGATCATGCTCAACCGCAAGCGGCAGTTGTGTCTGCCGGACAAGCTCGACCTGATCAAGGGCCGGGTCGAAGGTCATCCGGACGGGTTTGGTTTTGTGGTCCCGGAAGAAGGGGGCGACGACCTCTATCTGTCACCCAAGGAAATGCATCGCGTGCTGCATCGCGACCGCGTCATGGTGCGGGTGGCCGGCTTTGACCGGCGCGGACGGCGCGAGGCCAAGATTGTCGAGGTGCTGGAGCACGTCAATCAGTTCATTGTGGGCCGCTATTACGTCGAAGGTGGCGTTGGCTTTCTGATTGCCGAGAACCGTCGCATCAATCAGGACATCCTGATTCCCGCCGAGCATGCGGGCACCGCGCAGTCCGGTCAGGTGGTGACGGTGGAAATTGTCACCCAGCCTGGCGCGCACAACGAAGCCGTGGGTCGGGTGAGCGAGGTGCTGGGCAGTTTCACCGGCCCCGGCATGGAAATCGAAATTGCACTGCGCAAACATGATCTGCCGTACGTGTTTCCGCAGGATGTCGAAGCCCAGGCAGAGAAACTGCCCAAAAAGGTTCTGAAGAAGGACATGGCCGAGCGTGAGGACATTCGCAATCTGCCGCTCGTGACCATCGACGGTGAGACTGCGCGTGACTTCGACGACGCGGTGTACTGCGAGCCGCTGGGCCGCAGCGGTTTCCGGCTGGTGGTGGCGATTGCCGACGTCAGTCATTACGTCAAGCCCGGCGACGCGCTCGACAGCGAAGGCTTCAATCGTGGCAATTCGGTGTACTTTCCGCGCCGCGTCATCCCGATGCTGCCGGAAGCGCTATCGAACGGCCTTTGTTCCCTGAATCCCGAGGTCGACCGTTTGGCCATGGTGTGCGACATGCGCATCACCGCAGCGGGAACGGTCAAGGAATACCGTTTCTATCCGGCGGTGATCTTTTCGCACGCACGCCTCACCTACAACCAGGTGTGGGATTGGTTGTCGGGTGCGGCCAAGCCGGACAAGCAGCAGGCCGCCCTGATGCCGCACCTGCAGGCGCTGGAAAAACTGTTCCGTACCATGTTGAAGGCGCGTGCCAAACGCGGCGCGATCGATTTCGGCTCGACCGAAACGCAGATCGTTTTCGATGAGCAGGGCAAGATCAAGGAGATCGTGCCGGTGATCCGCAACGATGCGCATCGCATCATCGAAGAGTGCATGCTGGCGGCCAACGTCTGCGCTTCGGATTATCTGCACGAGAACAAGCAGCCCGCACTGTATCGCGTCCACGAAGGGCCGACGCCGGAGAAACTCGCAGCACTGCGCGGTTTCCTCGCAGAATTCGGTCTTGACCTCGGCGGCGGTGACAAGCCGCACGCCAAGGATTACGGTGTGCTGCTTGATAAGATCAAGGATCGTCCCGATCATGGCCTGCTGCAGACCGTGATGCTGCGTTCGCTCAGACAGGCGGTCTACAGTCCTGACAATAAAGGCCACTTCGGCCTGGCGTACGAGGCGTACACCCACTTCACTTCGCCGATCCGTCGCTACCCTGATCTGCTGGTGCATCGCGGCATCAAGGCCGTGCTGCTGGGGGAGAAACTGCCTGCCAAGGGCCTGGTTGAAACAGGTGCGCACTGCTCGACGACCGAGCGCCGTGCAGACGACGCCACCCGGGATGTCGATGCCTGGCTGAAAACCTATTTCATGCAGGATCATATCGGCAACGAATACAACGGCACCGTCAGTGCGGTGACCAGTTTCGGCATGTTCGTCGCGGTCGACGACATTTTCATCGAAGGTCTGGTGCACGTGTCCGAACTCGGCCAGGATTACTTCCACTACGATCAGGCCAAGCACATGATGCTCGGCGAGCGCACCGGCAAGCGCTATCGCCTGGGCGACCGCGTGCGGATCAAGGTCATGCGCGCTGACATCGAAACCAGCAAGATCGATTTTAGCCTGGTCGAGGCGGCAGAAGCGTCCGGCACGCCCGATCAGGAGGCGCATCCAGCGCCCAAGAAGAAATCGTCCCGGGCCCGCGCACCCAAGAAGGCCAAGGCCAAATCCGGCGGCAAGCAGGCATGAGTGAGAAGTCGCCCGAGAAACTGATCTATGGGTTTCATGCCGTGCTGGCGCGCTTGCGTCAGGACCCGTCCGGCGTGCTGGAAATCTATCTTGATCTCACCCGGCGCGATGCACGGGCGCGCGATCTCGTGCATCAGGCGAAGGACAACAAGGTCGGGCTTGCGCAGGTGGAAGCCGACCGCCTGAACCGGCTGGTCGGCAAGAACGCCAACCATCAAGGCGTGGTTGCCCGCGTCAAGCCGGTGGCCCTGTCGCATTCGCTAGACGAGGTGCTGGAGAACATCAAGGGCCCGCCCTTGCTGGTGGTCCTCGACGGCGTGACCGACCCTCACAATCTGGGTGCGATTTTGCGCTCGGCTGACGCCTTCGGGGTGCATGCTGTCATCGCGCCCAAGGACAACGCCGCTGGCGTCAACGCCACGGTCGAGAAGGTCGCCTCGGGCGCAGCCGACACCGTGCCCTACATCATGGTCACCAACCTTTCGCGCACCCTGTCTGAACTCAAGGAACACAATATCTGGGTCATCGCCGCCGACATGGATGGCGAGCAGCCGATCTCCCGCATCGATGCGAAAACCGGCATCGCCTGGGTGCTGGGTGCAGAAGGGGCGGGTATCCGGAGGCTGGTCAAGCAGAACTGCGATCAGGTCGCGCGGATTCCCATCGGCGGTACGGTTGAAAGCCTCAACGTGTCGGTGTCGGCGGCGCTGTGTCTGTACGAAACGGCCCGCCAGCGTGGGGCGTGAGGGGGGTGGTTCGCATTGCCCGGGCTCAGGGTGGCGTGTTGAACGAATCGCTAGGTTGGGCATAATGCGTGCGTAGCTTCCGACACCCATGAGCGGTTCCGAAACATGTCCTATATCCGGCAAATCATCTCCCGCGCCTCGACCGACCGGCTCGAACGGTTGATTGAGGAACGGCTTGCGCCGGGCGCCGACAAGGCGCGTATCGATGCGCGCATCTGGAGCCTGTTTGGCGAGAAATGGGCCGTGCTCTATACCGACCTATCGGGTTTCTCGCGCAAGGCTGCCGAGTTCGGCATCATCCACTTCCTGCAAACCACTCATGAGTCTCATCGGCTGCTGGTGCCCGTGATCCATGAAGGCAACGGCATCCTGCTGAAAACCGAGGGTGACAGCCTGATGGTGATCTATCGCAATCCGGATGATGCCGTGAGCAGTGCAATCGCCATGCAGCAACAGTGCCAGCGGCACAGTGCCAACCTGCCTCCGGAAGACAAAGTCCTGTTGTGTATCGGCATCGGTTACGGCGACGTGTTGCGCATCGGTGATGAGGATATTTTCGGCGCAGAAGTGAACGCGACCTGCAAGCTTGGTGAAGACACTGCGAAAGCGCATGAAATTCTGATCACCGGCAACCTGGCGCAGGCGATCACCCTGCCGGCGGGGACGAAACTCACCCCGCTGGATAAGGCCCCGGCTGGGGCCGACCAGGCGTATCGGCTGGAATACCCGATCGACCCGTCAGGGTCATCCTGATATTGAAGGGACCCGGGCCGGGGTTTCCGGGCGCATGCATGAACCTGTTGAGCCGACTTTCCTTTCTTGGACGCCGCCCGCCCGACGCCCCTTTCGAGCCTGATCTCGACGAAGCGCTGGAAAGGGCCGCCGCGCGGGTCGAGCCGCGCCTGAAACAAACGCGCGGCTGGCCGAAGCGCTTCCGGCGGCCGATTTCCGATGCGCTGGCGCAGGCGCGACGCGTGGCCGAAGCGATCCCCGGCCCGGTCGACATCGATGCGGCGCATTTCGCGCGCGATCCGTTTGTGCATGCCCTGTTTGGCTCGCCGGAGGATATTCGGCGCGCGCTGTGCTCCAGCCGGGTGATGCACGATTATGTGGATTCCGGCATCGGCAGCGAGGCGTATGTGCTGCTGTCGATGCGTCGCGAGGAGAAGCGCACGCTGGGAATGGAAAATGCCGGCAGTGTACTGAATCGGGACGTGCCGCAGCGGCTGGTCTGGTTTTCCGACCACCAGCTGATTGCACCGGCACCCACGCTGGCTCAGGCGCGTGAGAATCTGCGCTGGACCTTGTTTGACCGTTTTCTGGAGCGGCTGGCTGGCGGGGTGGATTGCCTGCGTGCCGAGCGCAATCGGCTGGCTGAAGAAAAGGACCATGCGCTGGCGCGACTGCGGCGGGCCGGCGCCTCCCAACGCCCTGAACTGCAAGTGCGCGCAGAAAACAGCCTCAGACAGCTCGGCGAGGCGACGCGCTGCCTCGAACATGAAAACCTGGTGGAAATTTTCGGTACCGTGCTGTCGCATCCGGAAGACTGTCTGTTCCTGCGCGAGCAGGTCCTGCGGATCGATAACATGGGGGTGGTCCACAGCGATGAAGGAAAGCCTGACGACGTCCCCCCATTGCGCTTTGCCGAACTGATCGAGCGCTATCACGAGCCCCGCACCGTGGTGCTGGTGCATTGTCCCGATATTCACCCGATGACGCAGGAAGAGCGCTTGCGTGAGGCCGAACGCTGGTTGGGGTGAGGCGGCGTCGCGTTTGACCGGCCCTGAACGGGCTAGCCGCGTACCTTGCGATACGCCTCCAGCAAGCGCTGGTGTATCGCACTGCCTTCAAAGTCAGGGCCCAGCTGGGTGAGACCGAAAAAGCGTTCATCCTGATTGAATAGCGCGAACGCCTGTTGTAGCGTGTCGCGACCATACATCAGCGCCAGCGCAGCCTCGAACGGTTCGGGGTCCTCGAGCCGGGTGAGGTCGGCAATGCAACGATAGACCTTCAGCCTATCTTCGCTTCGCTGACCATACTGGGCGATCCATGTGCAGCCATCCAGGATGGCTTCATCGTCGCCTATGGCGAGCGCGAGCAGCAGCTTGATTTCGCCGACGCGGAGGTCGGTCCACGGCGAGGCGGCATCGGGGGCGAGACCGATCAGCACCGTCACCAGCCGGTCGTCGGCCAATTCCAGTTCGACCATCAAATCCAGCAATCCGGCACATTCGTCCTCGGTCAGCTCGGGTAGGCGCGCGAGTGCCGGGCGGATCAGGTTGCCGATGCTGTTGTTCTCGAATTCGAGTTCTTCGACCGGGTAGATTTCGGATACGCCGGGCACCAGAATGCGGCAGGCGTAGACGCCGAGGTGCTCGAAGTCGGCGATGTACAGATCATGCCCGGCGGCGTGCAGGGCATCGACCGACCACTGGTAATCCTCTTCGGTGGTGGTGCCGAAGTTCCAGTCGACAAAATCGTAATCCGGGGTGTCGCGCAGAAACTGCCAGGCAATCACGCCGCTGGAATCGACGAAGTGGATTTCGAGGTTCTGCGGGTCGGCGATTTCGGTTTCATCGAAGCCCGGGGCGGGGAAGCCTTCCAGCGAATCGAGCGCACGGCCCTGCAGCAGTTCGGTCAGCGCGCGTTCCAGTGCAACTTCGAAACGCGGATGCGCGCCAAAGCTGGCGAAGCAGCCCTGGTCTTCGGGATGCAGCAGGGTGACGTTCATCACCGGGTACTGCCCGCCGAGCGAGGCATCCTTGACCAGAATGCCGAAGCCGGCTTCGCGCAGGCCGCGGATGCCGGCGGCGATGTGCGGATAGCGGGCGATGACTTCTTCCGGCACGTCGGGCAGGCAGATGCCATCTTCGATGATGCGGAATTTGATGTGGCGCTCGAAGATTTCGGCCAGTGCCTGCGTGCGCGCTTCCATCAGCGTGTTGCCGGCCGACATGCCGTTGCTGACGAACAGGTTGCCGATGAGATTGACCGGAAAATACACGGTCTCTCCGTCGCGCAGCCGCTGGTAGGGAATCGCGCAGATGCCGCGTGCAGCGTTGCCGGAATTGAGGTCGATCAACTGGTCGGCGCGCACGCCATTGTCCGGGTTGTAGTGGGCATGCAGTTCGGAGTTGAGCAGGGTGTCCGGCCAGGCCTCGCTCTCGGGGGCTACCCAACGCTCGTCGGGATGGTGGACATAGCTGCGGTTGGCGATCGTTTCGCCCAGATAGAAGTGGGTCCAGAAATAGTTGGTCGACAGCCGCTCGAAATATTCGCCCAACGCGCTTGCCCGCGCGGCGAGTTCCGAGGCGCCCTTGCCGTTGGTGAACAGGAGCGGGCAGTCGCGGTCGCGGATGTGCACTGACCAGACGCACTCGACCGGATTGAGCCACGATCGTTCCTCGATATGGAAACCCAATGTGTCGAGTCTGGACTGCAGGGTGGCGACTGACGACTCAAGCGAGGCGTCCTTGCCGGGGATAAAGCTTTCGGTCATGTCAATGAGTGGCGCGAGGGGAAGTCGAACAGCATAATCGATGCGTCAAGCATGGCGTAAAATGACCGCTGATTCGTTCACCAGGATTGCTGCTGCCTGCGATTGTTTCCATGCTTAAACTTCTTCGATTGGTTTTTTTCCTGCCTTGCCTGGCGTGTTCGGGAACGGCAGTCGCGGCTGCGCAGACGTTTGGCCTGGATGGCACCGAGGCCGGGGTCGACGTCCGTCCGCCTGTGGGTTGGCTGCGACAGGCGCAGCTACTGGAAAAAAATGCCGACTGGCCGGGTCTGCTGGCTTGGGGACAGGCCTGGGCACAGTTCGATGCCGTTAATCCGATAGCCTGGTTTATCCAGGGACGGGCATTCAGCGAAATGGGACGATTGCCCGAGGCGATCGAGGCGTATCAGCGCAATGTGCGCGTCGCGCCTGCGGATGTGCATGCCTTGAACAATCTGGGCAATGCCTTCCGTGACAGCAGGCGCCCGCATGAGGCGATGCAGACGTATCGCATCGCGGTGGAAATCGAGCCTGGCTATGTCCAGGCCTGGCACAATCTCGGGCTGACGTTTTATCAGTCGAAGGGACAGGTCGGTGTGATCCGTGCGCTGAAAAAATTGCAGGCAACCGATCCGGTACTGGCCGAAGTCTGGCGTACGCTGGTGCTCGAATATTCAGTCACACGCGATGTGCGCGTGGCAAACGAAGCGGTCAAGGTACTGCGCGGCCTGAAGAAAGAGGAGCTTGCGCGCATGTTCGGGATCGTGATGGGCGAGGGGTGAACCCCCTGCAATGGCTGCAGACCGGCCGGGTGAATCGCGGATAATCCGGACATGACGGAAACCTCGATCACCTCGCGTGATAACGCCATTTTCAAGCGTCTGAAAAAGCTGACCGAATCTGCCCGGGCCCGGCGGGAGGCTCAGATGAGCGTGCTCGACGGCGATCATCTGCTTACCGCCTACCTCGATGCCGGAGGGCAACCTGTTACCTTGCTGCGGGCGGCTTCATGCGAAGCAGACACGCTGTCCCGACTGGCCACGCGCTGCCCCCTCGCCAAAAGGCTGGTGGTGCCCGATGCGCTGTTTGCCGAACTGTCTCCCGTCGCCACCCCAACCGGATTGCTCGCCGAAGTGGCCTGGCTCACCCCGGCCGCCACCGTCGCGCCCGCCCTTGTCATCGTGCTGGAAGATGTCCAGGACCCAGGCAACCTTGGCGCCATGCTGCGCACGGCCGCAGCAGCAGGTGCAACACTCGCGGTGCTGTCCAAAGGGTGTCATGACCCGTGGTCGCCCAAGGCGCTGCGTGGAGGGCAGGGCGCGCAGTTTGTGCTGCCGATGCAAGTCGGGGTCGATGTGCCTGCATGGTTGACTGGGTTTGAAGGCCGCAGCATCGCCCTAGCCTTGTCCGAGCAGCGTCCCCTGTTTGCGATCGACCTGACCGGGCCGCTGGCGCTGATGGTTGGCAACGAAGGTGCAGGCCTTACGGAAGCGGCAATTCAGGCAGCGACCGAAACGGCTCAAATTCCCATGCGCGGCTTGGTTGAATCGCTGAACGCGTCCGCAGCGCTGGCGATTGCTGTATTCGAGGCGGTGCGGCAACGCAGTGGGTATTGAGGGCCTGGCCGAACCTGAACCCCCTATTGGGGTGTGCCGATAAGCAGGGGGTGAGGCATTTCCTGCTTTTTGCAGGATGGGTGCACAATGCACCCTTCGGATTCAATCAATAAAGGAGACAACCCGATGAAACTGACCCGTCTGATTCTTGCCCTGACCCTTGTCAACATCAGTGGCCATGCCCTGGCCAACGAGGCCGCGGCTGGTGCCATGCCGACTACCAGCCAGGACTGGGTAAAGTATCTGTCCGATTTCACGCGTAACGCAGACATGCTGGTAGACCCGAAGAAATTCGTGGGGGCGCTGAGTCAGGTCACCGAGCCCGGATTCATGCTCGAAGTCATCAGCAGCATGACTGACCCCAATCTTTATACGGCGTCGATGGCCAGCGCGATGGACCCGAAAGCGTACGCCAACTATGCGCGCATGGCGGATCCAAATGTCGCGCTGACCTGGATGGTCACCCTGATGGACCCCCAGTTCACGACTGCTGTGGGCACGGCCCTGGCGGACCCTGGCAAGCTGACGCGCTGGACCATGACGCCGATGGATCCGCGTGTTGTCAGTGCAGCACTCAATCTGCTCAATCCCAATACCTACGCGCGCATGGGCACGGCGGTAATGGACCCCAGGCTGGTCAACACCCTGGCGGCGCCGATGAACCCCAACTGGTATGGCAACTGGGCGGGTACGATGATGAACCCGCAAACTTACGGCCCCACCTATGGCGCAATGATGGCCATGCCTGCAGCGCCCATGGCGCAGCCGATGATGGTTCCGCAGATGATGGCTCCGCAGATGATGGTGCCGATGATGCCGGTGCAGCGCTAAGTTCGCGCCGCTCACTTACGCCTGGCGCAGGCGCGCGGCAATCTCTTCTACCGACATGCGGGTGGTGTCGATCACGGGAATTGCGTGATGGCTGAATAGCCGTCCGGCGGCGGCGAGTTCTGCCTTGCACTGCGCCAGACTCGCATATTTGCTGTCCGGATAACGCGCCTGGCGAATGGTAGCCAGGCGTTCCGCCGACAGCGTCAGGGCATGTAACCGGGGCAGATGGGCCAGCAAGGGCTTCGGCATGCTGTCGTGGGCAAGGTCTTCCGGCGTGAGCGGGTAATTGGCGGCTCGCAGGCCGTATTGCATCGCAAGGTAGAGCGCGGTGGGCGTTTTACCGACCCGCGACACCCCCACCAGAATCAGATCGGCCTGATCCAGCCGTTGCGGCTGCAGGCCGTCGTCCAGTGCCAGACTGAAATTCACCGCATCCATCCGCGCTTCATAGTCGCTCGCCATCCCGTGGGTGCGGCCGCCGCTGGGGGTGGCTGACTGGCTCAGCGCGCGCTCGACATCGGGAACGATGCGTTCGAAGATGTCAAATACGTGGTCGCAGACCTCGTGCAGGACAGCGCGCACGGCAGGGTCGGTGATCGTGGAGAAGACAAGTGCGTCCGGGGTGGATGCAATTGTCGCGGCGGCGGCCTGCGCCTTTTCCAGGCTGTCGACAAAAGGCAGCGCAATCAGACTACACTCAAGCCCAGGGAACTGCGACAGCACGCTGTTCGCCACTGCCTCGACCGTGACGCCAGTGTGATCCGATACGCAGAATGCCGTGCGTGTATTCATGGAGGGGATTATGCCGGGATCGCCAGATAAAAACCCGACGGACTACATTGTGCCGCTCGACGCCCTGTCGATGGCGGATGTGCCGCGCGTGGGCGGCAAGAATGCGTCGCTCGGCGAAATGATCCGCAATCTGGCGGGAGCAGGCGTCAAGGTTCCCGGCGGCTTTGCCACCACTTCGCAGGCGTTCTGGGAGTTTCTCGATCATAACGATCTGCGCGCACGCATCAACGCGCGGCTTGCGGATCTGGACGTGGCGGATGTGACGGCACTTGCCGCTGCAGGTGCGGAGATTCGCGGCTGGGTGGCGTCCGCCGTTTTGCCGCCGGCGCTCGAGTCGGGTTTGTGCGAGGCGTATCGCGCCCTTGGCACGCAAATATCGGTTGCGGTGCGCTCGTCGGCGACTGCCGAAGACCTGCCCGACGCTTCGTTTGCCGGGCAGCAGGAAACCTATCTCCATGTGCAGGGCGAAACTGACCTGCTGCGGTATGTGAAGAAAGTGTTTGCTTCGCTCTACAACGACCGTGCCATCGCCTACCGTGTGCATCATGGTTTCGCGCATGCCGATGTGGCGCTGTCGGCCGGGGTGCAGCGCATGGTGCGCTCGGATATCGCGTGCGCCGGCGTGCTGTTCACGCTCGACACCGAATCCGGTTTCCGCGACGTGGTGTTCATCACTGCCGCCTACGGCCTGGGTGAAACCGTGGTGCAGGGCTCGGTCAACCCGGATGAATTCTATGTGCACAAACCCACGCTGGCGGAAGGTTTCCCAGCGGTCGTGCGGCGCGAACTGGGCGAGAAAGCCATCCGCATGGTGTGGAACGACGGCAAGACCGCGATCGAGGATGTGCCGGAGGCGCAGTGCCGGCGGTTTGCCCTGAGCGATGCCGAGGTGCTGGAACTGGCGCGGCAGGCGGTGGCGATTGAAAACCACTATGGCCGTCCGATGGACATCGAATGGGCCAAGGACGGTGAAACCGGCGAGCTGTTCATTGTGCAGGCGCGACCGGAAACGGTGAAGGCGCGCGCCGGCGCCGAAGGCGAGCGCTACGTGCTGGAAGCGGACGGCGAGGTGCGCATCAGCGGACGCGCCATTGGCCAGAAAATCGGTGCCGGCAAAGTGCGGGTGATCGCCAGCCCGTCAGAAATGAACCGCGTGCAGACAGGCGACATCCTGGTGGCCGATATGACCGATCCCGACTGGGAGCCGGTGATGAAGCGCGCTGCGGCGATTGTCACCAACCGGGGCGGGCGCACCTGCCATGCCGCCATCGTGGCGCGCGAGCTGGGTGTGCCGGCGGTGGTCGGCACGGGGGACGCCACGACGGTGCTGCAGGATGGCGAAGCCGTGACGGTGTCGTGCGCCGAGGGCGACACTGGCAAGGTCTATGCGGGCACGCTGCCGTTCACGGTGGAGGCGCTTGAGAGCGAAGCCCTCTCGCCGCCGCCTGTGAAGCTGATGATGAACGTGGGCAATCCTGAGCGCGCATTCGAGTTTGCGCAGATCCCGAATCATGGGATCGGGCTTGCGCGGCTGGAGTTCATCATCGCGCGCATGATCGGCATCCATCCGCTGGCACTGCTGGAATACGCCAGCCAGCCATCCGGGCTGCGCGACGAAATCGACTTGCGGACCGCAGGCTATGCCGACCCGGTGTCCTTCTATGTCGACAAACTGGCCGAGGGCATTGCCACACTGGCGGCAGCATTCTGGCCGCAGCCGGTGATCGTGCGGCTGTCGGATTTCAAATCCAATGAATACGCCAACCTGCTTGGTGGCGACCGTTACGAACCGAAGGAAGAAAACCCGATGCTGGGGTTGCGTGGTGCGGCGCGCTATGTGTCGCAGCTGTTTCGGCCCGCGTTCGAACTGGAATGTCGCGCGCTGAAGAAAGTGCGCGACGACATGGGCCTGCGCAATGTCGAGGTGATGATGCCCTTCGTCCGAACGGTTGATGAGTGCGCGGCCGTTGTTGACCTGCTGGGGGCCAACGGCTTGCGACGAGGTGACTCCGGTCTGCGCCTGATCATGATGTGCGAGATTCCATCCAACGTATTGCTGGCCGACGATTTCCTGCAGTACGTCGACGGGTTTTCCATCGGCAGCAATGACCTGACCCAGCTCACGCTCGGGATCGATCGCGATTCAGGCCTGGTCGCAGGCGGCTTCGACGAGCGCAATCCGGCGGTGAAAAAATTGTTGGCCGAGGCAATTGCCGCATGCAACCGGCACGGCAAATACATCGGGATTTGCGGCCAGGGGCCGAGCGATTATCCCGACCTGGCGGAGTGGCTGGTGGAGCAAGGGATCGGGTCGATTTCGCTCAACCCGGATACGGTCGTGTCGACCTGGCGTCGGCTTACAGTCAGCCAGATCAGCCCTGATATTCCTTCAGGCGCTGCGCATCATTGACTCGTATCGTGCGGCCCTTCACGGCGATCAGGCCGGCGGTCACCAGATGATGCAGCGCGCGTGAGAGGGTTTCCGGCGCCAGACTGAGGCGCGAGGCGAGCATCTGTTTACTGGTGTCGAGCTTGACATCAAACTGCGCGGGACGGTTTTCCGGAATCTGGTGGGACAGATAGCAGGCCACCCGCTGCACGCTGCCCATCAGGGTGCAGGCTTCCATGTCTGTCATCAATTCGTGCAGCCGCATCGACAGGCTGGCCAGCATTTTGCGTGCGAATAGTGTGCTTCGATCAAGCACGGCGAGCAGCGCTTCCTTGCTGACGATCAGAAGCAGGCTGTCCTGTGTCGCCTCGGCCGAAACCGGCACGGGCCGTTCAAGAAAGACCACCGCCTCGCCGAACACGTCGCCCGGATTGACCATCGCGATCACTTTCTCGGTGCCCTGTGCAGTCGGGATGAACAGCTTGGCCTGGCCCGACACCATCACGTGAATACCGCGGAGCTGGTCCCCCTTCTGAAACAGCATTTCATGCGCGCCGACCTTGTATTCACGGACGCCGGGCAACAGCAGTCCAAGTTCCTCCTGATTAAGATTTCTGAACAAGGGCAATCGAAGCAGGACTTCCTGGGCGGTGTCGGTCGAAAAGGGCGTCATGTGGGAACCAGAGCGTGATTAACCAATGCGGATGAAAACAGTTTCGAGAATAACCTTGATTTTAGTCAAGGTATTATTTTTTTACTCCTTTCAGAATGCGACCCTCCTACCGGTTGTGGAGCGTGAGCATGAACATCTCAGGTTTAGCCGTCACCACTCGGCCCGAATGGGTTGAGACCGTTTCGAACGCCTTGTCGGATTTTGAGGGCGTGGAGGTATTCCAGACCGATGTCGCCAGCGGCAAGCTGGTGGTGATTCAGGAGGCAGACAGCGTGGGTGCCGAGGTGGAAGGCTTCAAGCGCATCCGTGCCATGCCGCAGGTCATGGCTGTCGATCTGGTGCAGCACTATTTCGAGCACGACAACGAACTGATCCAGGGCATTCCGGAAGAACTGGATGGCCTGGAAGGCGTCAGCGTGCCCGCCGAACTACAAGACTGAAGGAGACCACCATGCATCTATCCCGTCGCGAATTCATCAAGTCCGGCATTGCCGCGAGCACGGCCACCCTGGTCGGGCTGCCGATTTCGAAACTGGCCGAGGCCGCCGCTGCCGAGTTGGACAAAAGCTTGCAGTGGGACAAGGCGGTATGTCGTTTCTGCGGCGTCGGTTGCGGCATCATGGTCGCGACCAAGGACGGCCGTATCGTCGCCACCAAGGGCGATCCGAAGGCGCCGGTCAACAAGGGACTGAACTGCATCAAGGGCTATTTCAACGGCAAGATCCTGTACGGCAAGGATCGCCTGACGCAACCTCTGCTGCGTATGAAGGACGGCAAGTTTGACAAAAAGGGCCAGTTCGTCCCGGTGACGTGGGAGCGGGCACTCGACGAGATGGAGAGCCAGTTCCGCAAGACCTATGCAGAGAAGGGGCCGGTCGGAGTGGCGATGTTCGGTTCCGGCCAGTGGACCATCCAGGAAGGCTACGCCATGAACAAATTGTTCAAGGCAGGTTTTCGCTCGAACAACATCGATCCCAACGCACGCAACTGCATGGCATCGGCGGTGACGGCGTTTTACAGTGTGTTCGGCACCGACGAGCCGGCCGGCAACTACGATGACATCGAGCACACCGACACCATGGTGCTGTGGGGCGCCAATATGGCGGAGATGCACCCGATCCTGTGGTCGCGCATTACCGATCGCAAGTTGGGCCACAAGAATTGCCGCATCGTGAACCTCTCGACATTCCACAACATGTCGTCCGACATCGCTGACCTGGAAATTCTGTTCAAGCCCAACACCGATCTGGCCATCCAGAACTACATTGCCCGCGAGATCATCGCGCGCAATGCGGTGAACCAGGATTTTGTCGACAAGCACTGCGTGTTCGCCACTGGCCCTTACGATATCGGCTATGGCATGCGCAACACCGATAAATACGCCTATGCGGCGGAGAAGGACACCCAGGCCAAGGAACTCAAGGTCAAGCTCGACAAGTACGAAGCCATTGGCCAGCGCCGGCAAGAAGGCGAAGTGGTGGATCAGAAGAGCGCCGGCGACCCGTTCAAGCAATGGATGATCGCGTTCGACGATTTCAAGAAAGGCGTCGAGCCCTACACCCTGGATTTTGTGGCCGAGCTTGCCAAGGGCGACGACGACGAATCTCTCGACAGCTTCAAGGCCAAGCTGAAGCAACTGGCTGATCTGTACATCGACCCTAATCGCAAGGTGGTGTCATTCTGGACCATGGGGTTCAATCAGCATCAGCGCGGCACCTGGGTCAACGAGCAGTGCTACATGAACCATCTGCTGCTGGGCAAGCAGTCGATGCCCGGCAACGGCGCCTTCTCTCTCACTGGTCAGCCGTCGGCCTGCGGCACCGCGCGCGAGGTGGGGACGTTTTCTCACCGATTGCCGGCCGACCGCCTGATTCCCAACCCCGGGCATCGTGCGGAAACCGAAAAGCTCTGGAACGTCCCGGGCAAGACCATCAATCCCAAACCCGGCTCGTTCTATGCCAAGATTCTGCGCGACCTGGAGGATGGTGGCGTGAAGTGGGCCTGGGTTCAGGTGAACAACCCCTGGCACACGCATCCCAACGCCAACCACTGGATTCGTGCAGCACGCGAGCAGGACAATTTCATCGTGGTGTCGGAGGCCTATCCGGGTATTTCCGCCAAGGTGGCCGACCTCATCTTGCCGACGGCGATGATCTACGAGAAGTGGGGTGGCTACGGCAATGCCGAGCGTCGCACCCAGCAATGGCGCCAGCAGGTGCCGCCACCCGGACAGGCGCGGGCCGACATCTGGCAAACGATCGAGTTCTCAAAACGCTTCAAGCTGAAGGATTTCTGGGGCGCGCAAAAGGTCGCCGGCCTGAAATCGGATGGTTATGAGGACAACACCCTGCCAGACATCCTGGCCGACGCGCAGAAGATGGGCTATTCGCCGGATGACTCGCTGTACAAGGTGCTGTTTGCCACGGCTGACAATATGAAAGTGGCGTGGCCCGACGCTGTGGCCAAGGGCCACGATAATCACGTCGCCAAACTGCTCGGCGATGGCTGGTTCCCCGAAAAGGCGTTGTGGCAGGAATACGTGCAGTTCGGCAAGGGCAAGGCCAAGGATCTTGCGGACTTCGATGTGTATCACCGGGACGATGTGCGTGGCCTCAAATGGCCGGTGGTGAACGGCAAGGAGGTGTCGTGGCGCTTCAACGAGCAATACGACCCCTATGTCACCAAGGGCGCGGGCTTCGAGTTCTACGGCAAGCTCCTGAAGGCCGTGCCGACCGGCAATCTGGATGGCGTGACCGACCCGGCACCGAAAAGCCTGGCGGGCAAGGCGAAGATTTTCTTCCGCCCCTATGCCGCTCCGGCCGAGCAACCGGATGCCAACTATGACCTGTGGCTGTCCACCGGCCGCGTGCTTGAACATTGGCACTCCGGCACCATGACGCGTCGGGTGCCCGAGTTGCACCGGGCGGTGCCGTCTGCCGTGATGTGGATGAATCCCGCCGATGCAACCAAACGGGGTCTCAAGCGCAACGACCTGGTGTGGGTCGAGTCGCGCCGGGGCAAGGTCAAGGTGCGGGTGGAAACCGGCGGACGCAACAAGATGGTGAAGGGCATGGTGTTTGTGCCGTTCTTCGACGAAGGCGTCTTCATTAATCGCGTGACCCTGGATACCACTTGCCCGATTTCCAAGGAAAGCGACTACAAGAAGTGCGCGGTCAAGGTGTACAAGGCCTGAGCGGCGTGACGCGGACATAAGGACCGGATCGGATGCAAGCCAGTCGGCGCGAATTCCTGATCAAGGCAGCGCAGGGCGCGGCGGTGACGGCGTGCGGCGGCCTGATCTGGGCGCACCTGCTGCGCCAGGAAGCCTCCGCTGCGGTGCTGGCGCTGCGGCCGCCTGGCGCGCTGGCGGAATCTGACTTCGCGGCGGCTTGCATCAAGTGCGGCCAGTGTGCCCAGGCCTGTCCTTACGACACCCTGCGGATGGCACGGGCGCAGGACAATGTGCCGATCGGCACGCCGTATTTCGTGCCACGCGATATTCCCTGCTACATGTGCAGCGACATCCCTTGCCAGGTGGCCTGTCCAACAGGAGCGCTGGCGCCGGAACTGAAAGACATTGCCAAGTCCCGCATGGGGCTGGCGGTGATCGACGCGGAGTCGTGTCTGTCATGGCAGGGCTTGCGTTGCGAGGTGTGCTACCGGGTTTGTCCGGTGAAGGGCACGGCCATCACGATCGAAAACCGGCCGCGCGTGATCAGCAAGCACGCGATGTTTGTTCCCCTCGTGCACTCCGAAGCCTGTACGGGTTGCGGGATGTGCGAGGAAGCCTGCCCGACCGAACTGGCCGCGATCCGGGTGCTGAACCCCAAGCTGGTGCAGGGCAAGATCGGCACGCATTACAAGCTGGGATGGAAATCGGACACGCCGATCACCCAGGATTTCGTGCCGCAGGAGCTGCCGCCGCCCGCCGCAATGGAGCCCCCCGCGCCCAAAACGGCCCCCGGGATGGATGTCCTCAATCAGGGACTTGATCTATGAACGCCGTGCTTGAGACCGGTCGTCGGCCCGCGCGGCCGTATACACCGCCGTCGACCCTGGCCGGCAAGTTGTGGGGTTGGCGCTACCTGATGCTGCGCAGAGCGGTGCAGGTGGGGGTGTTGCTGATGTTCTTTGGCACCTTGCACTGGGGCTGGAAAATGGCTGAAGCACCGCTGTTGAGCGGCAATCTGTCCGCATCGATGTTTCTCGGTGTGTTGCCCCTGGCCGATCCTTTTGCGGTATTGCAGCAGCTTGTCAGCGGGCAGAGTCTGCACACCACGGTGTTGCAGGGCGCGGCCATTCTGCTGGTTTTCTTTGCCCTGGCGGGTCGGGTTTTTTGTGGCTGGGTATGCCCGATGAACCTGGTGACCGATCTGGCCGGATGGGTCCGTGAGAAACTGAATCTGAAAGCCCTGTTGCGGCTCTCGCGCAGCACGCGTTACTGGGTGATGGGGCTGGCGCTTGTCCTATCAGCGCTGATGGGGGTGGCGGCCTTCGAATGGGTCAGCCCCATTTCCATGCTGCATCGCGAAATCATTTACGGCGTGGGGATGGGCCTGACCGCCGCGCTGGGAATTTTTGTTTTTGACCTGCTGATTATGAAGCATGGCTGGTGTGGTCACCTGTGCCCACTTGGCGCGTTTTACGCGTTTATCGGCAAGCGGGCGCTGCTGCGGGTGCGCTTCGATGATGCGACTTGCACGCACTGCGGCGAGTGTGTTCGCGTGTGTCCGGAACCGCAGGTGCTGAACATGAAGAAAGCTGCAGAACACGGCATGGTGACTGCGGGTGCTTGTACCAATTGCGCTCGCTGCATCCCCGTTTGTCCGGAAGACAGTCTGGATTTTGCCTGGCGTTGGAACGCGTATGCCTGTCACAGCGCTCCCCAATCTCGAACTCAACCGTGAGGAACACACAATGAAAACGACCATGATGATAATGCTGGTAGCCGCTGCTGTGACCATAACCGGTGGCGCGCTACAGGCCGGGGAAGTTTCCCTGCTGGACGATCAGATGGGGCTTTCCAAAACCAGCGTGTTTGATGACCCCAGCCCGGAGGTTTTTTCGTATCCGCAGACCGAGCCTTCAGCGGCAACTGGATTGCCGCGCGCCTGGGATTCCGCGCCGCCGCAGGTTCCACACAAGATCGAAGCTTTTCTGCCGATTAAGGTGGGAAAGAACCTGTGCATCACCTGCCACGACCGGCCCATGATGCAAGGCCGCCCCAAGGCGAAGGGCATCGCCAGTCCGATGCCTGAGAGTCATTACTACAAAGCGGAAAACGGCCGTCTCACCCGCTCGGATTCCCGCTATATCTGCGTGCAATGCCACACGCCGCAGGCTGACGTGAAGGAACTGGTCGGCAACACATTCGCGCAGTAAACGGCGGAACAGCGTTCCTGCCCTGTGGGCGATTGGCTTCCTGCAATGGGTGTGTGCCACAAAGAAATGAGGTTTTCTTGATCCTGGTCAAGAAAACCTCTTGCCGTCTTCCCTACTATGCTTAAACGTCACGCCTCATTCTGGATCGACTGGCAGGGTGGGCGAAACGGCGCCCTGGTCGGGGGCCCGCAGTGTTGGCCGTATTTTTGTTTCCTTTTTATTCTGGAGAACTCCATGCGTCGTGTGTCCCGTCTGCTTTCTGTTTTTGCATTGTTGGTCAGCCTGCCCGCCATGGCGCAGCAAGCATTGCCTGCGGGAGGGAATCCCTTCCTGCAATACGCGCCGCCGCCACTGGTGAATCTGCCTTCGTTTCTGCCTTTTGGCCTGCCGACGCTGGTCCAGCCGCAAGCGCCGAAGAAGCCTTACACCATGTCGCCTTCGATCCCGCAGCAAACCAAGCGACAGATGATGCAGATGATGATGCCCATCATGACCAACGTGATGCGCATGTCGATGCCGGATGCAATGAACTGGTTCGCCCACAAGATCAAGGCCAAGCCGGGACTCACTTTCGACGAGGTAGTCGAGTCGATGATGCTGCGCGCCAACCAGCTCAATTTCAAATATGTTGGCAGCAACCTGATGTACAAGGATTTTCAGGCGGTGCTGGGCGACATGGACGCGCCGCGCATCGAGGTGCACAGTTTTTGCGACATCGCTGTCGGCCGCGACCTGCTCAAGATCAGCCCCGAGTTCCTCGTGTTTCTGCCGTGCCGCATCGGCGTGATGGAAGACGCCGACAAGAATGTCTGGGTGATGATGCTCGACTGGAACATGGACTGGGTGGGCGGCTACGAAGGCCAGATGGGCATTACGCCCGAACTCGCGCGTGGCGCCATTGATATTCGCAACAAAATGGAAAACATCATGCAGGCGGGCGCCAACGGAGACATTTAGCCGTGGCAAGAATTTATAAAAACTTCGATTGAAATAGGGTTTTATTGATCTGGATCAAGGAATCGTATGTGCTGAGTGCGTAACCTGCACTCAGCAGTAATTTCTACAAGCTAACAATAACCGGAAGGGGATAGCTATGCGCAACCGTGTCATCTTTGGAGTGATTCTGGCGGGAGTGATGGGTTCGGCACTGGCCGAAAACAAAACTGAAGCCCTCGCCAACACCTGTAACAATTGCCACGGTGTCAATGGCGTTTCCGTGGGGCCAAGCATGCCGTCCATCGGCGGCCTGCCCGAAGCCTATCTCTTCAACATCATGCAGGAATGGAAAACCGGCACGCGCTATTCAGCGACCATGGGGCGTCTGCTCAAGGGCTATAGCGACGAGCAGATTGATGGGCTGGCGAAGTACTACTCCAAGAAACCCTGGGTGCCGGTGGCACAGAAAACCGATGCCAAACTGGTCGCGATCGGCAAGAAGGTCACCATGCGCTGCGCGGGCTGCCACGGCGACAATGGCGATGCCAAGGACGGTGAAACGCCTAATCTGAACGGCCAGTGGGCCCAATACCTGGAACTGGAGGCGCTGAAGTATCGCGATGATGCCGTGGCGATGCCCAGCCGGCCGATGCGCAATGCCGCCAAGAAACTCAGCGACGAAGAAGTCAAAGCCGTCGCCGAGTTCTACGCCAGCCAGAAATAATTCAGGAGCCTTCCATGAGCCAATTCAATCGTCGTGATTTTCTCAAGGCGCTCGCCGTCGCCGCCCCCGCATCCGTACTGCATATTCCCATCGCCAGCGCTGCCAGCAAGGGCAAGGTGGTGGTGGTGGGCGGGGGCTTTGGCGGCGCGGCTGCTGCCAAGTACCTGAAAATGTTGTCTCCTACGCTCGATGTCACCCTGGTCGAGAAGAACAAGCTCTATACGTCTTGCCCGTTGTCCAATGAAGTCATTTCCGGCCATCTCGAGCTCAAAGAACTTGAAGTGGGCTATGACGGCATCAAGAAGCGTGGTGTCAATGTCGTGTTCGACGAAGTCACTGCGATCGATCCAGTCAAGAAAACGGTCACCCTGAAAGGCGGCAAGCCCCTGGCTTACGATGCGCTGGTGGTGTCTCCCGGTATCGACTTCAATTTCGCTGCCATTGAGGGCTATAGCGAGGCGCTGGCCAATACCGATCTGCCGCACGCCTACAAGGCCGGCCCGCAGACACTGACATTGCGGAAGCAGTTGATGGCCATGCCGGACGGCGGCACTTTCGTCATTACCGTGCCGAATGGCCCGTTCCGTTGCCCGCCCGGCCCCTATGAGCGCGCCTCGCAGGTGGCGGCGTATCTCAAGGGCCACGGTAAAATGAAATCCAAGGTGCTGATTCTTGATGCCAACGATTCGTTCTCCAAGAAGGGCTTGTTCGAACAGGCCTGGAAGACGCATTACGGCAGCATGATCGAGTGGGTGCCCGGTGCGTCGGACGGCAAGGTGATCAAGATCGACGCCAAGACCAAGACCGCGTTCACCAACTTTGGCGAACACAAGGCCGATGTGCTCAACGTCATCCCGCCGCATGGTGCTGGCAGCATCGCCAAGGCCACGGGCCTGACCAACGACAAGGGCTGGTGCTCGGTCGACATGCTGACGATGGAGTCGGTGGTGCACAAGGACATCTGGGTGGTGGGCGATTCCTGCGTCCATGGCGAGCTGCCGGTGTATGGCGCGCCGAAGTCGGCGCATATGGCCGTGACCCAGGCCAAGGTGGCGGCGGGCGCCATCATCGCCAAGCTCAACGGTCAACCGGCGCCGGTGCCCTATTTCGTCAACACCTGCTACAGCGTCGCCGCGCCGGACTGGGGCTTCTCGGTGGTGCATGTTTACAAGGTGGATAACGGCAAGCTGGTGTATGTCCAGGAAGCCGGCGGCATTTCGCCGATCGACACGCCGGCCCTGGCGACCACGCGCAAGCTGGAGGCGGGATATCAGGTCGGCTGGTTCAAGAACATCATGGCGGATTGTTTCGCCTGATCAGACGCAGTGTGTACAACCCTGTTTGGGAGAATGCCATGAAGAAGAATAGACAGAATTTCTTTTCACGTTGGCTGGTAGGGGCGGCTGCCGCCCTGCTAGCTTTTGGCGTGCAGGCGGCAGACAAGGCGCCGCCATTGAAACCAGTGGACGGCCAGGCTTGTTACGCCTGCCATACCACCATTGAGGATTTCCACACGCAGGGGAAACACGCTACGGTCAACTGTGCGCATTGCCACAGCAACACCGACGAGCACCTGAAGACGGCCAAGGCCAAGAGCATGGGCACGCGGCCGGTGACGGTGGTCGACCATCGCGCCTGCGCCAGCTGCCACGCGGATCAGTACAACTCCTTCGTCCAGACCAACCTGGAATCGAAGGCGCGGCATGAAAAGGCGACGATGAAGGGCATTTCGCCGTTGTTCGACAAGCTCATGGAGGGCTACGGCTTCACCAAGGAGCATGGCGAACCGCGTTCGCACGCCTTCATGCTGGTGGACCAGTGGGCGGTGGACCGTGCATTCGGCGGCCGCATGCAGTTCAAGAACTGGACTTTCATCAACAAGGCCGAGATGGCGGCGAACAACGCCTGGGACGTGATTTACGACAAGGAACCGTCGACTTCCGACCAGAAGCGTTTCATGCGCCAGACCGTGACCGCGGTCAACCCGGTGTGCATGAACTGCAAGACGCAGGATCACATCCTCGACTGGAAATACATGGGCGAAAAGGACCCTGCGGCGAAGTGGGATCGCACCTCCAAGCCGGTTGAGTTCGCACGCGCCATGAAGCATCCGCTCAACTGCTTTATGTGCCACGATCCGCACTCCGCTGGTCCGCGTGTGGTGCGTGATGCGCTGATCAATGCCGTGGTTGATCGCAAGCTCGGCACTTATCCGATGGATGCGGAGAAGAGCAAGCAGACCACCATGACCAAGGTCACCTTCAAGCGCAATGGCAAGGATTTCCGTGCCATCGGCGTGTTGAACAAGGCCGACTCCAACCTGATGTGCGCCCAGTGCCACGTGGAATACAACTGCGGCCCTGGCTTCGACTGCACCGATCCGGAAGATCACAAGCCGGTCGGCATGGCGGATCCGCGCACCAACCTTTTCCCGTGGACCAACGTCTTCGGTTACAAGAAGGTCATGACCGAGGACTACAAGTTCAAGGACTTCAAGCATGCGGGCACCGGCGCTTACCTGCCGAAGATCCAGCATCCGGAGTTCGAGACCTTCTGGGGTTCGAAGCATGAGCGTATGGGCGTGGAGTGCAAGGACTGCCACATGCCGAAGAAGGTGCTGGCAAACGGCAAGACGCTGACCTCTCACCAGCAGCAGTCGCCGCGCTATCAAATCAAGCAGACCTGCCTGACCTGCCACCAGGACTGGACCGAGAAGGATGCGCTGTATCACATCGACTCGATCCAGAACTACACCAAGGGTAAGTTGGCCAAATCAGAGTACTGGCTGGCCAGCCTGATCGACTGGATCGGCAAGGCCCAGCGTAACGGCAAGGTGGACAAGGCGATCATGGACAAGGTCTACGACTTGCAGTACGACGCAACCCTGTACTGGGAATGGTGGACCGCTGAGAATTCCGCCGGCTTCCACAACCCAGAAAACGCGCGCGAGTCGATCACCCGCTCGATCGATGCGTCGCAGGAAGGGATTGCGATGCTTAAGAAGGCGCTGGGTGCGGATGTGGCTCCAAAGTTGGTGGGCAACACAAAAACCAAGGTCGAAGAAAAGAAGTATTGATCTTCTGATCCTGATCTGAGAAAGGGGAGCCGGCGAAACCGGCTCCCCTTCTTTTGTCCGATGTCGGCCATCGATTCGGCGCAGCAAGGCCGAAAACCTGAGCGAATTACCGTCTCTTGGCCCCTTATTTCATGGGGCATTCCACGAGAATTCTGGTAAGCTCCAACGCAATATTTTCTGACCTTTTTCGATGACTTCTGCCGTACTTTCCGCCCATGATCTGGCCTGCGAGCGCAGCGAGCGCGTGTTGTTCAAGGGTTTGGGTTTTGAGTTGGGCGCGGGCGAAGCCTTGCTGGTGCGCGGCGGCAACGGCCACGGCAAGACCAGTCTGCTGCGCATCCTCTGTGGTTTGTCCCAGCCTGCCGCCGGGGAGATACGCTGGCGTGGCGAACCGATCGCCAGAGAGCATGAACAGTATTGCCAGGAAATGGCCTATGTCGGCCATGCCAATGGCATCAAGGATGACCTCACCCCGCTGGAGAACCTGCGCCTGGCTGCGGCGCTGGACGGGCGCGAACTTGACATGAAAGCGGCCGAGGCTGCCCTGCACCAGGTGGGCTTGTCTCGCTGCCTCGATCTGCCTGCGCGGGTGCTGTCTTTCGGCCAGCGCCGCCGCGTCGCGCTGGCCGGGCTGATTACTGCCGGCGCTCTTCTGTGGATTCTCGACGAACCCTTGACCGGTCTGGACGTCAACGGCGTCGCCATGGTTGAAAACCTGATCCGCGACCATGTCGTGTCTGGCGGCATGGCGATCATGACGACCCACCAGCCGCTTGCCCTCGAGGGCGTGTCCCCCAAATCCATTTCGGTCGGGGACTGATGCCCCTGGCCTATGAGACTGCATGCTACGTTTTCTGATCACCGTCATTCGTCGCGATGTGTTGCTGGCCGCTCGCCGTCGCGGCGACTGGCTGACCGCGCAATTCTTTTTTGTCATGGTGGTGAGCATGTTCCCGCTCGGCATCGGGCCGGAGCCGACGATGTTGCGGATGATCGGCCCCGGGGTGGTATGGGTTGCGGCCT
>JAWOJD010000060.1:0-69404 GCA_046484355.1 Thiobacillus sp.
ATGAACAGCATCACGCCCAGATAGGCCAGCCGTTGCAGCGGGTTGTGCTTCTTCAGCGTGGTCGCCTTGAACGGATGCGGCGCGTGGGTGAAGATGCCGACCGCGTAGTACTTGATCATCGCGTCGATCTTCTGGAAGGTCGGGATGTACTGCTTCCACTCACCCGTGGTGAAGTGCCAGAAGATGGCGAACACCCACAGTCCGACCAGCGTCCACGCGGCGATGGTATGGGTGTCGACCGCGGTCGCGAAGCCCAGCACCGAATAGCTGCCGTGGACCTCGAAGCCGGTGAACAGCAGGGTGATGATCAGCAGCGCCTGGGACCAGTGCCAGAAGCGCTCGAACACCTTGAAGACGTAGATCCGGTTACTCATTATTTGTCTCCGTTCAAATCAGCGTCGCGGCGCGACACAGCGTCCCCCTCTCCCGCAAGCGGGAGAGGGCAGGGGTGAGGGAAAGGGTGAGTGATGTCAGCATCACTTGCCCTTGCGTGCAGCGTAGATGCGTCCGGCGCCGTGGCCGATGACGCCCAGGAAGGCGAGTCCGGCAATGCCCCAGCCAAACAGGTCGAGCAGCGGGTTGGCGTGGTGGCTGGGCATGTAGATGCCGGGAATCTTCGCCAGGCGGCTGTCCTTGGCATGGCAATCCACGCAGCCGAGCGCCTCGTCCTTGGGCGCCACCATGTGGGTGATCGGCCAGCTCATCTCGGTTTCGATGAAGTCGTACTTGCCGGAATAATCCTGCCCGGCGGAGGCCATGCCAGCGGTGATGGATTTCTCCCAGTCGAGGTATTTCCAGTAAGCGGTGTTGTTGTCGCCTGCGGTATGCGGCTTGACCAGGGTCATGTTGACCGGGTCGTAAGGCTGCTTGCCGCGCATGATCTTGAACGGCCAGATCAGCGACTTGCCGTCATCCGGGCTGCCATCGGTCCAATTGACCGGGACGACGCGCTTGTTGTCGATCTTGTCGCTGAGCAGTGTGTAATTGACCTTGCCGTTGAACCATTTGTATTCGGGCACGACGTTCTCGGCGACCACGAAATCGCCCTTCTTGCCGTCGTAGATGACGTTGCCTTTGGCATCCTTGATGGTCAGCGGCTTGCCGTCCTTGTCCTTCTTGCCGGCGGTGGACCAGTCCCAGGACAGTTTGGTGACGATGCCGCCGCGCGCGAATTTCGGGATATGGCAGGTCTGGCAGGCAATCTTGTTGGCGTGACTGTTGAGCCGGGCCACCTTGTGGGCATCGTTGCCATGGCAGGACTGGCAGGTGGCAGGGTTGCGGCCATCGACCTTGCCGCGCATTCCCTTGCCCTGGTCATCCTTGGCGGTGGGCGCGTAGCGGCTGCCGGGCACCGCATGGCCCTCGGTCTTGTGGCAGGTCGCGCAGCTGAAGTCGAGTCCGGTTACATCCATGTGGATGTCCACGTTGGCCTCGGGCGCAGCCAGCGAGCTGTCCATGTCGCCGTGCTTGACGCCGTCACCGCCCCCACCAGAAAAGTGGCATGCGCCGCATGTGTCCCGGCTGGTCTTGGCGACGCTCTGGGCGACTGTTTTCAGGTCAACGGGTTTGACGATTTTCCCGGAGCCGGGCGGGAATTCCATTGCCTTGACCGGCGGGTGACCCGCCAGGCCGGGCTGTTTGCGATATTTGCCCGAGGTGTCGTGGCAAATCAGGCAGTCGACGTTTTCCTGTTTGCTAAAGTCGAACTGCTTGTCCTTCCAGCCATAGCCTGCGTGGCAGGTGGTGCAGAACGGCAGGTTGGCCTCGACCGAGACGCAGTAGTTGTTCAGCACATGCTTCTTGCCGAGTTTTTGTTCGGTGGCGGGGTTGAGGTATTCCCAGGTCCAGTGGGGGGTTTTCATCACCTGTTTGGCCGCTTCGGTGTGGCACTTGAGACAAGCCTGGGTGACTTCGGGTCCGGACTTGAAGTCCTGCTGCAGTTCCTTGAAGGTGCTGTGGTCGGCAGTGGAGGCCAGTGCCGCGCCGCTGAAGAAACTTGGCCAGCCAACAAACACTAAAACGCTTAACCAGCCTAAGTGCCATGTACGCATGTGTCTCTCTCCTGAACAGCGGAACCTGCATTACCATCATGTTGGACAACTACTGCTTTATAAGACGATATTGATATCTTTTAAAGGATAGCTTTCTTATGGGTCGATAAGTGGATTCTATCGCTGGGGCTTTAAAACGAAAAAAACGGACTATACATTCATATAATTCGAGTTTTTCTTGTTAGTGAACCCTCGTAAAATGCGGTTGTTTTGGCCTGTGACATTTGCGCTGGCAGACGGCGTTGGCGCGGATGGGCTGTGATACCGTTGCGCACCCGTTTTAATCGTTTTTGGAGATGTGATGCAACAGTTTGAACACTTTCTCGAGCGCTTCATCTTCGCCAGCCGCTGGTTGCTGGCGCCGTTTTATCTGGGGCTGGTGGGGGCCATTGCGCTCCTGCTGTTCAAGTTTGCCAAGGAATTCTTCAATCTGCTGCCGGTGGTGGTGTCTGGGGAAGGCACCGAGGTCATGGTCGGCGTGCTCACGCTGGTGGATGTGGCGCTGGTGGCCAACTTGCTGATCATCATCGTGTTCGCCGGGTATGAGAATTTCGTGTCCAAGATCGACACCGGCAGCCACGAGGATCGTCCCGACTGGATGGGGCACGTGAGCTTCTCGGACTTGAAGATCAAGGTCATCGGCTCGATCGTCGCCATTTCCGGTATCGAACTGCTCAAGGCCTTCGTCAACGTCGATGCCTACACCAATGAACAACTGGGCTGGAAAGTCGGCCTGCATATGGCGTTTGTTGTTTCAGGCGTGCTGTTCGCGGTGATGGACCGTTTGACCGCGGTTAAACAGAGCGGCCATTGACCTGTAACCGATGCCAGGCCGGGCATGACCCCGTGCCTGGCGTCCCCTTTCTGATTTCCTGCCGGATGCTTTCATGACTCACGATATTTCGATTGGCGAACCCTGGATGTGGGCGGCCTTCATCGCCTTTGTTCTGGCGATGCTGGCGCTCGACCTGTTCGTGTTCGGCGGCAAAAAGGCGCACAAGGTGGGCGTCAGGGAAGCGGGCACATGGACATTGGCCTGGGTGAGCCTGGCGCTCACATTCAACGTGGGTCTGTGGTGGTACTTGAATGGCTTGGTGGGGCCGGAAATCGCGAATCAGAAGGCGCTGGAATTTCTTACCGGTTATCTGATCGAGTGGTCGCTGTCGGTGGATAACGTGTTCGTTTTCCTGTTGATCTTCACCGCTTTCCATGTCGCCCCCGAATACCAGCGCCGGGTGCTGATCTATGGTGTGCTCGGGGCCATCGTCCTGCGTGCGATCATGATCCTGGCGGGCGCCTGGGTGGTGCGCGAGTTTGCCTGGGTGCTCTATCTGTTCGGCATCTTCCTGGTGGTCACCGGCATGCGCATGCTGGTCATGGCAGAGAAAGCGCCTGACCTGGAAAAGAACCCGGTGCTGCGATTTGCGCGCCGCCATCTGCGCATCTCTGAAGGCCACCATGGCGAGCAGTTCAGCGTGATGAAGGATGGCGTACGCTATTTCACGCCGCTGTTCCTGGTGCTGATCCTGATCGAGACTTCCGACGTGGTTTTCGCGGTGGATTCCATTCCGGCCATCTTCGCCATCACCACCGACCCGTTCATCGTCTTCACGTCCAACATCTTTGCCATCATGGGCCTGCGCGCGCTGTACTTCCTGCTCGCCGACGTGGCGGACCGCTTCCACCTGCTGAAATACGGCCTGGCGATGGTGCTCACCTTCATCGGCGCCAAGATGCTGATCGCGCCGTGGTATCACGTGCCGGTGCAGGCCTCGCTCGCCATTGTCGCGATCCTGATCGGCGCGAGCGTGGTGGCCAGCCTGATTGCCACGCGCAAGGGGGCGGCATGAAGGCGCTGCGTGCTGCCGGCGTGCTGTCGCTTCTGCTTGCGTTGGGCGGGTGCGCCGAGCCGCCCTACACCAACGTCGACAATGCCCAGTTGAAAACCCTGCTGCAGCAGGGCGTGCCGATCTACGACGTACGCCGTCCGGAAGAATGGCGCCAGACCGGGGTGGTGGAAGGCAGCCGCAAGCTGACCTTCGTGGACGCCGGCGGCCGCCTGCAGCCCGATTTCATCCCCGCCTTCACGCAGGAAGTGGCGCGCGATCAACCGGTGATCGTGATCTGCCGCACCGGCAACCGCACCGACGCGCTGGCGCGCGAACTGGTCGAAAAGATGGGCTATACGCAGGTCTACAATGTGCGCGACGGCATCACCCGCTGGATTGCCGAAGGCAATCCCGTCGTTAGAAACTGAGCTTTCGCATTCATCCAACATGACCCCCATTGTCCCCGTCCCTGAGAGCGCCGTTCGCCAGCACTTGCGCCGCTTTGTAGAACACCGCCGGGTGCAGGGCGTCATCATCGCCCTGATCCTGATCAACGCCGCGCTGCTGGGGTTGGAGACCTGGCCCGTTGCGATGGCGGCGGCTGGCGGGGTGATCGTGGCGCTGGACAAGGCCATTCTGGCCGTGTTCGTGGTGGAGATCGGCCTGCGCCTGGTCGTTCACCGCGGCGCTTTCTGGCGCGATCCCTGGAGCGTGTTCGATTTCCTCGTCGTCGCTATCGCCCTGTTGCCTGCAACCGGTCAGCTCGCCGTGCTGCGCGCGCTGCGGGTCTTGCGGGTGCTGCGCCTGCTGACCATGGTGCCATCGATGCGGCGGGTGGTGGGGGCGCTGGTGGGCGCCGTTCCGGGGCTGCTGTCCATCGGGCTGGTGCTGATGATCATCTATTACGTGTTCGCGGTGATCGCCACCAACCTGTTCGCCACCGCCTACCCGGAGTGGTTCGGTCATCTGGGACGCTCGCTCTACACCCTGTTCCAGATCATGACGCTGGAAAGCTGGTCGATGGGCATCGCGCGGCCGGTGATGGAGCATTTCCCCTACGCCTGGGCGTTCTTCATTCCCTTCATCCTGGTGGCGACCTTCACCATGTTGAACTTGTTCATCGCGATCATCGTCAATGCGATGCAGACCTTCAGCGAAAAGGAGCATGACGAGACGGTCGCGGCAGTCGAAGACGCCCGCGAGCACATCGAGGCCGACCTGCACACCGAAGTGCGGGCCATGCGTCAAGAAGTGCGCGAACTCAAGACGCTGCTGACGCAGCAAAGCGCGTCCAGCCAGACGCCGCCGCGTGCCTGAACTTCTCGCTACAATCGGAACATGAATCCCGCCATGACCCACACTGCCGCCACCAAACCCAATCCGCTGGTCGAGCTGGCCATCACGCTGATCATTCCCTCGATCATCCTGATGAAGCTGTCCGGCCCGGACGACCTGGGCGTCGTCAACGCGCTGTTGCTGGCGCTGGCGTTCCCGCTGTTCTGGGGCGCGCGCTCGCTGCTGCGCGAACGTAAGGTCAACCTGTTTGCGATGCTGGGCCTGGTCAGCGTGGTGCTCACCGGCGGCATTGGCCTGCTGCAACTGGATACGCAATGGCTGGCGGTCAAGGAAGCGGCGATTCCCGGCCTGATCGGCCTGGCCGTGATCATTTCGGCCTACACCAGCAAGCCGCTGGTCAGGGTGCTGCTGTTCAGCCCGGCGCTGATGAATGTCGAGCGCATCCAGGAGAACCTCAACCAGCGCGGCACTGCAGCCACCTTCGAAGCGCGCCTGCGGACCGCCACCTGGATGCTGGGCGGGTCGTTCTTCTTCTCTTCCGTCATGAACTACCTGCTGGCGACCTGGATCGTCACCAGCCCGGCCGGCACCCCCGCCTTCAACGAGGAACTGGGCCGCCTGACCCTGCTGAGCTACCCGGTCATCGCGCTGCCGTCGATGCTGATCATGATGGCGGTGCTCTACTATCTGGCGCGCACGATCAAGGAACTCGCCGGGCTGAAACTGACCGAGGCGCTCATTCAGTGATCTGCCGCCATTCCTGGAACGCACCCACTGCATGAAAGGCCAAGCCGCATGATCAGCAAACCTGAACGAGACGTGGAAAAAGCCTATCCCTTGCCGGATTTCATTGCGAAATTACGGCGCCTGGCCGACGCGCTCGAGCAGGGCGAACGCTCTGAAATCCAGATTGCGGGCGAACGAATCCCGGTTCCGGTGCGGGCAACCTGCAACATCGAGCACGAGCTCGAAGGTGATTCGGAAGAAATCGAATTCCAGATTAAATGGTTGAATCCACAATGAACCCCGAACAGCAGAAATCCATCCTCAGCATCGCCCTGTTTGCCGCCTTTGCCGACGGCAGCAAGCACGACCGCGAACGCGAGGAAATTCGCCGCATCGCCGACGCGCTTGCAGGCGAGGCCGGCGCGCCCGATCTGTCGCGACTGTACCAGGACGTGCTGCTCAAGCGCACCACGCTGGAAACCGCTGCCGCTGCGCTGGGCGACCCCGGCGAGCGCCAGTTGGCGTATGAAATGGCGGTCTGCGTCGTGGATGCGGATGGCCGCCAGAGCGAAGCCGAGCAGCGTTTTCTGGCCGAGTTGAAAGCCCTGCTCAAGCTCGACGCGGGTGAGGTCGCAGCCTTTGAGCGCGAGGCCGATGTCATGGTCGATCTGTCCGAAGCCGCCGCGCCCGCTGCAGTCGCGGTGCCCGGCACGGTGGTGGCGGCTCAGACGAATGGGTCAGAAGCCGGGCTGGACAAGTCCATCCTTAACTATTCCCTGCTCAACGGCGCGCTGGAACTGCTGCCGCAATCGTGGGCGTCGATGGCTATCATTCCGCTCCAGATCAAGATGGTCTACGCTATTGGCAAAGCGCACGGCGTCGCCCTCGACCAGGGCCACATCAAGGAATTCATCGCCGCTGCCGGCGTCGGTCTCACCTCGCAGTATCTCGAACAGTTCGGCCGCAAGCTGCTCGGCGGGCTGCTCGGCAAGGCGGCGGGCAAGACCTTCGGCAGTCTCGGCGGCGCGGCCACCGGCATGGCCTTCTCGTTCGCCACCACCTATGCGCTGGGCCAGCTCGCCAAGCGCTATTACGCTGGTGGGCGGACCATGAATACGGCCATGCTGAAAGACACCTTCCAGAATCTGCTCGGCCCGGCCAAGCAGATGCAGACGCAATACCTGCCGCAGATTCAACAGAAGGCGAGCACGCTCGACATGGGCAGCGTCATGTCGATGGTACGGGGCAGTTGAGTTGAAACTGTTTTCCCCCCTCTACGCCCGCGCCATGCAATGGTCGCGTCATCGCCATGCGCCGTGGTATCTCGGCGGGTTGAGTTTTGCCGAGTCGTCGTTCTTCCCGGTGCCCCCGGACGTGATGCTCGCGCCGATGAGCCTCGCCAGCCCGAAGCGGGCAGTGTGGTTTGCGTTGATCACCACACTGGCGTCGGTGGCCGGCGGCCTGTTCGGCTATGCCATCGGCTACTATGCCTTCGACGCCATCGAGCCCTGGCTGCGCGAATCACACTACTGGCCAACTTATCAGAAGGCGGTTGCCTGGTTCGGGGAATGGGGCTTCTGGGCAATCTTCATCGCTGGCTTTTCGCCGATTCCCTACAAGGTGTTCACCATCGCCGCCGGCGCCCTGTCGATGGCGCTGTTGCCGTTCACGCTCGCGTCGATGATCGGCCGCGGCGCGCGCTTTTTCCTGGTGGCCGGGTTGATGGCTTGGGGCGGCGCGCGCATGGAAGCCATGCTCTATCGCTATGTCGATCGGCTAGGCTGGGCGAGCGTCGCGTTGATCGTCGGGGGCGTCTTGCTGTACCGGTGGCTCGGCGCGGCTTGACCGGGGCGGCAGCGAGCAAACGTCTGATGCTATGACGTTCACGGTTCTTGCTTTTTTGCTGCTTGGCTTTGTATTGCTGGTGGCCGGTGCGGATCTTCTGGTGCGGGGCGCGTCGCGGCTGGCCTTGCGCTTCGGCATCTCGCCGCTGGTGATCGGCTTGACCGTGGTGGCCTTTGGCACCAGCGCGCCAGAGCTTGCGGTCAGCGTGCAATCCGGTCTGGCGGGGCAGTCTGGAATCGCCGTCGGCAATATTGTCGGCAGCAATATTTTCAACGTGCTGGCGGTGCTGGGCATTGCCGCCTTGATCGCCCCGCTGGTGGTGTCGCAGCAGTTGATCCGGCTCGACGTGCCTTTGGTGCTCGGGGCTTCGGTGCTGGTGTGGATCATGGCGCTCGATGGCCGTATCGGTTTCTTCGACGGCCTGCTGCTGACCGCCGGCATCATCGCCTACACGGTGTTCGCCATTCAGCAAAGCCGCAAGGAAAGCGCGGCGATCGAGGCCGAGTATGAACAGGAGTTCGGCGACGGCACAAGCCCATGGCTGGCCCGGCTGCCGGCTCAGATCGCGCTGATTGCCGGCGGCTTGGCGCTGCTCGTGCTCGGTGCCCATTGGCTGGTCGACAGTGCGGTCACGATTGCGCGTGCGCTGGGGGTAAGCGAAGTCATCATCGGCCTGACCATCATCGCCGCCGGTACCTCGCTGCCGGAGCTGGCGACCTCGGTCGTCGCGGCAATGCGGGGCGAGCGTGACATCGCCGTGGGCAACGTCATCGGCAGCTGCCTGTTCAACCTGCTGGCGATTGCCGGCATCGCCGCACTGGTGACTCCCGGCGGACTAGACGTCGCGGCTTCGCTGATCCGCTTCGACATCCCGGTGATGGTCGCAGTCGCGCTTGCCTGCCTGCCGATTTTTTCCACCGGCCATCTGGTCGCCCGCTGGGAAGGGGCGCTGTTCCTGGGCTACTATGCGGCTTATCTGCTATATCTGATTTTCGCGGCGACCCAGTATGCTGCGCTGCCCGCGTACAGCGCCGTCATGCTCGGCTTCGTGCTGCCGCTGACGGTGCTGACCTTGAGCGTGCTGCTGATTCGCCACCGTGCACAGGCGAGCGATGCGCAGCCTCCAGGCTGAGACAGCCATGTCCGAACCGGAGCAATCGGACCGCCTCCCGTCCTCAACCCGGCCCCTATGCGGGCAGCCGCATCGCCCTGCTGACCCAGCACGGCAAGGAACGGGTAATCGCGCCGGTGCTGGACGCCGCGCTCGGGTGCAGGGTCGAGCGGGTGGGCGGCTTCGATACCGACCAGCTGGGCACCTTCACCCGCGACATTCCGCTCGCCGGCACACAGCTTGAAGCGGCGCGTCGCAAGGCGCGTATCGGTATGGACCTGTCGGGCCTCCCTCTGGGACTGGCGAGCGAGGGCTCGCTGGGCGCCGATCCGAGGTTCGGTTTGTTGCCATGGAATGTCGAGCTGTTGCTGTTCATCGATGACACGCGCGGGATCGAGATGGTTGGCATGGCACAGCAGGCGACGCGCTTTGCACACATGCTGACCGACGACTGGGACGCCGCCCTGCGCTTCGCCCGCGAGGCCGGGTTTCCCGATCATCATCTGGTGGTGCGTCCGCAGGCCGAGGACGACCCTCGTATCGACAAGGGCATCACCACCTGGGCGGCGCTCGAAGCGCCCTTCCTGCGCGCATGCGTGCAGGCGGAAAACGGACAGGTGTTTCTGGAGAACGATTCGCGCGCCCACGCCCACCCCACGCGCATGAACGCCATTCGCTTGGCCGCCGAAGACATGGCGGCCAAGCTGGCTTCGCCCTGTCCGGCCTGCGGCACGCCGAGTTTCTGGGTGATGAAACGGGTCCCTGGTTTGCCGTGCGCCGACTGCGGGGCGCCCACGCGCGAGTTCCGGGCCGAACTCTACGGCTGTCCCAAATGCGACTATCGTGAGACACGCGAGCGGGTGAGGGTGGAGCACGCTGATCCCGGTCGGTGCGATTTCTGCAATCCATGATCCTGAAAGTCTGGTCCCGGATACATTGATTTTGTCGCGCCGGCAATAAGCCCAAGATTAGCCGGCTGCCTCAACCCATCACCTGTGACCACAGCGCCTGCACGGCACTGCGCACGCTTTCCATGGCGGGCGGTGGCACCCGGGCATACTGCGCCCCGTTGAGCTTGACGGCGTGTTGCTGGCGGCGCAGTTCACGGTAGGCGTCGGCGGCGGCGTGTGCGATGTCGTCGGGGATCAGGCCGGCCGTGGCCGCGCGCAGCAGCAGCGCAATGTTGCCCAGGTTGTCGGCGAGTTCCGGATGCGTTCTGCAATGGCGCAGCACCAGGTACTGCACGCAGAACTCGACGTCGACAATGCCGCCGCTGTCGTGCTTGAGATCGAATAATTCACTGTTGTTGACATGGCCGGCGTGCATCTTGTCGCGCATCGTCAGCACCTCGTCGCGTAGCTTGGCCGGGTCGCGCGGCAGGCTCAGCACTTCGCGGCGCAAGGCTTCGAAGGTCTCGCCAATCGCCTCGTCGCCGCATACGAAACGCGCGCGCGACAGCGCCTGGTGCTCCCACACCCAGGCGTGGTTGAGCTGGTAGTCGCGAAAGGCTTCGGTCGAACTCACCAGCAGGCCCGATGCGCCGTCCGGGCGCAGCCGCAGGTCGGTTTCGTACAACATGCCTGCCGAGGTGAGGGTGCCGAGCCAGGTGTTGATGCGCTGCGCCAGGCGCGCATAGATTTCCTGCGCACGCTCGTCGGGGTCGTCGTATAGAAACACCAGGTCGAGATCGGAGGCGAAGCCGAGTTCCTTGCCGCCGAGTTTTCCGTAGCCAATGATGGCGAAGCGTGGGGTGTCGAGGTGGCGTGATTTCAGCCCGGCCCAGCAACGGGTGAGGGTTTCGGCAAGCAGGGTATCGGCCAGCCAGGACAGGTGGTCGGACAGGGATTCGACGGTCAGTTGCCCGGCCACGTCCTGCGCCAGCAGCCGCAAGGTCTGAACCTGCTTGAAGCGGCGCAGCGCATCCATCTGCGCTTCGGTGTCGCCGGGGAAGGCGTCGAGCTTGCCGCGCAACTGAAGGGCGAGCTGCTTCCAGTCTGGCACGAGCAGTAGCTGTTGCGGCGCGATCAGTTCATCCATCAATTGCGGCTGCCGGATCAGCATCTGCGCCGCCCAGGGGCTGGCTGCCAGCAAGCGCACCAGCTGCCGTAGCGCGGCCGGATATTCGGCGAGCAGCGCCAGATAGGTCGAGCGGCGCGCAATGGCCTGCATCAGTTCGGCAAAGCGTTCCAGTGTGGTTGCCGGATCAGGCTGGCTGCCGATGACTTCGAGCGCGGGCGGCAACAGCGCGTTGAGCAGAAGCTGCGTCGATTCCGCCAGCCGCGCGGCGTTGTGGCGCAAGGCGTCGAGCGTGGCCAGCACCCGGGCCGGGTCGTCGTAGCCGGCATTCTCCAGCAGCGCGTGCATGGTGTCGGCATCCGCGGTGCCGCAGCAGACGGCGCTGAGCGGGTGGCTCTCCTGTTCGGTTTGCGGCGCGGCGAAAACCTGCTCGAAGTGGCGGGTAACCTTATTGCGATGCCGATCGAGCGCGGTGAGCAGCGTGGCGTAATCGGGTACGTTCATGGCCTCGGCCAGCATCGCCTGCGAGTCGGCATCGTCCGGCAGCAGCTGAGTCTGCGCATCGTCCAGATACTGGATGCGGTGTTCCAGGCGCCGCAGAAAGTCGTAGGCGGCGCTGAGTTCCTGCTGTGCGTCGGCTGTCATCAGGCCGGCAGATGCCAGCTCGGCCAGCACCGTGAGCGTTGGACGTTGTTGCAGCGAAGGAATCTGGCCGCCCCGGATAAGCTGGAAAACCTGCGCGGTGAACTCGATTTCGCGGATGCCGCCCGGCCCCAGCTTGACGTTGTGCGCCATGTCGCGGCGCGCGACTTCGCGACGGATCTGCACATGCAGGTCGCGGATCGCGGCAAACGCGCCGAAATCGAGATACTTGCGGAACACGAACGGCCGCACGACCTGCGCCAGTTCGTCGTGGCGTGTGCCGGTGAGCGGGCGCGCCTTGATCCAGGCGTAGCGCTCCCACGGGCGGCCCTGCGCGACCAGATAGTCTTCCAGCATGTCGAAGCCCATTGCGAACGGACCCGAATCGCCCCATGGGCGCAGTCGCAGGTCGACGCGGAACACGTAGCCATCGGCGGTGTTTTCCGAAATCGCCGCGGCCAGCCGGCGTCCCAGACGGATGAAAAACTCATGGTTGGTGATCGGGCGGACGCTGGCAGCCGGGTCGTCGGCCGCGGTATCACCTTCCTCGGGATAGAGGTAAATGAGGTCGATGTCGGACGACACATTGAGTTCGCCGCCGCCGAGCTTGCCCATGCCGATGACGACCATCTGGAGCGGCTGGCCCTGCCCGTCGCGCGGCTCGCCGTGGCGCGCAGCCAGGATGGCGTGGTGGGAATCGAGCGCGACGGCAATGCTCACCTCGGCCAGCGCGCTGTAGGTGGTCATGACTTCGGCCAGGTCGGCGGTCCCGGCCAGGTCGCGTGCGGTGGCGATGAGCCAGACGCGCTGGCGCAATTGCCTCAAGCGTTGATGCAGGGCAGCTTCGTCGGCGCAGGGCGGTTCGGACAGAAACGCCTGCATCGCCTCGCGGGTGAACGGGCGGTCGAGTAGACCGGCGACAGCCATAGCAAGCTGCGGCTGGGCCTCCAGCAGACGACGGCCAAAGCGGGAACAGCGGGCAACGTGTGCAAGTGCGGGATGGGTCATGACCTGATTGGGATGCCTGGGTTGAGGGTGCCTTGATAGGGCGCCATGAATTAGAATCATGCGTTACCGCAACACTTTATCAGTGGAGAGACTGTATGGCAGCCATCGAATCGATTCTGACTGAAACCCGCGTGTTCCCGCCCCAGGACAGCTTCGTCAAACAGGCGAATGTGTCCGGGATGGAGGCGTACCAGGCCTTGTGCAATCAGGCTGAAACCGATTACGAGGGATTCTGGGCCGGGCTGGCGCGGAGGACGATGGACTGGAAGAAACCGTTCACCCGCACGCTCGACGAATCGCACGCGCCGTTCTACAAGTGGTTCGACGATGGCGAGCTGAACGTCTCCTACAACTGTCTCGATCGCCATCTGGCCACGCGCGGAGACAAGACCGCGCTGATTTTCGAGGCCGACGACGGCGCCGTGACGAAGGTCACCTACCAGGAACTGCATGCGCGCGTCTGCCAGTTCGCCAATGGCCTGAAGTCGCTTGGCGTGACGGTGGGCGACCGGGTGGTGGTCTACATGCCGATGAGCATCGAGGCGGTGGTGGCGATGCAGGCGTGCGCGCGCATCGGGGCGATCCATTCGGTGGTGTTCGGCGGCTTTTCGTCGAAGAGCCTGTTCGAGCGCATCGAGGATGCCAAGGCCAAGGTGATCGTGACGGCCGACGCCTCGATGCGGGGCGGCAAGGCGGTGCCGCTCAAGCGGGCCGTGGATGAGGCGCTGACCCTGGGCGATACGTCTTGCGTCGAGCATGTGGTCGTGTACCGGCGTTCCGGCGGCGAGGTGGGCTGGGGCACGCGCGATCTGTGGTGGCACGAGCTCACGCAGACCCAGGCCGACACCTGCGAACCTGCCTGGGTCAGCGCCGAGCATCCGCTGTTCATCCTGTATACCTCGGGTTCGACCGGGCGGCCAAAAGGCGTGCAGCATTCTTCCGGCGGCTTCCTGCTGGGCGCGATTCTGTCCATGCAGTGGGTGTTCGATGCCAAGCCCGAGAACGACGTGTACTGGTGCACCGCCGACGTCGGCTGGATCACCGGCCACACTTATGTCGCGTATGGTCCGCTGGCGCTGGGCATGACCGAAGTCATTTTCGAGGGCGTGCCCACGTATCCGCACGCCGGACGTTTCTGGGAAACCATCGCCAAGCACAAGGTCACGACCTTTTACACGGCGCCGACGGCGATCCGCAGCCTGATCAAGCTGGGCTCCGACCTCCCCGCCCAGCACGATCTGTCCTCGCTGCGCCTGCTCGGCACGGTGGGCGAGCCGATCAACCCGGAAGCCTGGATGTGGTATCACGAAGTGATCGGCGGCGGGCGTTGCCCGATTGTCGACACCTGGTGGCAGACCGAAACCGGCGCCAACATGATTGCGCCCCTGCCCGGCGCCGTGCCGACCAAGCCCGGCTCCTGCACGCTGCCGCTGCCCGGAATCATGGCGGCGATTACCGACGAGCAGGGCCACCCGGTCGGAAAAGGGCAGGGCGGCTATCTGGTCATCCAGCGCCCCTTCCCGTCGCAGCTGCGCACCCTGTGGGGTGACCCCGACCGGTTCAAGTCGACCTATTTCCCCGAAGAACTCGGCGGCAAGACGTATCTTGCCGGCGACTCGGCGCATCGGGACAAGGATGGCTATTTCTGGATCATGGGCCGCATCGACGACGTGCTGAACGTTTCCGGCCACCGGCTGGGCACCATGGAAATCGAGTCTGCGCTGGTATCCAACCCGCGCGTCGCCGAAGCTGCCGTGGTCGGACGCCCGCACGACATCAAGGGCGAGGCGGTGGTGGCCTACGTGGTGCTGAAAGGCGCGCGCGCCACCGGCGCCGAGGCGAAGCAGATCGTGGCCGAACTGCGCGACTGGGTGAGCAAGGAGATCGGCCCGATTGCCAAGCCCGACGAAATCCGCTTCGGCGACAACCTGCCCAAGACCCGCTCCGGCAAGATCATGCGGCGCCTGCTGCGTGCGCTGGCCAAGGGCGAGGACATCACCCAGGACGTCTCCACCCTGGAGAATCCGGCCATTCTCGATCAGCTGAAGGAAGCGGTGAAGTAAGCGGGGCGCGGATACAAGGACGACCCAAGACCGACCTTGTATCCGCTGGCTGGCACCCTAAGCTGAAAGTGACAGGGGGTTTCCTTGTCTTCTGCGAAAGGGAAGATCATGACCCACACCCATGCGATCGTCTGGCTCGATCATCACGAAGCACGCATCATCCACGTCAGCCCGGATGAAATTGAAAAATCGATTGTCCATCCAGCCAACGCGCCCAGGCAGCTGCAGCGCAAGCGCGGTTCCGTCAGTGGAAGCCGTCAGCCCGAAGACCCGCACTACTACCACGATGTGGTGGAAGCCCTGGGCAACACCGCGAAAATCCTGATTGTCGGCCCCGGCCACGCCAAGCTCGAACTCATCAAGCACATCCATGCGCACGATTCCGCGCTGGTCGGGCGGGTGGTTGGCGTCGAGACCGTGGACCATCCGGGCGATCCCCAGCTTGTGGCCCATGCGCGAACGTATTTCAGGATCAAGGACAGCTTGCGCGCCTGAGAAATCTGGCGAGGTGAGCGCTTTATGCCATCCCTGCGGATGCTGCGATCTGCGGCGTTCTGGTCAGACCTGTGACTTTCCGGCAGTATCACGGAGGTGAGTGGCAGGCAATGACTGGGGTGTTTTGCATGAAGGGTACAGCGTCAGATCAGGATCAACAGAGTGCATTGCGAACGGACGCTACCTCGTCGAGCATGGGTAAAGGGGTTGGCAACCTGGTTGATCCCCAGTCGGAAGAGATCTTGCTGCCCAGCTTTGTCGAGCGGCGGGCCACCGGCCTGTTTGTCGCCCCCTCGACGCTGGAGGAGGGTGGGCTGGCGCGGTTTGTCGAACGCGTGTTCGCTGCCGGATTGCGCTTTGCAAACCTGGATTACGCCGTCTTTCAGGCCTTGCTGCACGACCCGAAGGCCATGCCAGAAGCCCCGGTGAGGCTGGCAGCAAGCATCGTTCCCTTCCCTCCCCAGCGCAAAGCGCTGTATCACACGGTGAAATGCGCGCGTGACCTGAGAACGGCCGAGTACCTGTTCGAACCAGTCGTACTGGAAATCGAGGAAGGGGTGCCGGTGTTCGGGCCGCCGGGAGAAGACGGCAGCGTGGACGTGACCGGCGAGGAGATCAAGACCCGTTCCGAGCCGACGCAGCTTGATTTCGACGAGTTTGTTGCCGCGCTGTGGGAGAAGGGCGTGCGGTTCGGAATCGAAGCGGCACAGGTGCGCGAGGTGATTCAGAGCGGTACGGCCGTTCGCATGGAAATCGCCCGTGCCTTAACGGCCACGCCCGGACGGGACGCCAGCATCGAGGAGAAAACCGACGCCTTGCATCGCGACAATGCACCGAAAATCCTGCCGGACGGCCGAATGGACATGTGCCAGTTCAAGAACCGTTTTCCGCAGATCACGGAAGGCAAGCTGTTGCTGCAGAAAATCCCCCGCGAGCTGGGCAAGCCAGGACGCAACGTGGCGGGCGAGCGGGTCGAGCCGGACATTCCCAAGGACTATAACTTTGCCGCACTGGCCGGCCCCGGGACCCGTGTTGAAATCAGGCCGACGGGTGAGTTCATCGTCTCGGCGCAAGATGGTTTTCTCAACATCGACAGCAGGAGCAACCAGGTCTCGGTGACGGAAAAAATGATCAGCCGCGAAGGCGTCAGCATGAAAACGACCGGGGATGTGGCGCTGACGGGCGACGAGTTCGAGGAGCATGGCGAGGTTCAGGAGCGGCGTGTGGTGAAGGGCCGGCACATGTCCTTCTTTGCCGACGTCTATGGCAACATCGTATCGAGCGGGGGGCGCGTGGTGTTGAAGGCCAATGTCGCGGGCGGGCAGATCAGTAGCCCGGGGGGCAGCATCACCGTGAACGGTCGAGCTTCATGCGTCACGCTGGAAGCGAATGGCGGCAGCATCGACATGGAATTCGCCGAAGGATGCACCATCGTCGGGAGCCGGGTGACGATCAAACACGCCATCAACTGCAGCATCCTGGGGGATCAGGTCAATATTGACGTCAGCGAAGGGTCGGCCATTGCAGGAAAACGCGTGAAAATCGCGCAAAGCACAATACGCAAAAATACCGAGACGCTCGTTGGCATGCTGGTGCCGGATTTCACCCGGATGAATCACGATACGGCTGAAATCGATGCGTTGCGCCAGGAAGCCGAGAAACGCGTCGCTGTACAGGACGACGCGCTGGCGAAGATGTTGCTCGACAATGGCTTCAAGCTGCATCTTGCACTCGCCACCACGCTTGCCAAAGGTGGCGCCAATCTGTCACCCAAGCAGGAAGCCAGCTGGCAGCAGACGCGGGCAAAATATGCCGCGCAGATGCGCGCCTGGCAGGCCACGCAAAAAGCGCGCGACAGTGCCCAGCAGAAGCTCGATGCACTGCTGGCGGAACTGGCGGTTCAGGCTGAACGGAAGCTGATCGCCGGGGCCGACATTACCTGTGAAATCGATTACGTCGCTGGCGACACGCTGGTGCACAGCATGGAATTTCAGCCCGATCAGTCCGTGGTTGGCGGGAGGCAGGCCGAGGACATCATTAGCCACCTGCGCGAATTCGGGGACAGCGGCAGCCGCCTGTTCTGGGCCGAAACAGGCTCGTTTTCATGGCGTTACGGCGAGGGCGGATGAGTCTCCGGTCCGGGAGCCGGGCAATCAGGAATCCGCATGGGGGGCGGGAACTGGGACAATTGTGGAGCGGGCGAAGGGAATCGAACCCTCCTCATGAGCTTGGGAAGCTCAGGTAATGCCACTATACGACGCCCGCGCGGTACTTGTACCTTCTGCCCTACAGGGTGCTTCAGGGTAGAATCTGGCATTCTACTGAAACTTACGTCCGGATAGAAGTTGTGATTGAACTTGCCATCAACGGCGAACCCCGTCGCTTTCCTGCCCCGCTCACCCTTGCCCAATTGATCGAGTCGCTCGAGTTGACGGGCAAGCGCATCGCCATCGAGAAAAACGGAGAAATCGTCCCGCGCAGCCAGCATGCCAGTACGTCGCTTGCCAGCGGTGACCAGTTGGAAATCGTCGTTGCGGTGGGCGGCGGCTGATGGGGGCGGGGTGCGAGTAGCGCTCCCGTCTCCAAGCCCTGCCATCGGATCCTCTTGGCCCACTTTTGAACACTTACGCTTTGCCTGAACACATGAATCCACTCGTCATTGCCGGCCATTCCTATGCCTCCCGCCTGCTGGTGGGCACGGGCAAGTACCAGGACTTTGAACAGACGCGCCTCGCGGTCGAGGCCTCGGGCGCGGAAATTGTCACCGTCGCCATTCGCCGCACCAATATCGGCCAGGATGCGGGCCAGCCCAGCCTGCTCGATGCGCTGCCGCCGTCGAAATACACCTATTTGCCCAATACCGCCGGCTGTTATACCGCGGATGACGCGATTCGCACCCTGCGACTGGCGCGCGAGTTGCTGGACGGCCACAGCCTCGTCAAGCTCGAAGTGCTGGGCGATCCCGAGTCGCTTTATCCCAATGTGGCCGAAACGCTGAAAGCCGCCGAGGTGCTGGTGAAGGATGGCTTCCAGGTCATGGTGTACACGTCGGACGACCCCATCGCCGCCAAACAGCTCGAAGATATCGGATGCGTGGCGGTGATGCCGCTGGCGAGCCTGATCGGTTCCGGCATGGGCATTCTCAATCCGTGGAATCTCCAGATCATCATCGACCGCCTGAGCGTGCCGGTGATCGTCGACGCCGGCGTGGGCACGGCCAGCGACGCGGCTATCGCAATGGAACTCGGTTGCGACGCGGTGTTGATGAACACCGCGATCGCGGGCGCCGGCAATCCGGTGCTGATGGCGTCGGCGATGAAGAAAGCGGTGGAAGCCGGGCGCGAGGCGTTTCTCGCCGGACGGATGCCGAAGAAAATCTATCAGGCCAGCCCCAGTTCGCCCACCAGCGGCCTGATTACCCAAACTGCAGGCCCGGGTCGCAAATAAGATGAGCGAGGCCGGCGCGCATCCGCGCATCCGTTCCTATGTGCTGCGCGCCGGGCGTGTCGGCTCCGGGCAGGCGCGCGCGCTGGCCGAGCTTGGGCCGCAGTTCCTGTTGCCGTACCAGACGGACGTGCTGGATTACGATGCGGTTTTTGGCCGTGCCGCTTCCCATTCAAACGCGATCCCGCGCATCCTGGAAATCGGTTTCGGCATGGGCGAGGGGCTGGCCGAGATTGCCGCGGCCCATCCCGAAAACGACTATCTCGGTGTCGAGGTCCACACTCCTGGCGTCGGCGCGCTGCTGAAGCAGCTTGGCGAACGCGGCCTCACCAATGTCCGCGTCGTCCAGCACGATGCCGTCGAGGTGCTGACCCGGATGCTGGCGCCAGCCAGCCTCGCCGGCATCCACATTTTTTTCCCCGACCCCTGGCACAAAAAGCGCCACCATAAGCGTCGCCTGATCCAGCCGCCGCTGGTTCAGTTGCTGGCCAGCCGGCTTCAGCCGGGCGGCTATATTCACCTCGCCACCGACTGGCAGGACTATGCGGAACAGATGCTGGCCGTGTTATCGGCCGAGCCGCTGCTTCAGAATGCCGTGACGGATTACGCGCCGCGCCCGGATACCCGCCCACTCACCAAGTTTGAGCAGCGCGGCATCCGGCTGGGACATGGGGTGTGGGATCTGGTGTTTCGCCGGACATAGCCCCGCCCTGCAGGGCGCGACAGGCACCGGTTCCTGACGGGCCGGTCGTATCCGGTGCATCATGCACCGATATTGCGCGAATCTAACGGCGCGCTGCCCATCCTGCCACGGCTGGCGGCATCTTCTGGCTGGCACGATCCCTGCGGCAGTCAGACATTCACCCAAACAAGGAGATTAATATGGAATTTGGCATCGTTGGACTGGGCCGCATGGGCGGCAACATGGCGCGTCGATTGGCGCGAAAGGGCATCCGGATCGCCGTTCACAACCGCAGCCACGACGTGAGCGAAGCCATCGCGGCGGAAACCGGGCACCAGGCCTGTGTTTCGTTGCAGGATCTGGTGGGTGCGTTGCAGGCGCCGCGCATCTTGTGGCTGATGCTGCCCGCCGGCGAGGCGACCGAATCGGCGCTGGCCACGCTGACGCCGCTGTTGAGTCCCGGCGATCTGATCGTCGATGGGGCCAATGCTTATTACAAGGACGATCAGCGCCACGCCGAGCAGTTGGCTGCGCTGAAAATCGACTATGCCGATGCGGGCGTGTCCGGCGGCGTGTGGGGACTGGATAACGGCTACTGCATCATGTTTGGCGGCAGCGACGCGTCCGCCGCGCGGCTCAAGCCCTACATGGAGGCCCTGGCGCCAACGCCCGACACCGGGTGGTTGCACACCGGTCCGGTCGGCTCAGGCCACTTCGTGAAGATGGTTCACAATGGCATCGAGTACGGCATGATGCAGGCGTTTGCCGAAGGCTTCGCGCTGATGAAAAACAAGCCGGGCTTCGACCTCGATGTCGGCGCCATCGCCGAGTTGTGGCGGCACGGCAGCGTGGTGCGATCCTGGCTGCTGGACTTGTCGGCGGACTTTCTGGAACAGGACTCGACGCTCGACGCCATCGAGCCCTTTGTCGCCGATTCCGGCGAGGGACGCTGGACGGTGCTCGAATCGGTCGAGCAGGGCATTCCCGCACCCGTGATGTCGCTGGCATTGATGATGCGTTTTGCCAGCCAGGGCAAGAACGATTACGCCGCCAAAATGCTCGCCAAGATGCGCCAGGGCTTCGGCGGTCATGCCGTCAAGGAGGGCTGACATGAATCTCGCCAGCACCGACTCGCTCGATAACCTGCCGTGTTCGTTCGTGATTTTCGGCGCCACCGGCAACCTCGCGTCGAACAAGCTCCTGCCCGCGCTGTTTCACCTGGAGGCCGCCGGGCGGCTGGCCGAATCGCTTTCGCTCATTGCCTTCTCGCGCCGTGACTGGACGACCGAAAACTGGCGCGACCACATGCGCGATGTGTTGAAGGGCAAGATCAAGCAATCGCTCGACACGCCGGTGTTCGAGCGTTTCGTCGCGCGCTTCCGCTATTTGCGCGGCGATCTGAACGACGTCGAATCGTACCGGACGCTGGCCGAGCAGCTGCCGCCTGAATCGTCGTGCTCGAGCACCGTGTTCTACCTGGCGATCAAGCCGGCCGAATTTGGCGCGGTGATCCAGAACCTGGAAGCCGTCGGCCTCAACACGCCGCGCGGGATGAACCGGGTGGTGATCGAAAAGCCCTTCGGCGAGGACATCGAATCGGCGCAGATGCTCAACCGCCTGCTGCATGAGCATTTCGACGAGGAGCAGGTCTATCGCATCGACCACTTTCTAGGCAAGGAAACGGTGCAGAACCTGCTGGTTTTCCGTTTTGCCAACACGCTGATCGAGCCGCTGTGGAACCGCAATTTCATCGACCATGTGCAGATCACCGTGGCCGAGTCGATCGGCATCGAGAAGCGCGCCGATTATTACGACCGCGCGGGTGCGCTGCGCGACATGCTGCAAAACCACCTGATGCAATTGCTCACCGTCGTTGCGATGGAGCCGCCGCCTGCGCTGGAGGCCGATGCGTTGCGCGATGAAAAGGTCAAGGTGTTGCGTTCGATCCGGCCAATTTCCAAGAATTCCGTGCGTGCTCACGCAGTGCGCGCGCAATATGCGCGAGGCAAAATCGATGGGCAATCGGTCGTGGGGTATCAGCAGGAAGACAACGTCGAACCCAACTCCATTACCGAAACCTTCGTCGCCGCCAAGTTTTATATCGACAACTGGCGCTGGCGCGGCGTGCCATTCTACCTGCGTACCGGAAAGCGGCTGGCCAACCAGACGTCGATGATCGCAATCCGTTTTCGACATCCCCCGCAGCAGCTTTTCCGCGAAACACCGATCGAATCGATTGCGCCGAACTGGGTGTTGCTGTCAATCCAGCCCGAGGAATCGATGCGCATGGAGATCCATGTCAAGCAGCCCGGTCTCGACATGGATACGCGGGTGATGCAGATGAACGCCAGCTTCCTCAAGACTGACGAGCAGACGCTCGACGCCTACGAGACCTTGCTGCTCGACGTGATCGAGGGCGACCGCTCGCTGTTCATTCGCTTCGACGAAGTCGAATGGGCCTGGCGGGTCGTCGACCCCATCCTCAAGCACTGGGCGGTCGAGCGCGAATTCATTCCCACCTATCCCGCCGGCTCGTGGGGCCCCGCTGAAGCCAACCGCCTGTTCGACAGCGACGACCACGTTTGGCGCGACGAGCTGTGAGCGCGTCGCCACAGAAGAAGGCCGAGCGGTGAGCATGCCCGAGTGGCGGGTGTTTCCCGACCCGGACGAGTTGGTGACGGCACTGGCCGATGCACTGTGCGCCGAGGCTGCCGCGGCCATTGCGGCGCGTGGCGCGTTTCATTTGGTGCTGGCCGGGGGCAGCACCCCGCGCGCCCTGTATCGCGCATTGGCTGGCCAGCAGGTGGGCGATGTTCATTGGCATGTCTGGTATGGCGACGAACGCTGTTTGCCGGTGGAGCACCCGGAGCGCAACAGCGTCATGGCCGAAGCTGCCTGGCTGTCGACTTCGCGCATTCCCCCCGACAATCGCCGCCCCATTCCAGCCGAGCGCGGTGCAGTCCAGGCCGCCACGCTTTACGCCGACGGGTTGAAAGGATTGCCCGATTTCGATGTGGTGCTGCTCGGGATGGGGGAAGACGGCCATACCGCCAGTCTGTTTCCTGACCACGACTGGGGTGCCGCGCCGGGCAGCCCCGATGTGCTCGCCGTGCATGATGCGCCGAAGCCGCCGACAGAACGGGTGAGCTTGTCGGCCGCGCGGTTGAATCGCAGCCGGTGCGTATGGTTCGTGATTACCGGTTCGGGCAAGCGCCATGCGCTGCGACGCTGGGCATGGCAGGAGTCGATGCCGGTGACGGCCGTGCAGGGCAGGCAGCAAACCGCCGCCTGGGTCGACGCCATGGCCTGGCCGGCGGATGACTGATTACGCGTCGGGGTCGGGTGGCGGCGCACTGGCTTTGGCTGGCTTGGCTGCCGCGGCTGCCAGCATCGCCTGACGCGTTGCGGGCGTTTCCAGGCTGATGCGTCCGAGCGTGCCGGTGCGGTAATCGGTCAGCAGAATCATCGCAGCTTTTTCCAGGTCGAGTTCGCCACCGCGCCCCTTGAGGATGCAGCCGCGTTTTTTCGCCACGGCTTCCAGCACGCCGGTCGCGTCGAGCCCATCGAGCGAAAACCCGTAACGGGCCTTCAGCAAAGCCGGATAGCGTTCGAGCAGGATGCCGGCCAGAAACACCGCCACTTCTTCATCGATCACCGCATTGCGCCCGATCGCGTGGCTGGCTGCGAGCATGAATCCGTCGGCGTCGTGCTCGATCTTCGGCCACGTCATTCCGGGCGTGTCGACCAGCGTCAGGCGGGGCGACAAATTGATGCGCTGCTGCGACTTGGTTACCGCTGGCTCATCGCCCACTGCCGCCACGCGGCGTTTCACCAGCGCATTGAGCAGGGTCGATTTGCCGACGTTGGGAATGCCCATGATCATCAATCGCAGCGGCTTGAAGGTGTCGTCGCGATGGGGTGCCAGCTTTTGCGCCAGCGCCGGCAGCTTGGCGACGTCACTGGGTTTTTTGGCGGAAATCGCCACCGCCATCACGCCGGGCTGCTTGTTGAAATGGTCGAGCCAGGCGCGCGTCGCCTCCGGGTCGGCGAGGTCGGCCTTGTTCAATAGCTTGAGGCACGAACGCTGACGGTGCAGCCGCAGTTCATGGATCATCGGATTGCTGCCCGCTTCCGGCAGGCGCGCGTCGAGCACCTCGACCACCACGTCGATTTGCGCCATCGTCTCTGCAGCCTTCTTGCGCGCGGTGGTCATGTGACCGGGGAACCACTGGATTGGCATGGGGGGGGGGTGTTCAGGAAAGGTGAGGATTATCCCACCATGTTTCGTGGGCTGTCGTTGAGGATGACTGCCGGGCGTGGCAACGTGGCTGTCTACTCCAGTGCCTGCAGGCGCAAGATGCGCGCAGCTTCTTCGTCTCGCGCATCGTCAATCTCCCGCATCACGCTTTCCAGGTCGACCGGCGGCAGGGCGTGGTCGAAGCGGCCGGTCAACTCAACGTCCGGGTGCAGGCCGCCGTGTTCGTACAGCGCCCAGATTTCCTTGCTGTATTGCGTGGTCAATAGTGCGGGCGCGTACTGGCTGAAATAGGTGGTCAGGTTGTTGACGTCGCGCGTGAGCATGGCCTGGGCGTGGTTGTTGCCGGCAGCATCCACCGCTTGCGGCAGGTCGATGATGACCGGGCCGTCGGCACTGATGAGGATGTTGAACTCGGACAGGTCGCCATGGATGACCCCGGCGCAGAGCATCCGCACGACTTCTCGCATCAGGCTACTGTGGTGGGCGAGGGCCTCATCTTCGGTAAACGACACGTCATTGAGCCGGGGCGCAGCGTTGCCGTCGGCGTCGGCCACCAGTTCCATCAGCAGGACGCCTTCGTGGAAGTTGTATGGTGTGGGCACGCGCACCCCGGCTGCGGCCAGCCGGTACAGCGCATCGACTTCGGCGCTTTGCCAAGCGGCTTCCTGCATCTCGCGGCCGTATTTGGTGCCCTTTGCCATGGCCCGCGCCTGGCGGCTGTTCTTGGTCTTGCGGTTTTCCGTGTAGTCGACGGCCTGCCGAAAACTGCGCTTGTTGGCTTCCTTGTATACCTTTGCGCAGAACACGTCCTCGCCACGGTGCACGACGAACACCATCGCTTCCTTGCCGCTCATGAGCTGGCGCACGACGCCGTCGATCAGTCCGTCGTCGATCAGGGGTTCAAGTCGCTTGTGTGCCTTCATGGGGTGGGCTCAGCCCGCGCCACCGCCGCTGCCCACGCCATGCGCGGCCTGCAACACCAGCGCGTCAAAATCAGCAGCCTGCATCAATCCCCGTTCGGCGACGATGTCGCGCACCGGCCGGCCGGATTTCTCCGATTCCTTGGCGACTTCTGCTGCCTGGTTGTAGCCGATCTGAGTGTTGAGCAGCGTGGCCAGCGCGACGCTCTGGTGGATGAAGAAGGCGCAGCGTTCCCGGTTGACGACAATGCCCTTGAGGTTCTTTTCAGTGGCGGCGTTTATGGCGTTCGTCAGCCAGTCCATCGCGTCGAAGAGTGCCGAGCCGAGCGCCGGCATCATCACGTTCAGTTCCATCTGCCCGGCCTGCACCATATAGGACACTGCGGCGTCCTGCCCCAGCACCTGGAAGCACACCTGGTTGAGCATCTCGAACATGACCGGGTTGACCTTGCCGGGCATGATGGAAGAGCCGGGCTGCACCGGCGGCAGCTGGATTTCGCCCAAGCCCGTGCGCGGGCCGGAGGCGAGCAGGCGCAGGTCGTTGGAGATGCGGGTGAGTTCCAGCGCCAGATTGCGGATTTCACCCGACAGCCGTGCCAAGTCGTTCATCGACTGCATCTGCGCAACCAGCTGGCCGACGCGGATCGGCTCGCCGGTAAGCTGGGCCAGTTCAGCCGCGGCGCGCGCGGGATAGTCGGGCGAGGTGTTGAGGCCGGTGCCGGCGGCCGAACCGCCGAGGCCGATTTCACACAGCGCCGGGCGCACCGCTTCAAGGGCGGCCTCGCAGCGGCTGAGCGTCCAGGCGTAGCCGGCGAACTCATGTCCGATGGTGGTGGGCACCGCGTCCTGCAAGTGGGTGCGACCGGACTTGACGGTGTCCTTTTCGCGCTCCGCCAGGCGCGAAAACTCGTCGGCCATGGCGTGCACCGCTGCGGTCAGCCGCGGCAGCTTGGCCAGCACGGCGAGGCGGATCGCAGTGGGGATGGTGTCGTTGGTCGACTGCCCCATGTTGACGTCGTCGTTGGGGTTGACCGGCTGGTAGGCGCCTTTTTCACCGCCGAGCGCCACGTTGGCGAGATTGGCGATGACTTCGTTGCTATTCATGTTGTGGCTGGTGCCGGCACCTGCCTGAAAACGGTCGACCACGAATTCGTCGCTATACTCCCCAGCAATAATTTTTTCGCAGGCGGTGGCGATGGCGTCGCGCTTGTGCTCCGGCAGCCAGCCGGGCTGGCAATTGGCATGCGCGGCGGCAAGCTTGATTCGCACGTGGGCTAGTACGAAATCCTTATCCGGACGGCGTCCCGAAATGGGAAAATTGGCCACGGCGCGTGCGGTTTGTGCGCCGTACCAAGCCTTCTCGGGAACCCGGACCTCGCCGAGCGAGTCTTTCTCGATACGGTATTCATTCATGATGGGACAACCAATGCAGATGTTACAAAGTGCTCGATTTTATCCGATGTGGCTGGCCGGACTGCTGTTTGCGCTGACGACGACGTGGGCGCAGGCGGATGAAGGCTTCAAGATCACCGACACGGCCGGCAAGACGCATACGCTGGCGGGCTACAAGGGGAAATGGGTGCTGGTGAATTATTGGGCCACCTGGTGCCCGCCCTGTCTGGAAGAAATTCCTGACCTGATCGCGCTGCACGACAACAAGAAGAACAATATTGTCGTCATCGGCGTGGCGATTGATTTCCGCAACGCCAAACAGGTGACCGATTTTGCCGAGGGCCTGATGGTGACGTATCCCATCGTGCTGGGGAGCGCCAAAGTGGTGAACCAGATCGGGCCGGTTCAGGGGCTGCCAACCACCTATCTTTACAATCCGGACGGTAAAATGGTCGCGCAGCAGGTGGGGGCCATTACCCGCGAAGCGGTGGAAACCTACATCGCCAGCAAAAGCGGTCGCAGCAAGAAATAACCGCCGTCGTACAAGGGGAGAGACATTATGCGTCAATGGTTTATCGCTTTTTTTCTGGTGTTCGCAGCGCCCGCCTGGGCGGAGACGCGCGACCCCGGCAACCATTTTTTCCAGCCCAAGTTCGGCGATTTCCAGGCTGAGCTCGACATGGCGAAGCAGCAGGGCAAGAAAGGTATTTTCCTGTTTTTCGAAATGGATGCCTGCCCGTTCTGCGAGCGCATGAAAACGACCATTCTCAACCAGTCTGACGTCCAGGATGCCTACCGTGCGCAGTTTCTGCTGTATCCGGTCGATGTCAATGGCGATACCCAGATGACCGATTTCCAGGGCAAGGAAACCACCGAGAAAGCCTTTGCCTTTGCCCACCGTGTGCGCGCCACGCCGACGCTGCTGTTCTTCGATCTCGACGGCAAGCTGGTGACGCGCCATACCGGCCCCACCAAGGACAAGGCCGAGTTCCTGTTGCTGGGCCAATACGTGGCGGAGGGCGCTCACGCGGCCCAGCCTTTCGTCAAATACAAACAGGGCAAATGATGCGGGTTGCGGGAGTGGTATTGCTGTGTGCCTTGTCGGCCACTGCCGCTGCCGGACGGCTGACGTTGGAAGAGGCGCTGGCGAGTGTATCTGCCGCGCATCCCGATCGCCGGGTGGCGGAGAGCGAGCTGGCGCTGTCGCAGGCGGATCGCGACGTGGCTGGCAGCCGACAGGACTTCAGTCTGTTTCTCGAGGGCAGTCTGCGCAGCGGGCGCCGCCCGGACGGGGACTGGAAACCCGACAACATCGGCCGAATCGTCGCGCGCAAGCCGCTGCTGGATTTTGGCCGCAGCAGCCGGGCGGTCGCCGCGGCAGATCATGAGATCGAGTCGCGCCAGGCCGCGCTTTTCAACGTCGAAAGCCTGCGCCGCATCGACATCATGGCGCGCTATTTCGACGTGCTGCTGGCCGACATGCAATATGCGGCTCACAACGAATTCATGGCCGTTGCCTACGTGGCCTGGGACAACGCCAAAAGCCGCTTTGAAGTAGGGCAGATCAGCCAGCCTGAACTGCTGCGACTGGAGGCCGACTTCCAGGATGTCCGCGAGCGGCGCAACGCCAGCCTGCAACGCCTGCGCAGCACGCGACAGAAGCTGGCCCATGCCATGTATCGCCCTGGACAGTTGCCAACCGAACTCGCCATCCCCGACTTGAAAAACAATGCCCGGCCGGTTGCAGAGTACGAATCCTTGTTGCCCTGGGTGATGGAGCGGAACCCGCGTTTGCGGGCGATTCAGGCCCAGGTGTCGGCCGCGGACGCGCGCATTGAAGCGATCCGGGCGGAGCGGAACCCGACGCTCGACGCCGAACTGACCGGCGGCGGCTACAGCCGCGAATCGACCACGCGCGATGACGTCAGCGCAGGGCTGGTGTTCAATGTCCCGCTGTATCAGGGCGCGCGGGTGGATGCGCGGGTCGCCCGGGAGCGGGCGAACAAGGCGCGCACGGCCGCCGAGCTTGAAAAGCTCAAGCTCGACCTGACGGAAACCCTGCTTGCCACCTTGCAGGAAATCGAATGGCTGCGCGACAGCAGCCGCGCTGCCGCCGACAAGCAGATCGAATACCGGGACTGGGCGCTGGAGCGCTCCCGCGCGGAATATGAAATGGAGCTGAGAACCAATCTGGGCACCAGCATGGCCGAGACACAACAGGCCCTGCTGCGCCGCAAACAAGTGGAATACCGGCTGGCACTGGCGCTGGCGCGTCTTGAAGCATTGTCCGGTGGCAGCCTGCCGCCCTTAGAGGGAGTCAAACAACCATGAGAATTGTGTTGCTTGCCGCGCTGCTGGGCTCGCCGCTGGCATTCGCCGAGACTGTCGATTTGACTACCCGCGTGTCCGGGGTGGTCCAGGAGGTGCTGGTGAGCCCGGGGCAAGCTGTGAAAAAAGGCGCAGTGCTGCTGCGGCTGGATCGCATCGTGCTTCAGGCGCGGCTGGAGGAAGCGGGTGCCGACCTTGCGCGTGCACAGGCCGACGAAGCCGACACCAAACGCGATGCCGAACGTGCACAGGAGTTGTTCAACCGTACCGTGTCCTCCACCACTGAGCTCGATGCCGCGCTGCTTCGGCACGTGCGTGCGCAAGCAGCGTTGACCACGGCCAACGCACGGCAGGTGATCGCGCAAAAGAACCTGGCCGATGCCGAATTGAAAGCCCCGTTCGACGGGGTGGTGGAAGCGGTGCCCGGCGCGCCCGGCGTGGTGGTGGCGGCAGAATGCCAGCCGAGGACGCTGGTGGTGATGCGGCGCTAGCCCGGCTCATTAAGCTTTCTGAACCTGCGTCCCGGCGGGATTGCCAGGGATCACCGGCAAGTCCAGGTTGAATCGCCTCCGAGCGCTCAGTCGTGGATTGATTCGATCAAGTCGACCACCACGCGTGTTCGGGTATTCAGGATGGCGACGTCTGCGCCGATCACAACCCGCACGTATCCTTCCGGAAGTCGGCTCAGACGACTTTCCACTGTAGGGGGAAGGTAACCCCAGCTTATCCCCGGCGGAATGCCTTGCTGGCGTTTCATCTTGTATGCCTGCCCGGGGGGGAGCCTGCCGTGCTTCACCTGGCCGGGCGGTAACCTGCGGTAATCCGTGACGTAGTAATCGCGGATGATCCTGCGATCGACATCGCTGAAAACCACCCGCACGTCGTAGTTTCGGTCGCGTACGTGGACATCCCCATGGCGGGGCCAGATTTCACAGCCAGGCAAGCCTGCGATGGCAGCGAGCGTGAACAATACAAACAACCGGCGTTTCATGACGTTCCCCCAGAGTATCAAGACACCTTGATATCTTGATATATAGCGCAAACCCTGCCAGGAATGAAGCTGGCATCAGGCCAGGCAGGTAGTTTCAGCTGCGAGGCGCAGCGGGGGCGTTTGCCGATTTGGTGCTGGGAACATAGTCCCAATGGCGTTTCCAGGCCCCGACGACCAGGTTTGGGTATTCCGCGCGGCCCAGGCTGCCGTTGTAACGCCCCAGCGCGCGGAACAGGTCGCCTCGCTCGATATCGATGTAGTGGCGCAGGATCAGCGCACCGTAGCGCAAATTGGTGCGCAGTTGAAACAGGTTGTGGTCGGGGTTGCCAATGGCTTTGACCCAGAACGGCATCACTTGCGTGTAACCGCGGGCGCCCACCGGCGAGACGGCATATTTGCGGAACCCGCTCTCGACCTGGATCAGACCGAGCATGAGTTGCGGATCGACGCCGGCACGCGAGGCTTCCCAATGCAGGGTGGTGAGAAACTCCATCCGTTCCTCGGCATCCGGCATGCGCTTGGTGAGTCGGCGCGACATTTCTTTCAGCCAGGCGGTTTCGTCGGCCGCCTTGCGAAACGCGGTTCGGGTGACAGCGGTGTCGGCCAGGGCGCGCTGCAGGGACGAGCGTACATTGGCCGACATCGCTTCTTCACGCTGCCCGCCCGCATGGACGGGCAGCGTCAGTAGAAGGGCTGCGAGCAACAAGCCAATGGGCATCGTTTTCGTCATGTCAGTGTCCCAAACTCTTTATCAAGAACGCCAAGGCGCCTGTCAGTTCAATTTTTTGCGCCTCGCCGCCTTGATCGGGCGCGGAGCGGCGCGTCTGGTATTCGATCATGCCATCCTTCAAACCGCGCTCGCCGACTGTGACGCGGTGCGGAATGCCGATCAACTCGGCGTCGGCAAACATCACGCCCGGGCGTTCGTCGCGTTCATCCAGCAAGACATCCACGCCCGCATCGGTCAGTCGCGCATACAAATCCTCCGCTGCGGCTCTCACCATCTCACTTTTAGCATAGCCAATGGCCACGATAACCAGTGCAAACGGTGCCATGGCCTGCGGCCAGATGATGCCCTTGTCGTCGTGGTGCTGTTCAATTGCCGCCGCCACGATGCGCGATACGCCAATGCCGTAGCAGCCCATTTCCATCGCTTGCGTCTTGCCTGCCTCGTCCAGATAGGTGGCATTCATCGCCTGCGAGTACTTGTTGCCAAGCTGGAACACATGGCCGACCTCGATGCCGCGGCACAATTGCAGCGTGCCCTTGCCGTCCGGGCTGGGGTCGCCGGCTTCTGCGTTGCGCAGGTCGGCCACCAGCGGTTCCGGCAGGTCGCGACCAAAGTTGACGCCGGTCAGGTGCTGGCCTTCGGCGTTGGCGCCACAGACAAAGTCATGCATCACGGCCACGGCGCGGTCGGCAATGATCGGCAGGCTCACGCCTACCGGACCGACCGACCCTGGCGCTACGCTTGTGGCCGCCCGCACGGCAGCTTCGCTGGCCAGGGCAAACGGGGCTTTCACGCCCGCAATTTTCTCAGCCTTAACTTCGTTCAGCGTGTGGTCGCCACGAACCAGCAAGGCCACCGGGCCTTCTGTTCCTTCCACAATGAGTGTTTTAACGGTCTGGCTGGCGCCGATCTTGAGGAAGGCGGCGACGTCCTCGATGGTTTTGATGCCGGGGGTGGCCACGCTCTGCATCGTTTGTGATGGCGCGGCGCGGGGGGTGGCGGGGGCAACGGCCTCGGCCAGTTCGATGTTGGCAGCGTAGTCGGAGTCCGGGCAATAGGCGATCAGGTCTTCGCCCGAGTCGGCCAGCACATGGAACTCGTGCGAAGCCGAGCCGCCGATGGCGCCCGTGTCGGCCGACACCGCGCGGAAACTCAGCCCCAAACGGGTGAAAACCCGCGTGTAACTGTCGAACATGGTCTGATAGGTTGCAGCCAGGCTGTCACGGCTGGCGTGGAATGAGTAGGCATCTTTCATCAGGAACTCGCGCGCGCGCATGACGCCGAAACGCGGACGGATTTCATCTCGGAACTTCATCTGAATCTGATAAAAGCTCAGCGGCAACTGGCGGTAGCTCTTGATTTCGCGCCGCGCCACGTCGGTGATGACTTCTTCGTGGGTGGGGCCAAAACAGAAATCGCGCTGATGGCGATCCTTGATCTTGAGCATCTGCGGGCCGAATACCGCCCAGCGTCCGGTTTCTTCCCACAGCTCTGCAGGCTGCACAGCCGGCATCAGCAGCTCGATGGCGCCGGCACGGTTCATTTCCTCGCGTACCACGGCTTCGACCCGCCGCAGGACGCGCAGGCCCAGCGGCATCCAGGTATACAGTCCCGATCCCAGGCGTTTGATCAACCCGGCGCGCAGCATGAGTTTGTGGCTGACGAGTTCGGCGTCGGACGGGGCTTCTTTGGTGGTGGACAGGAAAAACTGGGTGGCGCGCATGGCAGGATAATCAAGACGAAAAGCCGCATTTTAGCGCGCGGGGTGTAATCTTTCGCGCTCGATTTTGGGACAAGCATGATGCGCAAGCGATTTGGAAAACGTCGGGCAGATGACGATGGGATGGAAGTGACCGAGGAGCGCGGCCTGCGCACCCTGCACCTTGGCAGCCGCGCCATCCAGAGCATGATGCGAGTGACACGACCGTGGGACCTGGAACTCGCCTACACCCGTGCCATGATGGGGGTGCTGATGTTTATCCCCGAACCTGAGGACGTGTTGCTGATCGGACTGGGGGGCGGCTCGCATGCCAAGTTCATCCGCAAGCACCTTCCGCAGACGCGCGTCACCGCAGTGGAAATCGACCCGCGCGTGATTGCGGTCGCCCGTACGCATTTCGAACTGCCGCCGGATGATGAAACGCTCACCGTGGTCGAGGCGGACGGCGCAGTGTATGTACGGCAGCACGCAGGCAGTGCCGATGTGATTTTGCTCGACGGCTTTGACTCCAATAATCAGGTGGAAGCACTGGCGACCCAGACGTTCTACGCGGCCTGCCGCCGTGCGCTCAAGCCGGGCGGGGTGCTGGTGGTCAATTTATGGGGACGTGAGACGGCGTTCACCGAATATTTTGCACGCCTTGCGCGGGCGTTCGACGGCGAGGCGGGCTGGATTTCTGTACAGGACAAAACCAATGTCATCGTGTTTGCGTTTACCGAACCAGATGCGGTGGCGCGCCTCGACGCCATGCGACCGCAATTGGCGGGGTTGTCGAAGCGCTTCGGTCTGGATCTGCGCGGATTTGCAGGAGACATGCAATGGGCAGCGAACATTGCACCGCTGCTTGACTGACGCGGCTTGATTGTCTGCCGCGCGTTTTGCGTGTACGCGTTGTATCCGTGGGCAGCGTGATTCCAGATCGCGTTGGGCGCGTGATAAGTGAACAAAAACAAGGCTTAACGCCATTTTTAAGGCGGTTCACGGTTTGCAATTTCTGGCGGGTGTGAAAGAATGCAAACAATCGAACTTTACATATGGTGGCGGCCATGATCGACCGAGAAGGGTACCGCCCGAACGTAGGCATTATCTTGTGCAATGGGCGCAACCAGGTTTTCTGGGGCAAGCGCGTCAATCAGCATGCCTGGCAGTTTCCTCAGGGCGGTATCAACGCAGGGGAAACGCCAGAACAGGCCATGTACCGGGAGTTGGAAGAAGAAGTGGGGCTGCTTCCCGATCATGTGCGCATTCTGGGGCGCACGCGGGAGTGGTTGCGCTACGACGTGCCGGCCCACTGGACGCGGCGCGACAATCGCGGCCTGTACCGTGGCCAGAAACAGATTTGGTTTTTGCTGCGGATGACCGGGCGTGATTGCGATGTTTCGTTGCGGGCCAGTTCGCATCCTGAATTTGACGCCTGGCGCTGGAATGAGTATTGGGTACCAATGGATGCGGTGGTGGAATTCAAGCGCGAGGTCTACCGGCGGGCACTCGAGGAACTGGAGCGTTTCCTGCACAAGGACCTGCGGTTTTTACGGCAGCGTGCACGTCGCCTGTGCGACCGGCGCAATGTTCCACAGGAGGCTGCGCCGGATGGACTGCTGAAGCCCTGATGTCTGGAATACGGAGGGGAGGATGAAGATACGGATTCATGCTTCTAGTTCGCAGGTCGATGCGTTCGGTGTCTCCCCAGGCGTACCCTTGTGGCAGGTCGCGCCCACGCGCGACAGCACGGGCGCGAGATTGACTGATTTCATGATGCTGATCCCGCGCCTGCGCAACCGGCCGCAAACCGAGATCGAACGCGCGGCGCATGAAATTCAGGCTATTCTTGCGCTGCATCAGGATGTGGTGTTTGCCGACCTGAACCTGAAACTGAACCTGCTCTGGGTGTCGTTGCGTCCCAGTCAGGGCGCGATCAGCGAACTGGTGGCGGCCATCCGGCTCCGTATCCCCGAGGCGGTGCTGGTGGCGCATCACACCGATTCCAACTAGTTTTTTCAGCCGGCTTGAGCGTGCCGGCAAGAACCATCAGGAGAAAAAGCGTTATGAATGCACTCGTTAAAATGCGTGCCGCGATCGGCATGTTTTTGCTGGTCCCGAGCCTGGCCGTCGCCAGCGGGGCTGAAACAAGCCTGCCTGAATCGACCCCGGTCCAGCCAGCAGTCGTCCAGGGAGGATCCCAGCAGCCGATGATGTGGATGCCCATGATGCCCGCAGCGGGCATGCAGATGCCTTACTGGGCACCGCCCCCCGGGATGGTGTGGCCCTATCAGGCCCCCGTCATGATGCCTTCCCCCCTGTATCCGGCATGGCGGCCGGTCATGTTGCTGATGGTGCCTATGCCGGTCCCTGCTACTGGTGGCGTGGATTACGGCCCGGTCGCCGATACGCCCGTGGTATTTCTGCCCCAGGCCGACGGCGGGGCAGACGCAGCGCCTGCCGCAGCCGATTTGCCCTCTGTCAAAGCGGACGAGGCCGCAGGGCCGCAATCCGGCCTGCCTGAGGCGGTGCCTGCCGCGTCGGTGGACGAAGCTCCCGCTGCCGCCACACCGGTGGTGGATCTGGGGGGCGTGCAACCGTCTCCGGCCGTCGCCTTGATCGCCCCGCTGACCGGCGTGACACTTGAGGAGGCAGGTTCCGCATCTGCCGTTCAAGCAGCGGAGGCTCCGGCCAGTGTGGCGATGGTGGATTACGGCCCCGTCGCCCCCACACCGATCGTGGACCTTGAAGTGCTGCTGTTGCAACAGCCTGCCGTCGTGGTGCCTGAGCCTGCCGCCACGGTGCCTGCCACGTTGCCCAAGGTCGCTCCGAAGCCAATTCGAAAAAAGGCAAAGAAGGTCCAGGCCAAACCGGCTAAAAAGCGCATGTGCTGGTCGAATGGGGTGGTTGCCCCCTGCCGCTAACGGCTGCCAATAGCCTTGTAAACAGCAGGGAATCCCGCGTGTTTTCTGGGGATGCGTTCGCCCAAAGCAACGGAATTCGTTAAAATGCGCGATTGTTTTTTAATCTGCTGGAGTAAACCATGGCCGTTTCAGAACTTCAGGTGCAGGACGCACTGAAAGAGTTGGTCGATTCCAACACCCAAAAAGATTTCGTTGCGACCAAATCCGTACGCAATATCAAAATAGATGGCGGTGTCATCACGGTTGACATCTTGCTGGGCTATCCGGCGCAGAGCCAGCTAGCCGCGATCAAGCAGCAGGTCGAAGAGAAGCTCAAAACGCTCGACGGCGTGGCCAGCGCCACCGCAAACGTCAGCTTCAAGATCGTGTCGCACAGCGTGCAGCGTGGCGTCAAACTGATTCCCGGCGTCAAGAACATTATCGCCGTGGCATCTGGCAAGGGCGGGGTCGGCAAGTCGACCACCGCTGTTAATCTGGCGCTGGCGCTGTCCGCGGAAGGTGCGCGTGTGGGCATGCTCGACGCCGACATTTATGGCCCCTCGCAGCCAACCATGCTCGGCATCACCGACAAGCCCGAATCCACCGACGGACAGAATCTCGAACCGTTGATGGGGCACGGGATCCAGGCGATGTCGATCGGTTTTCTGATTGATGTGGAAACGCCCATGGTCTGGCGTGGCCCGATGGTGACGCAGGCTCTGGAACAGTTGCTGAACAATACCAACTGGAATGAACTCGATTATCTGGTTGTCGACCTGCCGCCCGGCACCGGCGACATTCAGCTGACCCTGGCGCAGCGCGTGCCGGTGACGGGCGCGGTCATTGTGACTACGCCTCAGGACATTGCGCTGATCGATGCGCGTAAGGGCCTGAAGATGTTTGAAAAGGTCGGGATTCCGATTATTGGTGTGGTCGAGAACATGAGCCTGCACATTTGCTCGAAGTGCGGCCACGAGGAGCGCATCTTCGGCGAAGGCGGTGGCGAGCGCATGTGCAAGGACTACAGCGTTGAATTCCTCGGTGCCTTGCCGCTGGATGGCGCGATCCGTGCCGACACCGATTCCGGCAAGCCGTCGGTGGTGTCCGATCCGGATGGCCGCGTGACCGACATCTACAAGAAAATTGCCCGTCGGGTGGCGGTCAAGATTGGTGAAACGGCTGTGGATCACTCGGCCAAGTTCCCGAACATCGTGATTTCCAACACCTGATGAGCATCAAGTCTGACCGCTGGATCCGCCGCATGGCCGAGGAGCAGGGCATGATCGAACCGTTCGAGCCGGGGCAGATCAAGCAGGTGAATGGCCGCTCGATCGTGTCGTACGGCACGTCGAGTTACGGCTACGATGTACGCTGCGCCAGCGAGTTCAAGCTATTCACCAATCTCAACAGCACCATTGTCGACCCCAAGGCGTTCGATCCGAGTTCCTTCGTCGAGGTGGTGGGTGATTCCTGCATCATTCCGCCCAACTCGTTTGCTCTGGCGCGCACAGTGGAATATTTCCGCATTCCGCGCAGCGTGCTGACGATCTGCCTGGGAAAAAGCACCTACGCGCGTTGCGGCATCATCGTCAACGTCACGCCGTTGGAACCCGAGTGGGAGGGCCATGTCACGCTGGAATTTTCCAACACCACGCCTTTGCCCGCGCGAATTTACGCCAACGAAGGCGTCGCGCAGATGCTGTTCCTCGAGTCCGACGAGGTGTGCGAAACTTCGTACAAGGACCGCGGCGGAAAATATCAGGGTCAGGTCGGCGTGACGCTACCCAAGATCTGAGCCGGGTGGCAATTTAGTCCGGCTGCCGCGTACGCGTCGTACAATCCGCGTTTTTCCACGCCCCCCTCACCGAGGAGCCGCCATGCGTTTCCGATTCCCTATTGTCATCATCGACGAAGATTTCCGTTCTGAGAACGCGTCCGGTCTGGGTATCCGAACCCTGGCTGAGGCGATCGAAAAGGAAGGGATGGAAGTCCTTGGCGTCACCAACTATGGTGACCTGACGTCGTTCGCACAACAGCAGGCGCGCGCCTCCGCCTTCGTCCTGTCGATTGACGATGAAGAACTCGCGGGCAGCGCTGAAGACGCGCAGGCTGCGTTGCAGAAGCTCCGCAGCTTTGTTGAGGAGGTGCGCTTCCGTAATGCGGAAATCCCGATTTTCCTGCACGGCGAAACCCGTACGGCGCGTCACATCCCGAATGACATCCTGCGCGAGCTCAATGGCTTCATCCACATGCTGGAAGACACGCCTGAGTTTCTTGCGCGCTACATTGGCCGCGAAGCGCGCGCCTACCTCGATTCGCTGGTGCCGCCGTTCTTCCGGGCGCTGACGCATTACGCGGCCGACGGCTCCTATTCCTGGCATTGCCCAGGCCACTCCGGCGGCGTGGCGTTCCTGAAGTCGCCGATCGGACAAATGTTCCACCAGTTTTTTGGCGAGAACCTGCTGCGTGCCGACGTCTGCAATGCCGTGGACGAGCTTGGGCAGTTGCTTGATCACACCGGACCGGTGGGCGCGTCAGAGCGCAACGCGGCGCGCATTTTCAATTGCGACCACCTGTTCTTCGTCACCAACGGCACTTCATCGTCGAACAAGATGGTGTGGCATGCAACCGTCGCGCCGGGCGACATCGTGGTGGTCGATCGTAATTGTCACAAGTCGATCCTGCACGCGATCATGATGTGCGGCGCGATCCCGATCTTCCTGACGCCGACGCGCAATCACTACGGCATCATCGGCCCGATCCCGCTGGACGAATTTCGTCCCGAAAACATCGAGAAGAAAATTGCAGCGCATCCCTTCGCCAAGGATGTGAAGCGCAAGCCGCGCATTCTGACGATCACCCAGTCGACCTACGACGGCATCCTCTACAACGTCGACATGATCAAGGAACTGCTCGGCGATTACATCGACACCCTGCATTTCGACGAGGCCTGGTTGCCGCACGCGACCTTCCACGATTTTTATCGCGGCATGCACGCCATCGGCAAGAATCGCCCGCGTGCCAAGGACGCGCTGGTGTTTGCTACCCAATCGACGCACAAGCTGCTGGCTGGTCTGAGCCAAGCTTCGCAGATCCTGGTGCAGGACTCCGAGACGCGCAAGCTCGACTTCCACCGTTTCAACGAAGCCTATCTGATGCACACTTCGACTTCGCCGCAGTACGCCATCATCGCCTCGTGCGATGTGGCGGCGGCAATGATGGAGCCGCCCGGCGGCCCTGCGCTGGTCGAGGAGTCGATCCGCGAGGCGCTGGATTTCCGCCGTGCCATCCGCAAGGTCGAGGAAGAATTCGGCGATTCCTGGTGGTTCAAGGTGTGGGGCCCCGAAAAACTGGCCGAAGAGGATGTGGGCGACCGCGAAGACTGGATGCTGGAGGCCGGCGCGCGCTGGCACGAATTCGGCAAGATCGCGCCCGGTTTCAACATGCTCGATCCGATCAAGGCCACTGTCATCACGCCCGGACTGGACATGGACGGTGCGTTCGCCGACTGGGGCATTCCGGCGGCGATCGTGACCAAGTATCTCGCCGAGCACGGCGTCATCGTCGAGAAGACCGGGCTGTATTCGTTCTTCATCATGTTCACCATCGGTATCACCAAGGGCCGCTGGAATACGCTGGTGACCGCGCTGCAGCAGTTCAAGGCCGATTACGACGAGAACCAGCCGCTGTGGCGCGTGCTGCCCGAGTTCATCGAGAAGCATCCGCGCTACGAGAAAACCGGCCTCAAGGACCTGTGCGACCAGATTCACGCCATCTACAAGGCCAACGATGTGGCGCGTCTTACGACCGAGATGTACCTGTCGGAAATGGCGCCGGCGATGAAACCGGCCGATGCCTTCGCCAAGATGGCGCACCGCGAAATCGAACGGGTCGAAATCGACCAGCTTGAAGGCCGCATCACCGCCATGCTGGTGACGCCGTATCCGCCGGGCATTCCCCTGTTGATTCCGGGCGAGCGCTTCAATCCCACCATCGTGCGCTACCTGCAATTCACCCGCGCTTTCAACGACAGTTTCCCCGGCTTCGAGACCGATGTGCACGGCTTGGTCGAGGACGTGGTCGATGGCAAGGCGCGATATTACGTCGACTGCGTGATGTGACCCATTCAACGCGGGTTGATGCTTGATTTGTCAGGCAAAAAGCGTATGATTCGCAGTCCCCGGTTTGCCGGGGATTGTATTTTTGGACCTGGGTTGTTGTAGGCCTTGGCCATTTAACCTTGCTCCACCGCACCGCAGCGGGGGGCTTCACCGAAAGGAACATGATGCGGCATTACGAAATCGTATTTATCGTCCATCCCGATCAGAGCGAGCAGGTGCCCGCCATGATCGAACGCTATCGCAGCAACCTCGCCACGCGTGGCGGCCAGGTTCACCGTCTGGAAGACTGGGGCCGCCGTCAGATGGCTTATCCGATCCAGAAAATTCACAAGGCCCACTACGTGCTGATGAACATCGAGTGCGACCAGGAAACCCTGGACGAGCTCGAGCATGGCTTCAAGTTCAACGATGCCGTGCTGCGCCATCTGACCATCAAGCGTGACGATGCCGTGACCACGGCGTCCCCGATGATGAAGGAAGAAAAGTCGCGCGACATTCTGGATAACGCAAAGCCCGAGTCCGCCAAGGAGGAACCGGCGGCTGAGCAGCCTGCGGCTTGAACGAATGGCTTGAGTGAGTGAATCGGCTGGTCATTAGCGGAGCCCTCATCCAGGTTGATCCTGTGCGTTACAGTCCGGCGGGCGTGCCGATTGCGGAAGCGGTGATGTTGCATCGCGGCAGTCAGACCGTGGCAACCCAATCCCGGCAGTTGGAATGTGAGTTGACCGTTCAGGCGAGTGGACCGCTGGCGGGACAGCTGGCCCAACTGACAAATGGAACGCAGGTCAAACTAGAAGGCGCGCTGAATCGGCGCAGTGTAAAGAGCCGACAGCTGATCTTGATATTGAATCGAATCGAAAAGGAATAATCATGGCACGTCCCATGGGTGGTAAATCAGGCGGCAAATTCGCCAAAAAAGGTGGCCGCGACAGTGGCAATCGTGGTCTGTTCAAGCGTCGCAAGTTCTGTCGCTTCACCGTCGACAAGGTGGTCGAGGTCGACTACAAGGATGTCGACGTGCTGAAGGAATTCATCGCTGAAAATGGCCGCATTATTCCGGCCCGCATCACCGGCACCAAGGCGCACTATCAGCGCCAACTGGGCACCGCGATCAAGCGCGCGCGCTTCCTGGCGCTCATGCCTTACACCGATCTGCATTAAGGAGACGACCATGCAAGTGATTCTGATCGACAAAGTCGTCAACCTGGGCAATCTGGGTGACGTGGTCAAAGTGAAAGATGGCTATGCCCGTAACTTCCTGATCCCTTCTGGCCGCGCCCGTCGCGCCACGCAAGCCAACATGGAAGCCTTCGCCGCGCAGAAGGCCGAACTTGAGCGCGTCGCCGCCGAAAAGCTGGCCGATGCCCAGAGCCGCGCCGAAAAGCTGGAAGGCTTCAGTGTGACAATCAGCCACAAGGCTGGTGTCGATGGTCGTCTGTTTGGTTCGGTCACCAACGCCGAAATTTCGGACGCGCTGAAGGCGCAGGGTCATGAAGTGGCCAAGGCGGATATCCGTCTGCCGGACGGCCCACTCAAGGCGGTGGGCGAATACCCGGTGGTGCTGGGCTTGCATCATGATGCAATCGCCAACATCATGGTTGTCGTGGCCGCCGAGCAGTAAAGCTCTCCGATCGCGCAACGAAGGGGGCCGTATGGCTCCCTTTTTTATTGGGTGCGCCCGGCAGGGCGCACTTACTTGGAGGTGAAAGTCCTCTACTCGCCCGGCAAGGGGAAGAGTTAGCTGAACGGCAAGGGTGTTCTGGGTGACTGGAAATCTGGAGGAAGCCGAAGGCAAAGCGCTGGCCTGACGAACAGGAAGCGGATATGAGGCGACGTAGCCGGGTGAGGTGTCCATTATCATCAAAGCCCAATACTTGTACGGAAGGCTACGACGTATATCCGACAGGCATAAGCGTGAAGGTGAGTGTGCAATACCCGGGGAGATCTGCATGCGTACCTCGTGCTACCGGCATCGAGAGGTGCAGGGAAGCGCATGCAGAAGTCAGCAGAAGGCATAGGTCGAGGACGAAGCGGAGAGCCCGAGAAGATCCCTGACCGAAGGCCTGAACATTGAACAACGCGATTAGGACATTCGACCTCGATGCCAATCGAAGAAGCAACAAGGCAGGCAACTGCGCCCGGAACGGAGAGAGACGCAGGCAATTACATGCCGGCGGCGATTCGCAAAGTGGACATACCCAAGCCCAACGGCGGGGTACGCACACTGGGCATCCCGACGGTGGTGGATCGTCTGATCCAGCAAGCGTTGCTGCAAGTACTGCAACCAGAGTTCGAGCCTGAATTCTCCGAACATGGCTACGGGTTCCGACCGGGCCGCAATGCATGGCAAGCGGTGCAACGAGCGCAAGGCTACATCCGGGACAACCGCCGCTGGGTGGCTGACCTCGATTTGTAGAAATTCTTTGACCGTGTGAACCACGACATCCTCATGTCGCGGATAGCGCGCAAGGTCAAGGACGTGCGGGTATTGAAACTGATCCGGCGTTATCTGGAAGCGGGCATGATGTTTGGCGGGATCGTAGCCGCGAGGACGGAAGGCACGCCGCAAGGCGGCCCCCTGTCACCGCTGCTATCGAACATCCTGCTGACGGACCTGGACCGCGAGCTGGAACGTCGGGGACACCGGTTCTGCCGCCATGCCGACGACTGCAACATTTATGTCAAAAGCGAAGCGGCGGGGCAACACGCGATGGTGGCGATCACCGGCTACCTGGAGCAGAAATTGAAGCTTCGGGTCAACCGGGACAAGAGCGCCGTCGCGCGGCCCTGGCAGCGGAAGTTTCTGGGTTACAGCGTCACATGGCACAAGCAGGCCCGTCTCAAGATTGCCGACGGCAGTCTGAAGCGATTGAAAGACAGGGTGCGTGAAATCGTCGTTGGGAATGCCTCGCGCAGCCTCGACAAAACGATGGCGGAGCTTAACCCGGTGCTGCGTGGCTGGACATCCTACTTTCGGCTGACTGAGGTAAAAGGTGTGTTGCAGGAGCTGGACGGATGGATACGGCGCAAACTGCGCTGCCTGCTATGGCGGCAATGGAAACGACCGGCCACCCGTAACAAGCGACTACAAGCGCGAGGCTTGGATGAGACGCGAGCATGGAAATCGGCGAGCAACGGACGCGGCCCTTGGTGGAACGCCGGAGCGAGCCATATGAACGCGGCCTATCCGAAACGCTTCTTTGACGCACTGGGGTTGGTTTCGTTGCTGGATACTCAGCGACGCTTCCAGTAGGTTTAATGAACCGCCGTATGCGGAACCGCACGTACGGTGGTGTGAGAGGGCGACGGGGGTGACCCCGTCCCCTACTCGATCATGACGTCTGGGCTATACCCGGCTGTCCACTCTTTATCCACAGTCTTATCCCTTGGTGGGGGTGGGGCGGAAGACTAGAATCCCGTCATGGTCGCTATCCACTCCTTGTCAGCAAGCTCCGATCCTCAACTGGCCCAAATGCGTCTGCCGCCGCACTCGCTGGAAGCCGAGCAGGCGGTGCTGGGCGGCTTGCTGCTGGATAACAGCGCATGGGACCGAATTGGCGATGTGGCCTCGGAAAGCGATTTCTACCGCCAGGACCATCGCCAGATCCTGCGCGCAATCGTGCGGCAGATCGCCGAAAACCGTCCGGCTGATGCGGTGACGGTGGCCGAGGCCCTGCAATCACTGGGCCAGCTCGAAAGCGTGGGCGGGCTGGCCTACATTGTTGCACTGGCAAGCAACACGCCGTCGGCAGCCAATATCCGCCGCTATGCTGAAATCGTGCGCGAGCGCTCGGTGATGCGGCGTCTGGCCGAGGTGGCGACCGGGATTGCCGACACCGCCTACGCACCGGCCGGCCGTAGCGCCTCGCAACTGCTCGACGAGGCCGAGGCCAAGGTGTTCGAGATTGCCGAGTCCGGCAGCCGCGGGCAGGCGGGTTTCGTCGAGATCAAGCCGCTGTTGAAGGAAGTGGTCGAACGCATCGACGAGCTGTATCACCGCGACAACGATTCCGGCATCACCGGCGTTCCGACCGGATTTCACGACCTCGACCAGAAAACATCGGGTCTGCAGCCGGGCGATCTCGTCATCGTCGCCGGCCGGCCTTCGATGGGCAAAACCGCGTTTTCGCTCAACATGGCTGAAAACGTGGCGCTCGATACCGGCCTGCCAGTCGCGGTGTTCTCGATGGAAATGGGCGGCGCGCAACTGGTGATGCGGATGATCGGCTCGGTCGGCAAGCTCGACCAGCATCGACTGCGCACCGGCAAGCTGGGCGAGGATGACTGGCAGCGTCTCACGTACGCGCTAGGCAAGCTCAACGAGGCGCCGGTGTTCATCGACGAAACGCCAGGGCTCAACGTGCTCGAGCTGCGCGCGCGGGCGCGGCGCCTGATGAGGCAATGCGGCAAACTGGGCCTCATCGTGATCGATTACCTGCAACTGATGTCGGCGAGCAGTTCGGGGGAAAACCGCGCCACCGAAATTTCCGAGATCTCGCGCGCGCTGAAGGGGCTGGCAAAGGAACTGCACGTGCCGGTGGTCGCGTTGTCGCAGTTGAACCGGGGCCTGGAACAGCGGCCCAATAAACGTCCGGTGATGTCCGACCTGCGTGAATCGGGCGCCATCGAGCAGGACGCGGACGTCATCCTGTTTATCTATCGCGATGAAGTCTACAACCCCGATACGCAGGACAAGGGCACCGCCGAAATCATTATCAGCAAGCAGCGGAACGGCCCGATCGGCACAGTGCGTCTGGCTTTCGTCGGTGAATTCACGCGCTTCGAGTCCCTGGCGCAACCCGGTTCCTACTAGGCAGATGCGTCCGATCCAAGCGCGAATTTCCATCGGTGCGATGGCGCACAACCTGCGGGTGGCGCGACGACACGCCGGCGCGGCGAACGTGTTCGCGGTGGTCAAGGCGAATGCGTATGGTCACGGCCTGTCGCGCGCGCGGCGGGCGTTTGCGGCAGCCGACGGCTTTGCCGTGCTGGGGTTGGAGGAGGCGGCCAATCTGCGTCAGATGGGGGTGGTGCAGCCGATCATGCTGCTCGAAGGCCCGTTTGGCGCCGAGGATATCGCGACCTGTGCCGAACTGGCAGTGTGGCCGGTCCTGCATCACGCAGCCCAGCTCGACTGGCTTCAGCGGCAGCCACCTGCCCACCCGCTTCAGGTCTTTCTCAAATTCGACAGCGGCATGCACCGGCTAGGATTTTCGCTGGCCGATCACGCGGCCACGGTCGAGCGGGTGCACCGCCTGTCCGGGGTGGCGGGCATAACGCTGATGACCCATTTTGCACAAGCAGATGAGCCCGCCGGGGTGGACTGGCAGCTGCAGCCTTTCCTGGGTGAAACCGGCGGGCATGGTCTGCCTTGGACCAGCGCCAACTCCGCGGCGCTGCTTCGGTACCCGGCCACTCAGGGCGCGTGGGTGCGCCCGGGCATCATGCTGTACGGTGCGTCGCCGTTTCCAGATGTCTCGGCGCGGGAATTGGATCTGCTTCCGGCAATGACCCTGCAGTCTGAAATCATCAGCGTGCAGACGCTGCAGCCGGGCGAGGGGGTGGGGTATGGCCAGCTGTTCAGGGCCGAACGCGCGATGCGGGTGGGCGTGGTGGCGTGCGGCTATGCGGACGGTTATCCGCGCCACGCGCTGACCGGCACGCCGGTGCAGGTGGGCGGCCGCAGAAGCCGCACCCTGGGGCGGGTGTCGATGGACATGCTGTGCGTCGACCTGAGCGAGCAGGCTGATGCAGGGGTGGGCACGCTGGTGGAACTGTGGGGGGCGGGGGTGCCGGTGGACGAGGTGGCAGCCGCTGCCGGCACCAACAGCTATGAACTGCTATGCGCCCTGGCGGCACGGGTTCCAGTCGAGGAAACAGACTGATTCTGTCCCGGGCGCAAGGCGTATTCAGGCAATCGGGGCAGGCGCGCTGAAACACTCCAGATGCCGCTCGCCCCGGGTGAACGCGGCACAGTCGCAACTTAGGATCGCCCTGTTCAGGGCGGCGTCAAATGCAGCGAAGTCGGCAATGCCTTCGTAGATTTCCATCCACATCGCCGGTTCATCGCAGCGGTTGAATCGGCGTGGCGGCTGGCTGCAATGCGGCGCCATGTCGCGCAACAATGCATCGATCCGGGTTGCTGCCCGACTGGTTTGCTCGGGATCGATGCGGTAATAGATGTACGCGTTCTTCACCCTATTCCGGAAGCGCGTAAGGCAGCGGCTTCAGGCTGAGCGCGGCACCATCGGCTGCCTTCAGGTGCAGGGTCTGGGTTCTGGCGCTATCGACCTGGACGACGGCCAGAACGTCGAAGCCCCCGGTCGGGGCCGGTGCGGCGTTGACGATGGTGCCGGTGGACTGGCCGTCGTGGTCGGCGCTGTAGAGGGGGTCTCCGGGCGCGGGTGCGGCATCGACATGGGCCAGGAACATGCGCCGCTTGAGTTTTCCCAGATACTGGCTGCGCGCAACGATTTCCTGGCCGGGATAACAGCCTTTCTGGAAGCTGACGCCGCCGATGGCCTCGAGGTTGACCATCTGGGGCACGAATAGCTCCTGTGTCGCGGCAACGATCATGGGAATCCCAGCGCTGAGGCGCAGCCAGTCCCATACCGGCGCGCCTACCGGCGTGGCGGATTCGCGCAGCCCCAGCCACACTTCCTCGGCGTGATCGGGCACGACCGAGAGGACGAATTTATCCTCGCCCACCCGGATCACCTGCCCCTTATCGGTGGCGAGCGAATGCATCGCAGCGTCGGGTACGCCACCCATCGCGGCGCTCACCGCAGCCAGCGCCTGCTTGCCGGCCACCACCAGCCGCACGGTTTCATCGCTGGCATCACGTCCTTTGACCTTCGCGCGCAGGATGAACATGGACAGCCGCTTCTGCACGCCCGCCAGGATGTCGCCGGACAGTTGCAGGCAATAATCCTCCCCCTGGCGCCACACCAGGAAATTCCCGAGAAGACGCCCCTTGGGGCTGCAGTAGCCGTTCCATTGCGCCCCGTTCACCTGAAGCGCGCGCATGTCGTTGGTAAGCTGGCCCTGCAAAAAAGTGGCGGTGTCATCGCCGCGGAATGCGATGACGCCAAGCTGGGATAAATCCGCGACAATCGTGCCGTCTGCGGCAGCTGCGCGCTCGGCGGCAGGGTCGCCATAATGAAGCACAGTGCTGTTTTCGAGGGTTGCGCCTTGCGCGAGCAACAGGGTTTTCCAGGATTCGATCACGATGCTATCCGTTCGTTAAGAGATGCGATGAAGCTCAAAAGTGTACACGCTGATGCGCGAGATTGAACTCAAACCCTCACGCCTGTTGAGGCTGTTGCTATTGGGGATGACGGCGCTGGCGCTATTCGCCATTTACCTTGCGGCTGTGCCGGGAGCCCTGCAGTGGACACTGGCGGCGGCTGTGACGGGGGTGAGCGGGTGGAGCTGGCATCGGGCAAACGTGGGTGCGACCCTTCGCATCGCTGTCGACGGCCGACTGCAATCCCGGGACGACACGGCGGAATGGCGGGAGGTCGAAGTGCTGGGTGACAGTTTCGTCTCCATGTTCCTGATCGTGTTGCGTGTCCGGGGAATGGAAGGCAGGGTGCGTACGCTGACGCTGCTGCCCGACAGCGCGGAGGTGGATGCCTTGCGCCGGCTCAGGGTGTCGCTTCGCTGGGCGCGCCACACACGCTCGGACACTGGATCCCGGGACGCGGATTGAGCACGGTGTTGCCGGCAACCGGCAGCATGTCAGGGTAGTCGCGGCTGTAGTGCAGGCCGCGGCTTTCCTGGCGCAGTTGGGCCGAGCGGATGATGAGGTCGGCGCTTTGCACCAGATTGCGCAACTCGATCAGGTCGTTGCTGACCCGGAAATTGCGATAGAACTCATCGATTTCGTCCCGCAGCAGCCGGATGCGGTGGGTGGCGCGCGTCAGCCGCTTGTTGGTGCGCACGATGCCGACGTAGTCCCACATGAAGCGGCGCAGCTCGTCCCAGTTGTGCGAAATCACCACCTCTTCGTCGGGATCGGTGACGCGCGAGGCGTCCCACGGCGGCAGGGCGAGCGCCGGAGCGGGCGGGGTGGCCAGAATGTCGGCGGCGGCGGCGTGGCCGAATACCAGGCATTCCAGCAGCGAGTTCGATGCCAGCCGGTTGGCGCCGTGCAGGCCGGTGAAGGTGACTTCGCCGACCGCATGCAGGTTGCAGAGGTCGGTGCGCGCGTTCATATCGGTAACCACGCCCCCGCAGGTGTAGTGCGCCGCCGGCACCACGGGGATCGGCTGCTTCGTGATGTCGATGCCCAGTTCGAGGCAGCGGCGATGAATCGTGGGGAAATGCTCACGCACGAAGTCGGCCGGCTTGTGGCTGATGTCGAGGTAGACGCAGTCGATGCCGCGCTTTTTTATCTCGAAGTCAATCGCGCGGGCGACTACATCGCGCGGAGCAAGCTCGGCGCGCTCGTCGTGAAACTGCATGAAGCGGCTGCCGTCGGGGAGCAGCAAGTGCCCGCCCTCGCCCCGCACAGCTTCCGTAATGAGGAAGGATTTGGCGTGCGGGTGGTACAGGCAGGTGGGGTGGAACTGGACGAATTCGAGGTTGGCTACCCGGCAGCCGGCGCGCCAGGCCATTGCGATGCCATCGCCGGTCGCGGTGTCGGGGTTGGTCGTATAGAGATACACCTTGCCGGCGCCGCCTGTGGCGAGGACGGTGTGACCGGCGGAGAAGGTTTCCACTTCACCGCTGCCCTTGTTCAGCGCATACACGCCATGCACTTGCCGCTCCCGTCCGCCGGCACGCTTGCCGGTGATGAGGTCGATCGCAACGTGCTGTTCGAAAGTGTCGATATTGGGGTGGGCGCGCACACGGTCGAGCAGGCTGGTCTGGACGGCATGACCGGTGGCATCGTCCACATGCACCACGCGACGCCTGGAATGGCCGCCTTCGCGCGCGAGATGCAGACCGTCCGGGGTCTGCGGGTCGGGCGTGAACGGCACCCCGTTGCGTGACAGCCAGGTGATCATCTCGCGCGCCTGGCTGGCCACCAGCCGGGTGACCGCTTCATCGCACAGCCCCATTCCGGCGACCAGGGTGTCGTGAACGTGCGCCTCGATCGAGTCGCCGCTGTCGACAGCGGCGGCGATGCCGCCTTGCGCCCAGCCGCTGGCGCCGTCCGTCATCTGGCGCTTGGTGACAATGGCGACGCGACGCTGGTCGGCAAGCTTGAGCGCGGTGGTCAGCGCGGCGAGGCCGCTGCCGATGATGAGGACGTCGTGTGTATGCATGGTGGCCGCGTGATGATAGCAGGCTTGGTGCGCGCCCGAACAACCCTGATTGGAAGTGAACTTTATCGCCCGGTGCAGCTCAGATACGCCAGTAGGCACGGTCACGTATACTTTCAACCTATACAAAAAACAGTAGGAAGATATGTCGGACCGCGAACTGGACCAGGTGTTGGTCGAACGCGCCCAGCAGGGCGACAAACGGGCATTCGAGTTGCTGGTGATCAAATATCACCGCAAGCTCGGGCGCCTGCTGTCGCGCATGGTGCGCGATGCGGCGGAGGTGGAAGACATTACGCAGGAAGCATTTATCAAGGCGTATCGCGCCTTGCCGGGGTTTCGTGGCGAAAGCGCGTTCTATACCTGGCTGTATCGCATCGCCGTGAACACCGCGAAGAATTTTCTGGTGGCACGCAAACGCCAGCCGGTATCGAGCGATGTGCTGGCCGAAGACGCGGAGAATTACGATGACGGCGACATGTTGCGCGATATCTCGACGCCGGATGCGGAACTCCAGACCAAACAGATCGCCCAAGCTGTGAACGAGGCAGTCGATGCGCTGCCGGAGGAATTGAGGACGGCCATCACGCTGCGCGAAATCGAAGGCATGAGCTACGAGGACATCGCCCAGATGATGGAATGCCCGATCGGCACCGTGCGCTCACGGATTTTCCGGGCGCGCGAGGCGATTGCAGTCAAGTTACGCCCGATGCTGGGCACGAGTCAGGATAAAAGGTGGTAACCATGTCAGCACTTCTCAAATCAGACACCCTTTCCCATGCCCGCGAGGCGGCCGACGAGCGCCTGTTGATGTTGTCCACCGCGCTCGACGGTGAAGCACCGCGTGCCGACACCGAGGCCTGCATCGCGGCGCTAAAAAGCGACGATGTCATGCGACAGCGCTGGTCGGAATACCATTTGGTGGGCGACCTGATGCGGGGCGTGGCTCCAGCCCAGGATGACTTCATGGCCCGTTTCTCGGCACAACTGGCTGACGAGCCTACCGTGCTCGCTCCGCGCCGTGGCGTATGGGCTCAGCGGGTGGCGGTCGCGTCGTTTGCCAGCCTGGCGGTCTGGGGCGTGATATCTGTTACCGGAATGATGGCGGATGCGCCAGACGCCGCCTCGATGGCCAAGGCGCCGACATTCGCGACGCCGGCGTTCCAGCAAGCCTCGATGGGAGAGGAGTCACCTTACAGCGAGACGCACCTGACCCCGTATCTGGTGGTGCACCAGGAATTCGCACCGATGGCAGTGGTTTCTCCTTACCAGCGTGCGGTTGCGGTGGAGCAGCGTTGATGCGTTCGGTGTTTGCTTTGAATTCGGGATGGTTGAACCGGGTTGGGCGGCAGGGCTGGCTGGCCGTCGGGCTTGCCGGTTTGATGGCGCTCTCTGCAACGGCGCAGGCGGCCTCTCCGCTTGACTGGCTCAACCGTGGATCGGCCGCAGCCAGGCAACTGAACTACAGTGGCGTCTACGTCTATCACCATGGCGAGCACGTTGAGGTGCTGCGTGTGCAGAATCGGATCGACGCGGGCGGGAGATTCGAAAAAGTCGAGGTGCTGGATGGCACGCCGCGCCGCTTCCTGCGGGTCAATAATGACGTGTACTGTCATCTCCCGGATGGCAAGCACGTCAGGTTGGAGCGGGATGCGCCGCGCCGTTTCTTTCCGGCCTTGTTGCCCGCACAACCCGCCACATTGCTCAATTATTACGACGTGAAATTTGGCGGAAGCGATCGTGTGGCCGGGCGTCGTTGCCAGGTGCTGATACTGAACCCGCGCGACGACTACCGTCACGCCTTTGTCCTGTGGCTGGACCGGCAAACCGGCCTGCCGCTCAAGTCGCGTATCGTCAACAGCAATGGTGGTGTGGTGTCGATGTTCGTTTTCTCGGAAGTCCAGATCGGCAAGGCACCCGACATCAGCCAGTTCCAGAATGACCTGGCAGGCAAAACGCTCCTGAAAGCAGGCATGGGTAAATCGCCCGATACGGCATGGCGCGTGACGCCTCCGCCCGGATTTCAGCAGGTTCAGGCGGCGATGCGCACCTTGCCAGGCAAGCAGGAACCCGTGACCCATCTGGTGTTCTCGGATGGACTGGGCGTGCTGTCGATGTTCATCGAGCCGGAAGATGGCCCGACCCACAGCTTGCATGGCCTGACTGCCGAAGGTGCGATCAGCGTGTATGCACGCCTGGTCGATGGCTACACGGTGACAACGATGGGCGAGGTGCCGAACAAGGCACTGATCGAAACCGGCAACTCGGTCGTACGACGGTAAGCAGATCGATGCTGGAGCAAACGGCCAAGGTCGTCAAAACCGCGTCAGACGGCGTCTGGGTGCAGGCGGTCGAACCATCGGGATGCGGCACCTGCGGTGGTCAGGGATGTTCGTCGCGGCGAATTGCCGAGTTGTTTCAGCGCAAGCCGCGACTGTTCCTGGTTGACTGCGACTTGTCGCTTTCGCCGGGAGACCGCATCGTTGTGGGCATTGCCGACGGCAGCGTGCTCAAAAGCGCCCTTCGCGCGTATGGGCTGCCCTTGGGATTGATGCTGGCAGGCGCACTGCTGGCGCAGACGGTGGCGCCGGGCGACGGTTCTGCGCTGACGGGCATGCTGCTGGGGGGCGCGCTGGGCTGGCTGACTGGGCGCGGCGGACGGACGGCACGCCCGGTGGTGCTTCGGCGCGAAGACAAAAACTTGATTCATCAGATAAAAGGAGAGCCATTATGAGAACGATTCTGGCAGCAACAGCGCTGGTGTTTGCCTTGGTGACCCCGGTGCAGGCCAAGGACAGGGTGGATTTGGCCGACCTGGTCGAGAAGCAGGGCCCCGCAGTGGTCAATATCAGCACCACCAAGCTCGAAAAACGCAGTTCGGAAGGCCTGCCGTTCGTCCTCCCCGACGAGGAAGAGCTGCAGGAGTTTTTCCGCCGCTTCTTTCCCGGTCACCCGAACCGGGAGGGTCCGATGCGGGACGTTCCCAAGCGTGGGGCAGGCTCCGGCTTCATCGTCAGCAGCGACGGCTATATCCTGACCAATGCCCACGTGGTCAAGAACGCGGATGAAGTGGTGGTCAAGCTGATCGACAAGCGCACGTTCTCGGCCAAGGTGGTGGGAACCGACACCCGCAGCGACGTGGCCGTCATCAAGATCCCGGCCAGCAACCTGCCCAGCGTCAAGATGGGCGACCCTGCCAAGCTGCGCGTGGGTGAAGCCGTGGCGGCCATCGGTTCGCCGTTCGGTTTCGAGAATTCGGTCACGGCCGGCATCGTGTCGGCCAAGGGCCGCGCGCTGCCGTCGGAAAACTATGTACCTTACATCCAAACCGATGTACCGATCAATCCGGGAAATTCGGGCGGGCCGTTATTCAACATGCAGGGCGAAGTGGTTGGCATGAACTCGCAGATTTATAGTGGTAACGGCGGGTATCAGGGAGTCTCGTTCGCGATCCCGATCGACGTGGCGATGGAAGTGGTGGATCAGCTGAAAAGCGGCGGCAGGGTTTCACGTGGCTGGCTAGGCGTGGTGATCCAGGAGGTGACCGCCGATCTGGCCGACTCGTTCGGCCTGGACCGTCCTCGCGGTGCGCTGGTGTCGCAGGTGCAGGAGGACAGTCCCGCGCAGAAGGCGGGCCTGCAGTCGGCTGACGTGATTTTGACCTTTGATGGCAAGAACGTGGAAAACTCCCGTGACATGCCGCGCATGGTCGGTCAGAGCAAACCGGGCACCAAAATCCCGGTGCAAGTCTGGCGCAAAGGGCAAATCCAGCATCTGAGCGTGGTGCTGGGTGAGTTGCAGGCAGAAGGCGCCGCGGCTGACAAAAGCAGCAAATCCTTCTCGCGGGGTGGGTTGGCGCTGGCCGAACTCAACAAGGAGCAGCAGCGTGAACTGGCCATCGATCATGGTGTGCTGGTGGAGGATGCGAGGGGCGATGCCGCGCGTGCGGGCATTCGCGTCGGCGACGTGATTCTGGCGGTGAACAACATCAAGGTCGCCAGCGTGGACAGCTTCCGCAAGGCCATGGCCGCGGTGCCGGCGGGCAAGAGTGCAGCCCTCCTGGTGCGTCGCGGCGAGGGGTCGATGTATATCCCGTTGAAAATCACGGGTGAGTAAGGGGCTGATCCTCTATACACGGGCGGATTGCCCGCTGTGCGAGGAGATGGCGGCAGCTGTTGAGTCGGTCCTTGCGGGCACCCGCCATCGCCTGGTGTCCGTCGATGTGGATGCAGACCGCACGCTCAAGGAACAATATGGCTGGGATGTGCCGCTGTTGTTCGATGGCGACACCGAGATTTGCCGCCATCGACTCAATCTGTCCGCGTTTCAGCAATGGCTAAGCGCCCATGCCTGAAATCCGTTAAAATTCGCGCAGTTATCTCATCCCTAGTCGGGCACGGAAACGTGCCCGTTTTGCTGTGTCGCAGAATCTGATCCGTAATTTTTCCATCATCGCCCATATTGACCACGGCAAGTCCACGCTTGCCGACCGCCTGATCCATCAATGCGGCGGCCTGTCCGACCGCGAAATGGCGGCGCAGGTGCTCGATTCCATGGACCTGGAGAAGGAGCGCGGCATCACCATCAAGGCGCAGACTGCTGCGCTGACCTACAAGGCGCAGGATGGCAAAACCTATCGCCTGAACCTGATCGACACGCCGGGCCATGTGGACTTTTCCTACGAGGTCAGTCGTTCGCTGTCGGCGTGCGAGGGTGCGTTGCTGGTGGTCGATGCCTCGCAGGGGGTGGAGGCCCAGACCGTGGCCAATTGCTACACTGCGATCGATCTTGGTGTGGAAGTCATTCCGGTGCTGAACAAGATCGATTTGCCGGCAGCTGATCCGGATCGCGTGGCCGACGAAATCGAAGATATTGTCGGGCTTGATGCCAGCGACGCGGTGCGCGCGTCCGCCAAATCGGGGATCGGTATTCCGGAAATCCTTGAGGTGGTGGTGAAACAGGTGCCACCGCCGCGTGGCAACGAGGAGGGGCCACTGAAAGCGCTGATCATCGATTCGTGGTTCGATAACTACGTCGGCGTGGTGATGCTGGTGCGCGTCGTCGATGGCATGTTGAAGCCCAAGGACAAGATCCGCTTCATGGCGACCGGCGCCCAGCACCTGACCGAGCATGTCGGCGTGTTCACCCCCAAGTCGATTGACCGCCCGCAGCTTTCGGCGGGCGAGGTCGGCTTTGTGATCGCGGGTATCAAGGAACTGAAATCCGCGCAGGTGGGTGACACCATCACCCTGCTCGACAATCCTGCCAAAGAGCCCTTGCCCGGCTTCAAGAAGGTGCAGTCGCAAGTGTTTGCCGGGCTGTATCCGGTCGAATCGCACGATTTCGAGTCGCTGCGCGACGCGCTGTCCAAGCTGCAGCTGAACGACGCGGCACTGCAGTTCGAACCCGAGGTTTCGCAGGCGCTGGGCTTCGGCTTCCGCTGCGGCTTCCTCGGCCTGCTGCACATGGATATCGTGCAGGAGCGGCTGGAGCGCGAGTACAACATGGATCTCATCACCACCGCGCCGACGGTGGTGTACGAAGTGCTGATGAAGGACGGCACGATGCTGAGCGTCGAGAACCCGTTCAAGCTGCCCGAATTGTCGAAGATCGAGGAAATTCGCGAGCCGATCATCACCGCGACGATTTTCGTGCCCGAGGAATACGTTGGAAACGTCATCACCCTGTGCAACCAGAAGCGCGGAATGCAGGTGAATATGCAGTACCACGGCCGGCAGGTCATGCTCGTGTATGACCTGCCGATGAACGAAGTGGTGATGGACTTCTTCGACAAGCTGAAATCGACCAGTCGCGGGTACGCTTCGCTCGACTACGAGTTCAAGGAATACCGCGCGGGCGATCTGGTCAAGCTCGACATTCTGGTGAACAACGAGAAAGTCGATGCGTTGTCGCTGATCGTTCACCGTGCCACCAGCGTGTATCGCGGGCGTGAACTGGCCTCGAAGATGCGCGAGCTTATTCCGCGCCAGATGTTCGATGTGGCGGTGCAGGCCGCGATTGGCGCCAATATCATCGCGCGCGAAAACGTCAAGGCGTTGCGCAAGAACGTGCTGGCCAAGTGCTACGGTGGCGACATTACCCGCAAGAAGAAACTGCTGGAGAAACAGAAAGCCGGCAAGCGCCGCATGAAACAGGTCGGTAACGTCGAAATCCCGCAAGAAGCCTTTCTTGCGATCCTTCAGGTCTCGGACAAGTAATCACCATGAACTTCGCTCTCATTCTTTTTCTCGCGCTGGCTGTCACCGGCGGTATCTGGCTGCTCGATGCGCTGGTGCTGAAGCGTGGCCGCAGCAAAGATGCCAGGGAGCCGTTGCTGGTTGAATATGCCAAGAGCTTTTTCCCGGTTATTCTGGTGGTCTTCGCCCTGCGTTCATTCCTGGTCGAGCCGTTCAAGATTCCGTCCGGATCGATGCTGCCGACCCTGTTGATCGGCGATTTCATTCTGGTCAACAAATACACCTATGGCATCCGCCTGCCGGTCCTCAATCAGAAAATTGTCGAGATGAATACCCCCGAGCGGGGCGACGTGATGGTGTTTCGCTATCCGGACGATCCTGGCCTGGATTACATCAAGCGCGTGGTGGGCGTGCCAGGTGACGTGGTCGAATACCGTGACAAGAAACTCAGCATCAACGGTAAGCCTGTGCCTGCCAGTTCGACCGGAACGTATAGTTATGTCGGAAATGGGCTGAATTACGTGACGGCTATGGTGTTTGAAGAGCGCCTTAATGGCGTGGGTCACAGCATGATGACCGAGCCGGGCAAGCCCGCCGTCTATCCGCCCCAGGTGATGGACTTTCCCTATCGCGAAAACTGCTCCTACAATGCCGAAGGTGAGGGCTTTGTCTGCAAGGTTCCGGACGGGCAGTATTTCATGATGGGCGACAACCGCGACGCCAGCAATGACAGTCGCTACTGGGGTTTTGTGCCGGACAGGAATATTGTCGGCAAAGCCTTCTTCATCTGGATGAACTTTGACGATTTGGGCCGCATCGGCACCAGCATACGATAGGGAGATACCATGCAGCGCTTTCGCACCTTCCCCACCCGACAACGCGGCCTGACCATGATTGGCTTTTTGTTCGCCGCCGTGGTGCTGGTTTTTGCGGCCATGTTGGCAATGAAACTGGTGCCGGCCTACATCGAGTTCTTCTCGGTGAAAAAAATCATTGCCGCGATGGGTGCGGAACTTGATCTCAAGTCGAAAAGCAATGCCGAAATTCGCAGTGATTTTGCACGTCGCGCCGGAGTCGGTTACGTGACCGCGGTCAAGCCTGAAGACATCCTCATTGACCGACGAGGGGGCACCACGGTCGTCTCCGTCGAATACGCATTCCGCGCCAAACTCTTGGGCAATACCAGCGTGGTCGCGGATTTCAGCGCCAGCACCGACCCCAACGCCGTGCCCAGCCAGATTGAATAACCCCTTGCTTCACCAGCGCCTGCAGCAGGCGCTGGGCTACACTTTCGTCCGGCCTGAACTGCTGGTTCAGGCACTGACGCACCGCAGTTTCGGCTCGGTCAACAATGAGCGTCTCGAATTCCTTGGGGACTCGGTATTGAACTGCACCGTCGCCCGCGCCCTTTACGATGCGTTTCCCGCTTTGCCTGAAGGCAGCCTGTCGCGCCTGCGTGCCAATCTGGTACGCCAGGAAACCCTGGCCGATATCGCAGCCGGGCTGCAACTCGGAGAAACCCTGCGTCTGGGCGAGGGCGAACTGAAAAGCGGCGGGTTTCGCCGCCCCTCGATACTGGCCGATGCGCTGGAATCCCTGTTCGGCGCGATTTTTCTCGATGCCGGGTTTGACGAGGCGCAGCGCGTGATCCGCGGTCTGTTTGATCCGTTGGTGGAAAAAATCGACCCCAAGGCATCGGGCAAGGACGCCAAGACCCAGTTGCAGGAATTGTTGCAGTCACGTCATTTGCCGCTGCCAAGCTACCGTCTGGTTGATACGCAGGGCGAAGCCCATGACCAGAGTTTTATCGTCGAATGCGTGCTGGTGAAACCGGTGCTCAGCACGCGCGGCGTCGGCAAAAGCCGCCGTGCAGCCGAGCAGAAGGCCGCGCGCCAGGCGTGCGCCGCATTGCAACAATAATTGTTACCCAATATGAATGAATTCAAGTGTGGCCTCATCGCCATCGTCGGTCGGCCCAATGTCGGCAAATCCACGTTGCTGAACCGTATCGTCGGACAAAAAATCAGCATCACGTCGAGGAAGGCGCAAACCACGCGTCACCGCGTAATGGGCATCCACACCACCGACGAGGCCCAGTTCGTGTTTGTCGATACGCCTGGATTCCAGACTCGCTACGCCAGCACCATGAACCGCGCGATGAACAAGCGGGTGCGCGAAACGCTGTCCGACACCGACGTCGTGCTGGTGCTGGTGGAGGCCGGGCGCTTGAAGAAAGAGGATCTTCAGGTGATGGAGTTGTTGCCGAAGGACCGCCCGTTGATCCTGGTGGTGAACAAGATCGACCAGATCAAGGATCGCGCGGAGTTGATGGCATATTTGCAGGAAGCCGCTGCCGCCCATGCGTTCACCGAAATTGTGCCGGTGTCGGCCAAGCAGGGCAGCAATCTCGACGAACTGTTGCAAACCCTGCAGTCGCATCTGCCGGAAAACATGCCGCTGTTCGACGAGGATCACGTGACCGACCAGACCGAACGCCAGCTCGCCGCTGAACTGATCCGCGAGAAAGTTTTTCGCTTGTGCGGCGAGGAGATTCCCTACGCGGTTGCGGTGACGATCGACAAATTCGAAGAGGAAGGCAACCTGCGCCGTATCTTCGCAACCATTCTGGTGGATCGTGACAGTCACAAGCCGATCATCATCGGCAAGGGTGGCGAGAAGCTCAAGACAATTTCCACCCAGGCCCGCCTCGACATGGAACGCGCGTTCGACGGCAAGGTGTACCTGGAGGTTTGGGTCAAGGTCAAGGGCGGCTGGTCCGATGACGTGCGGATGCTGAAATCACTCGGGCTGAGCTGAACTCCTTTATCCGCGAAGGACGCAAAGGGGCGAGAAGAAAGGCAAAACCGTGAAGTATTCACTTGTCATCTTTCACTTCGCGACTCTTTGTGTCCTTCGCGGATACCAGTCTTGATGACTTCCGACGCCCGTATCAACAACGAACCCGGCTTTATCCTCCACACATATCCTTTCAAGGAAACCAGCGTGGTGGCGGAAGTGTTTACCCGCAGCCATGGCCGGGTGGCGCTGATCGCACGGGGCGCGCGCCGCCCGGCCTCGGCGCTGCGCGGACTGGTTCAACCGTTCACCCCATTGTTGCTGTCGTGGTTTGGAAAATCCGACTTGAAAACCCTGCACACTGCCGAATGGCAGGGTGGCGCCCCCCCCCCACAGGGGCGTGCGCTGATGTGCGGGTTTTATCTCAATGAATTGCTGCTTCGGCTGCTGGCGCGTGGCGATGCGCACGAGGTGTTGTATGACCGTTACATCGCCACGCTCGGGCAACTGGCGGGGGAATGTTGCCGCACCGAAGACCGTGCAATTTTCTTCGAACGGATCTTGCGGCGCTTTGAGAAAAATCTTCTGGGCGAGATCGGTTATGGCGCCACGTTCGACGTGGAGGCTGAAACCGGCGCGCCGATTGAGCCAGGCATCCGATATGTGTTCCAGCCCGAGCGGGGTGCGCTGCGTGCGGAGGGCTACGCGGGCTGCCCGGTTTCCGGACAGACCCTGATCGATCTGGCCGCCGACCACTTCGAAAGTCCGTCAACCATGATTGAATCCAAGGCGCTGATGCGTGCGCTCATCAACCACACGCTCGGCAGCAAGCCGCTTTATACTCGCCAGCTTTTACGCGACCTCACCGAACTGAATCCATGAGCATTTATCTCGGCGTCAATATCGACCATATCGCCACCCTGCGCCAGGCGCGGAACACACGCTATCCCAGTCCGGTCGAGGCCGCATTGCTGGCGGAAACCGCCGGGGCGGACTCGATCACGCTGCACCTGCGCGAAGACCGACGGCACATCCAGGACACCGACGTCGCCATCCTGCGGCAGGTCCTGAAAACCAAGATGAATCTGGAAATGGCGGTCACCGATGAAATGCTCGCCATCGCCATCGCCACCCGGCCGCAGGATGTCTGCCTGGTGCCCGAAAAGCGCGAAGAACTGACAACCGAAGGCGGACTCGACGTGGCCGGGCAGTTGCCTAAAATCAAGGCGGCCTGTACGCGTCTGGCGGAGGCCGGTGTCCGGGTGTCCCTGTTCATCGATCCGGATATGGCGCAGCTTGACGCGGCCCGTGCAGCCGGTGCGCCGGTGGTCGAGATCCACACCGGCGCGTATGCCGATGCGTCGACCGAAGCTGCGCGTGAGCTTGAGTTTGAACGGATCCGCAAGGCTGTGGCCTATGGCTGCGGCATTGGCCTGACGGTCAATGCCGGACATGGCCTGACTTACCATAACGTGCAGCCGATTGCAGCGTTGTCCGGTATCCATGAGCTCAACATCGGCCATGCAATTGTGGCGCATGCGCTTTTCGTCGGCTGGCGCGATGCCGTGGCCGAGATGAAGCGCCTGATGGTCGAGGCCGCCGCCGGCCCAAAAAAATGAGCGGCCCGAAAGCCGCCCATTAACAGGTTCAGGCCGGCCGCGTATTACACGACGGCTTCTTCCTTTTTCTCCACCGGTTTGATGAAGTGCTCGCGTTTGATGCCGAACATCAGAAGCAGCGGCGAGGCCACCAGCACCGATGAGTAGATGCCGAACATGATGCCGATGGTGAGCGCGAGCGCGAAGTTATGCAGCGCTTCACCGCCGAAAAACAGCATCGACAGCACCATGATCTGGGTTGACCCGTGGGTGATGACGGTGCGGCTCATGGTGCGGGTGATGGCTTCATCGATGATGTGCGGGATCGTGGCGCCGCGCATCTTGCGGATGTTTTCACGGATACGGTCGAAGATCACGACTGATTCGTTGACCGAGTAACCCAGAATCGCCAGCACGCCGGCCAGCACCGTCAGCGTGAACTCCCACTGGAAGAACGCGAACAGGCCCAGGATGATGACGATGTCGTGCATGTTGGCCAGCATGCCGGCCACGGCAAAACGCCACTCAAACCGGATCGCCAGATAGGCCATGATGCCGAAGGCAACCACCAGCAGGGCCAGCGCGCCACTATCGTAGAGTTCCTTGCCGACCTGGGGGCCGACAAAATCGACCCGCTTGAGTTCGACGCCGGGGTCGGCTGCGGTCAGCGCGGCCATCACCTTGTTGCTGGTTTGTGCGGCATTGGCGCCATCCTTGACCGGCAGGCGGATCAGCACATCGCGGCTGGTGCCGAAGTTTTGCACGGTCACTTCCGGCAGGCCGGTTTTCTCCAACGCGCTGCGAACAGCCGGTAGATTGGCGGGCTGGTCGTAACTCACCTCGATGACGGTGCCGCCGGTGAAGTCAACGCCCAGGTTCAGGCCTCTGTCCCACAGTGCCCATACGGAAAAGACGAAGGTGATCAGCGAAATCGCCGTCGTCGCCTTCCCCCAACTCATGAAGGGAATGGTTTTATGGAAAGGGAAGAATTCGAGCATGGTCGTGCCTTAAATCGAGAGCTTGGCCAGGCGTGCCTGGCGGCCATAGGTGAGGTTGGCCATCGCACGCGACACCGTCACGGCGCTGAACATCGAGGTGAGAATGCCGAGGCACAACACCACGGCAAATCCGCGCACCGGACCTGATCCAAGCCAGAACAGCGAGATGCCGGCAATCAGGGTGGTGACGTTGGCATCCAGAATCGTGTCCCAGGCCCGGTCGTAGCCGGCGCTGATCGCCGCCTGCGGGGTGGATCCATTGCGTAACTCTTCTCTAATACGCTCGTTGATCAGTACGTTGGCGTCGATGGCCATGCCGAGGGTTAGCGCAATCGCCGCCATCCCCGGCAAGGTGAGGGTGGCCTGCAACATCGACAGCAGCGCGATCAGGAAGAAACCGTTGATTGCCAGTGCCACCGAGGAAAAGATGCCGAATACCCGGTAATAGAAAATCATGAAGGTGACGACGGCACAAAAGCCCCAGATGTTGGAGTTGAAACCCTTGTCGATGTTTTCCTTGCCCATGCTGGGGCCGACGGTGCGTTCCTCGATGATCTGCATCGGTGCGGCGAGGGCGCCGGCGCGCAGCAGCAGCGCCACGTCGGAGGCTTCCTGCGCGGTTTCCATGCCGGTGATCTGCACCCTGCCGCCGCCAATTTCCTCGCGAATCACCGGCGCGGTGATGGCTTCGGCGCGACCCTTTTCGATCAGCAGGATGGCCATGCGCTTGCCGACGCTTTCGCGTGTCACGTCCTTGAAGATGCGCGCGCCCTTGCCGTCCAGGTTGATATGGACCGCAGCCTGGCCGCTGGTGTTGTCAAAGCCGGGCGAGGCATCGGTGATCGAGTCGCCGGTCAGTACCACGTCTTTTTTCACGGCGATCTTGCCGCCTTCGCGGCTGGCCACGATTTCGGCGCCGAAGGGCGCCTGACCCTGCTCGACCGCAAGCGGATCGGCCTGCTCGTCGACCATGCGGATTTCCAGCGTGGCGGTGCGGCCCAGAATGTCCTTGGCCTTGGCGGTGTCCTGCACGCCGGGCAACTGCACCACTACGCGGTTGTCGCCCTGTTGCTGGATCACGGGTTCGGCCACGCCGAGTTCGTTGACCCGGTTGCGGAGCGTGGTGATGTTTTGCTGCAGGGCAAATTCCTGCACCTGCTTCTCCGCTTCGGGCTTCAGGCGGGCGGTCAGGGTAAAGCCCTCGGCCTGGTCTTCTGGGAGGAACGCCAGGTCGGTGAACGCCGTACCCAGCTTGTTGGCCGCGGCATCGCGCTGATCGCGGGTGGAGAAGTGCACGGTCACGGCGTTGCCTTCGCGGCTGATGCGGCCGTAGCGGATCTTGTCGCTGCGCAGCTCGGTGCGGAAATCGTTCTGGTAACGGATGGCCGCTTTTTCCAGCGCGGCTTTCATATCGACTTCAAGCAGGAAATGCACCCCGCCGCGCAGATCCAGTCCCAGATACATCGGCAACGCATGAATCGAGGTGAGCCAGGACGGGGAGGCCGACACCAGGTTGAGCGCCACGGTGTAACGATCCCCCTGGCTGGTTTGCAGCACGTCCTTGGCCCTGATCTGGATATCCGTGCTGGCAAAGCGCACCTTGACGCTGTTGCCGGTCAGTTCGACCCCGTCATACGGCACCTGTGCGGATTTCAACGCTGATTCGACCCGGTCGAGCAGCGCGGTGTCGACCTTGTCGCTTGAGCGCAAGGGCGAAAGCTGCACTGCCGGTACTTCACCAAAGAAGTTGGGCAGGGTGAACAGGAAGGCAGCTACCAGCGTGGCGCCGATGAGCACATATTTCCAGAGCGGGAATCGATTCATGTTGTCGTTGAAGGGTCGAGTGTCAAGGGTGAGGAGAGGGTGAGGCGGCAGGCCACCCCACCTCTTACGCCTTACAGGGTTTTGATCGTGCCCTTCGGCAACAGCGTCTGCACGGCCGATTTCTGGACCAGGGTGACCACGCCGTCGGCGATTTCCAGCGACACATACTGCTCGCCGATCTTGGAAACCTTGCCGACCTGGCCGCTGGCCGTCACGACTTCATCGCCTTTGGACAATTCGGACAGCATCTGTTTCTGCTCCTTGGCGCGCTTCATCTGCGGGCGGATAAGCATGAACCAGAACAGGATGAAAATAATGATCAGCGGCAGAAAATCGGCAAAGCCGGCTGAGGCGGGGGCGGCGGCTTGCGCGTGGGCAAGAGATATCATGGGGAAGCTCCGGATCAGGTCAAATCAATTCAAACCGGGCGATTCTACCACCCGCGGCTTTGCAACTCATGAAACGCCGCTGTGAAGTCGGCGAAGCGGCCGGCCTCGATTGCGGCGCGCATGTCGGCCATCAGGCCGTGGTAGTAGTGCAGGTTGTGGATCGTGGCCAGCCGCGCGCCAAGAATTTCACCGGCGCGGATCAGGTGGTGCACGTAGGCGCGGCTGAAATGGGTGCAGGCATGGCAGCTGCATTGATCGTCGATCGGCGCCGTATCGGTCTTCCAGCGTGCGTTGCGGATGCGGATTTCGCCGCGCCGGGTGAACAGGATGCCGTGGCGCGCGTTGCGGGTCGGCAGCACGCAGTCGAACTGGTCGATGCCCTGGCCGACCGCGAACACGAGGTCGGAAGGCGTGCCCACGCCCATCAGGTAGCGCGGCTTGTTGGTGGGCAGTTGCGGCGCGGTGTGGCGCAGGATGCGCGCCATGTCGTCCTTGGGCTCGCCAACGGAGAGGCCGCCGATGGCGTAACCGTCGAAATCCATGGCGACCAGGCCGCGCGTCGACTCGTCGCGCAGGTCCTCGAACATGCCCCCCTGCACGATGCCGTACAGGGCATTGGGGTTGCCCACGTGCGCGGCTTTCGAGCGTGCCGCCCATCTCAGGCTCATTCGCATCGAGTCGGCGGCTTCACGCTCGGTCGCGGGGTAGGGGGTGCATTCGTCGAAGATCATCACGATGTCCGAATTCAGCGTGCGCTGGATCTGCATCGAGATTTCCGGCGTCAGAAACAGTTTGTCGCCATTGATCGGGGAAGCGAACTTCACCCCTTCCTCGGTGATTTTCCTGAGCTTGCCCAGGCTGAATACCTGAAAACCGCCCGAATCGGTGAGGATGGGTTTGTCCCATCCCATGAAACGGTGCAAGCCGCCGAAGCGTTCGATCACATCCAGTCCCGGCCGCAGCCACAGATGGAAAGTATTGGAGAGCACCATCTCGAAGCCGATGTCGGTGATTTCGGCCGGCGACATGGCTTTTACCGTGCCATACGTGCCCACCGGCATGAAGACAGGCGTCTGCACGGTGCCGTGCGCAAGATGGAGCTGGCCGCGGCGGGCGCCGCCATCCGTGGACAGGAGGTCGAATTTCATTGGGGAGGGCGCTCCAGCAGCATCGCATCGCCATAGCTGAAAAAGCGATAGCGCGCGGCAATCGCATGGGCGTAGGCGGCGCGAATGGTGTCGACGCCTGCAAACGCGGAGACCAGCATCAGCAGCGTGGACCTGGGCAAATGGAAGTTGGTGAGGAGCACGTCGACCACCCGGAAGCGGTAGCCGGGCGTGATGAAAATATCGGTTTCGTCCGACCCGGCTGCCAGGTCACCGGATTGGGCAGCGGCTTCCAGCGCGCGCAGGCTGGTGGTGCCCACCGCCACCACGCGGCCCCCGCGCACGCGGGTGTCGCGAATGGCGTCGACGGTCGCCTGCGGAATCGTGTAGCGCTCGCTGTGCATCTTGTGGTCGGCAATGGCATCCACCCGCACCGGCTGGAACGTGCCGGCGCCCACGTGAAGGGTCACCTGTGCGGTCCGCATACCCTGTGCGCGCAGGGTGTCCAGCATCGCATCGTCAAAATGCAACCCTGCCGTTGGCGCGGCCACCGCGCCGGGCTCGTTCGCGTACACGGTCTGATAGCGTGCCTCGTCGTCCGCCGTGGGCGGATGCTCGATATAGGGCGGCAAAGGCAGCTGGCCAAGCTGGTCCAGCACCGCCAGCACCGGGCGCGGAAAACGCAGCAGTGTCAGGTCGTCCTGGCGCGCCAGCACCTCGACCGTGCCAGCATCGGCCAGCACAATCCGGGAGCCCGGCTGGGGCGCGTGGCTCGCCCGGATGAAGGCCAGCGCCTCGAATTCGTCGACCACTCGCTCGACCAGCAACTCGACCTTGCCGCCGGAATCCTTGTGGCCAAACAAGCGCGCCTTGATCACGCGCGTGTCGTTCATCACCAGCAAGTCGTCCGGACCCAGCAGGCTCGGCAGGTCGCGAAACCAGCGGTCGGTCAGCGTGCCGTTTCCCCCTACGTGCAGCAGGCGGCTGCCGCCGCGTACCTCAGGCGGAAACTGCGCGATCAGCGCCTCAGGCAAATCAAAATCAAAATCGGCTACATGCATGGGGCGCGATTATAACCATCGCCTTGCGGGAGCTTGCCCCCTTGGGCGATAATGCGCGGCTTCTGTCGCCGGACGCGCTCGCGCCCGGCACCTTTGCCGGGATGGCGGAATCGGTAGACGCAGCGGATTCAAAATCCGCCGCTGGTAACAGTGTGGGGGTTCGAGTCCCCCTCCCGGCACCAAATTGGTGCATTGTCGCAGACAGCACCTGCAATAGCCCTGTCACTTCGGCGGGCCTAAAATATAAATCGTTGAATTATTCTTACGTATCCAGTGGCTTTCCGTGACGTTGTCGCGGGGCCGCAACAATCGTGCGGCTACGTGGCATAGCAGTTGCTGGTGGTTGTCAGAAAGTGGATGACGACATCCTTCAAAAAGGAGCAGTATGTCTTTTATGGGACAAGAATTTAAGGACAACAAGCCTTCATCGGGGCTGGTTCATCTTCCGGTAGCCCAGGCGCTGCAGGCGCATCAGGCGCAGATTGCCCAGGCGCACATGCGCGACCTGTTCAAGGCGGATCCGGCACGTGCCCGGCAATTTTCGCTGCAGGTGGGCGAGGTGCTGCTGGATTACTCCAAAAACCGCATCAACGCCGAAACCATGCGCCTGTTGGGGCAGTTGGCGGACGAAGCCGGAGTGACGGCTTGGCGTGAGCGCATGTTCGCCGGCGACAAGATCAACCACACCGAGAATCGTGCCGTGTTGCATGTGGCCCTGCGCAACCGCAGCAATGCTCCAGTGCGGGTCGATGGCGAGGATGTGATGCCGAAGGTGAATGCCGTCATCGAGCAGATGGGCGCGTTTGCCGGGCAGGTGCGCGACGGGCAGTGGCGGGGCTACACCGGCGAGCAGATCACCGATGTGGTGAATATCGGGATCGGCGGGTCCGACCTGGGGCCGCAGATGGTGGTGCAGGCGCTGAAACCCTATCGCCATCCACGATTGAATCTGCATTTCATTTCCAATGTCGACGGCGCGCATGTGATGGAGGCGCTGGAAGGCCTGAATCCGGCGACGACGCTGTTTATCGTGGCATCCAAGACCTTCACCACGCAGGAAACGATGACCAATGCGCATTACGCGCGCAACTGGTTTCTGGCGCAGGCGCAGTCGGAATCCCATATCGCGAAGCATTTCGTGGCGGTGTCCACTCACCGCGAGGCGGTGACCGCTTTTGGCATCGACCCGGCCAACATGTTCGAATTCTGGGACTGGGTGGGCGGGCGCTATTCCCTGTGGTCGGCAATCGGGCTGTCGATCGTGCTGGCGGTTGGCATCGAGCATTTCAACGAACTGCTGGCGGGTGCGCACGCGATGGATACGCACTTCCGCACGGCCCCGCTGGACCGGAACATGCCGGTGATCCTGGCGCTGCTGGGGGTGTGGTACAACAATTTCTTCGGCGCCGAATCGCAGGTGGTCCTGCCGTATGACCACTATCTTCGCAGCCTGCCCGCCTATCTGCAGCAGGCCGACATGGAAAGCAACGGCAAGTCGGTCGGTCGCGATGGCAAGGGGGTGGATTACGCCACCGGCCCCATCATCTGGGGCGCGACCGGTATCAACGGCCAGCACGCGTTCTACCAGCTGCTGCACCAGGGCACCCGGCTGGTCCCGGCCGACTTCATCGTCTCGGTCGAGCCGCCGACCGAATTGCAGGAACATCACGACATCCTGATCGCCAACGTTCTGGCACAGACCGAGGCGTTGATGCGCGGCCGCACGCGCGAGGAGACGCAGCTTGAAATGGGCTTGCTTGAAGGCGGCTCGCTTGAAGAAGGCTCGGCGCAGGTCAGCCCGTTCGTGCAGCACAAGGTGTTCGACGGCAACCATCCCATCGATTCGCCATTATTCGCCTGGTTGCCTGTGTTGTGCCGTTATTCCTGGTGGGCTGCGCTCAGCAGTCTCAAGTTGCGCAAGTAGCGGCTACCGGGGTAGATCCGATACGCATCAGTTATTCGGTTGGGTCCTGCGCTGGCACCTGCCCGGAGTATCAGGTCGCGGTAGAGGCCAACGGGGCCACGTACTTCAATGGTGTGCGCCACACCCGCATCAAGGGCACGCAACAGATCAATAACAAGGTGGCGATCTTTGCGGCAGCGCAGTCCAGGCTGGCGGCATGGAAGCCTGAGATGGGTGTCACCCAGTCGACGCTCGACTGTGAACCGCGTGTCGCCGACTTGCCGCAATACACGGTAATCTGGACCAATGCTGCGTTTGAACAGTCGGTGTTGGAACATGACAGCGGCTGCCAGTCGGACAGCGGCCGTGAGCTGACTGAGACGCTTGAACGTCTGGATGTCCTGCTGGGCGTTGCGCCCTGGGCTCGTGCCTCGTTGCAATAAGTCCGCTCACTCGGCCCTGCTGCCCGGTCAGGGGGTTAGGCTGCTTCACAGAACATGATGCGGAAAACATGTTCCAATAGAACTGTTGTGCCACCGCGCGGTCCAAAGTTTGGCAGCGCACCATTGAGTCTTAGGTGCTGCAATTAGGTGGTTAATATCAAATTGGAGTTGATTATGAGTCTGACAATCAAATCGTTGCTGCTCAGTATGGCCGTTCTGTTCATTGCGGGTTGTAACACCATGGAAGGCGCTGGTCGGGATATGCAGGATGCCGGCGAAGCGGTTGAGCGCGAAGCGCAGTAGCGCCGCCTGATTACCCGGATGGAGTCATCGTTCCGGGTAGTCGGGATTTAGATTGGTGCCCCCTTTTCCCTGTCCCTGTTTTTCCCCCTCCCCAGTTATGCCCCCCTGAATCCGTAACCTACGAACGCCGGTGCACTCGCGCTTCGAATTGTGCGCCGGAAAACCACGTCATTCCGAGGTTTCTGCGTATGCCGCGCGAAAACAGCATGCCGCGTCACCGTCTTGTCATAATACGGCAACACATTGTATTGTGTTACTTGCCTGACGGATCAGGCGAGCAATTGCGCGCTCTAGCGCAATGCCTTAGGGGCGCACGATATGACAAGATTACGGGTTGCATTGCGGATGCGGTCTACCTTGCCGATAGTTGTTCTGGTTTTGCTGGTATCGATGTTGCTGCTGGGCATGTTGCTGTTACTGCATGTCTGGCAGGATATTCCGATCGGGGACATGGTGCGTGATCCGACGGCAGTGGCGGGAGTCTCGATCTATATTGGCTTCCTCTCGCAGTTCGGTATCTTTTTTTGGGCTGGCGCGGCCACAGTCTGTCTGTTCAGCGCGATAGTGCTACCCCCTGGACCCAGACGGTATGACACGCGATTTTTCCTGCTGATGTCGGGTTTGCTGTCACTGGTACTGGGCTTTGATGATGTGTTTCTTCTGCATGAAGCGTTCTTTCCCCATATCGGTATTCCCGAGCTGTTGATCTTCGCCTGTTACGGCCTCTTCGTACTCTATTACCTCTTGCGCTTTTACCGGACCATACTTAATACCGACTTCCTGGTGCTGGGGTTGGCGCTGGTTTTCTTCGCGCTGTCGGTATTGCTTGATCTGTTGGACCCTCAGTTCCTGGACCCAGACTTCTGGGAAGATGGTGCCAAGGTCGTGGGCATTGTCAGTTGGCTGGCTTATTACCTGCGTACCGGCTTCGTTGCCGTACGTCAGGGTGAGCTGGTGCCGATACCTGCGCTGTTTACTGAATCAGGGCCGGTTAACGTACAATAACGCCTGACTTCAAAAGCAGGCGCGGCGCAATGGCGATTCAGTGGTACCCCGGACATATGCACAAGGCTCAGAAGGCGATCAGGGAAGCTTTGCCCCAGGTCGACCTGTTGATCGAAGTGCTCGACGCGCGCATTCCCTACTCCAGTGAAAATCCGGCGATTGCCGCACTGCGCGGCGACAAACCGTGCATCAAGGTGCTGAGCAAGACCGATCTGGCCGACCCGCAAGTGACGGCTGCCTGGCAGGACTATCTGGAGCAGGAACGCGGCGTCAAAACCTTCGCCACCACCACCGAGCAGCCAGCGCGTATCAAGTTGCTGGTGGATCTGTGCCGCAAGATGCTGCCGGAAAAGGACGCCGGGGCGAAGAATATCAATGCGATGATCGTTGGCATTCCGAACGTGGGCAAATCGACCATCATCAATACCCTGGCCGGGCGGGTGGTCGCGAAAACCGGTAACGAGCCGGCGGTGACCAAGGATCAACAGCGTATCAATCTGGGCAGTGGCGTGGTCTTGCTCGACACCCCCGGGATCCTCTGGCCAAAGATCGAAAATCCCAACAGCAGCTATCGTCTGGCTGCCACCGGGGCGATCAAGAACACCGCGATGGAATACGACGATGTGAGCTTTTTCGTCGCCGAGTACCTGATCAAGGCTTATCCCGAATTGATCCAGGCACACTTCCAGTTGGAATACCTGCCCAGCACCGAGCTGGAGTTTCTCGAGATGGCCGGCGCGCGCCGCGGTGCACTGCGTGCCGGTGGCAAGGTCAACCTGCACAAGATCTGCGAAGTGCTGATCAACGAGCTGCGCTCGGGCAAACTGGGCCTGATCAGTCTGGAAACCCCGGCCCTGGTCGAGCAGGAAAAGATCGCGATGGCCGCCGCCAGGGTGAAGAAGGAACTGGATAACGCCGAGCGCAAGAAGCGCTTCAAGGACGGCTCCCGCAATTCCGATCGGGCCGACCGCAAGGAGCAGAAGAATCTGCCGCCGGCACCGAGCAAGGGCACCGGCAGCCGCAATCACCCGCGCAAGAAGAAGTAGCCGGATTTTTTTGCGACTCGCGCCGAGTCGGTCTCAGCTGACCTGGCCGAGAATAAGTTGCCATTGCGCCTGGCTGACTGGCATCACCGACAGCCGGCTACCGCGCTTGACCAGCGCCAGGTCTTCCAGGCCGGGTAATGTTTTCAGTTCAGCCAGGGGGATCAGCCGCGGCAGCTTGCGTACAAAGCGCAGGTCCACGGACTGCCAGCGCGGTTTTTCTGCCGTGCTCTTGGCATCGAAATACGCCGACTGCGGATTGAACTGGGCCGGGTCGGGGTAGGCTGTCCTGACCACCTTTACCACCCCGGCGATGCCGATAGGCTGGCAACTGGAGTGGTAGATAAATACCTGATCGCCCGCGGCCATCTGCTGAATGAAATTGCGCGCCTGGTAATTGCGCACGCCGTCCCAGGTGATGGGTGTGTCCGCGGCTCTGGCAAAATCATCAATGCTGCATTCGTCCGGCTCGGTTTTCATCAACCAGTGGGCCATGGGTGGTTTCTCCTGGCTGCAAAAGGGGGTTAATCTGCGAGCATGACATTCTCTTCCGAAAGCCCGGCGCTGCAAAGCCTTGTGCTTGCAAGCCCTGACCTGACCCGCTTTCGTACACCGGCTGTGCGGCATCTGGCGTGGATGTGCCATACCGCGCAGTTGCTTGCCGGGCCGCAGGTGGTAGATCTGCGCGCCTATTGGCCTGAGGATCTGCTGGCGCGCCTGGCCCGCTGGGACGCCCACCCCGAAGCCGGTCCCGCGGTCCTCACCCAGCCCGCCAATCGGCGCCTGGGTATCTACTTCGAAAGTCTGTATGCCTGCCTGCTGACGGATATTCTCGGCTGGGATCTGCTGGTCAGAAACCTGCCAATCCGCCATGCGGGCATCACCCTGGGCGAGTTGGATTTTGTCGTGCGTAACCGCC
>JAWOJD010000046.1:0-83519 GCA_046484355.1 Thiobacillus sp.
GCTGTTCTGGCACCGTGCGTATTACGTCGGCAGCGTCGGCGGTGCCACGCTTGATACGGTTCGAGCTTATGTCGACGCGCAAGGGACAGAAGAACACGCGCGCAAGAAGCACCCAAAAATCAGACCGCCCGCTTGACCCGCCTGCTGGCTCGAAACTCGCCTAGCAGGGGGAATGCGCGGGCATTTGTTCAGTCAGGCAAACCACAGCGCCAGCAACTGCCGCCCGCTTTCGTGCAGGGCCTCGCCCAGATTGGCCTCGGCGTGTGCAGACAAGGCGCCTGCCAGCGTACGGTCTGCAGCGGTCCGCGCCGGCAGCCGCAGCGGGCGGGCCAGCGCCACGCCCCAATCGGCCTGATTTTCCCGCACTGGCTTCTGGATGCGACGCTGGGCGAGTTCCCCGTTCACCGTCCATTCGCCATGTCCGCGCTGCAGGTTCTGGCTGCGCAGCATCTGCACAGCCAGATCGCCGCGCGCCTGAACGACCGTAGAAGTTGCCCACAAGGCAACCTCGGCCGCTGGAAAGCGTGATGGGCACACGCAAGCCTGCCGGCCGCGTGCGGCTTGGCCTGATCCTGGCGGTTGCAGGAATCGGCCTGTATGCACTGGGCTTCGGCGTGATGGCCGAGTGGTTCTTCTGGGACGAATTCGGCGTGCGCTTCAACTTCATCGCGATGGACTATCTGGTCTACACGCGTGAAGTGGTCGGCAATATCCGTGAAAGCTTTCCGGTCGTTCCCCTGCTCAGTGCACTGGCTATCGCCACGCTGGGGCTGGTATGGCTCAGCCGCGGCCGGATGATCCGCACAGCAGCGCCGACTTCTCAGCGCACGCCCCGTGTCGCGGTGTGGCTGGCGAGCGGGGCCATCGCTCTTGGGTTGTCAACGGCATGGTCGATGGATGCGCGTCACGGCGCCAACGAATACCAGAAGGAACTCTCGGCCAACGGCCTGTACAGCATGGGCTATGCGTTCAGCAACAACGAAATCGACTATTTCGATTTTTATGCCACGCGGGCGCAAACTGCTGTTGCGTTGCAATCTGAATTACCCCGCATCGTGCCCTCGTCCCGGCCCAAAAACGTCGTCATCGTCACCCTGGAAAGCCTCTCATCCATATACATGGCGCACGGCGGCAACACCCGGAACCTGACCCCCAGCCTCGACCGGTTGGCCGGGCAGGGCCTGTTTCTCGCGAACCTGCGGGCGACCGGCAATCGAACCGTGCGGGGCCTGGAAGCGCTATCGTATTCCGACTACGCGGTGGGCCGATTCATCGAGATGGCACGCAGCAAGCCTGGTTCAAGGACACGGTGTTCGTGCTGGTGGCCGACCATTGCGCGTCGAGCAAGGGCCGCACCAGCCTGCCGCCTGAAAATTACCATATCCCGGCGATCGTCTACTCGCCTGCCCATATCGCCCCCACACCGACACCCGGCTTGCCAGCCAGATTGATCTGGTGCCGACCGTGCTCGATCTACTGGGCCTGCCCGAACGCACGCATTTCATGGGGCGCAGCGGACTGCACGCCTATCCCGATGCCGGCCGCGCCTTCATCGCCACCTATCAGAAACTGGGCTACCTGACCCCCGATCAGCTGGTGGTGCTGAGCCCCGGGCGCAAGACCGAGGCGTGGCGGCTGAACGCCCAGCAGGACATCATCGGCCCGATGCCGGATCCGGATGCGCTGGTTGCGCGCGCGATTGGCGCCTACCAGGAAACGGCCCGGCGCGCGGGCACGGGGCAGTTGCGGCATCGCGCCTTTTTGCCCATGTCTTGAACATGGCTTAAGGCTGCGTTAAGCCGACGCACCTACAGTGGCCTCATCGCAACCGAGAAGGAGGAGGCCATCATGCCGCATCCCAACACGACGCCCCGGCAGGTTTACGACCCGCTGTTGCGGGCGCTGCACGCCACCCTCGCGCTGTCCATCCTCGCGCTCATCGTCACCAGCCAGCTGGCCGACGGGTTCGAGCATGGGCCGTATGAAACCACGCTGTGGAATCTCCACATTCTCGCCGGCTACAGCTTGAGCGCTGCCCTGCTGGCGCGCCTGCTATGGGCGCTGGTGGGGCCGACGAGTGCCCGCTGGCGCGACCTGTGGCATCCAGCCATCTGGAAAACCAGCCTCAAGACCCTGCGCTTGCCGAGCGCTCACCGGGTCGGCCACGACCCGATTGCCAGCCTCGCGTATCTGTTCGCCTATGGCGTGATGGCGCTGATGGTCGTCACCGGACTGGGGCTCGCCGCCAGTGAATTTCAGACCGGCCCACTGGCGGCGTGGCTGGGCGGGGCGAGCTGGCTGGAGGATGTGCTGGAAGATCCGCACGAAGCCGGCTTCATCCTGATGCTGGGCTTCATCGGCCTGCACATGGCCGCGCTGGTGTTTCACCAGCTACGGGGCGAACGGGTGGCGCAGAGCATGGTCACCGGCAAGCAGTATCCCGATCCACACCTCAATACAGAAAGTGGGGCACACCATGACTAAGCGTTTCGTCCAAAGCAGCCTTGTCATGCTGAGCCTGGCTTCGGCCATGGCTGGGGCCGCCGACTCACCTGCCAGCCTGATGGCGCGGTATGCGCAGGAAACCGGCGTGCCGGTGTCTGCCTTGTCCGCCACCCGCGGTGAGACGCTGTACCGAACCGAACATCCCGGGCGTACTGGCCAGACGGTGAAATGCGCCGGCTGCCATACCGCCAACCCGAAACAGCCCGGCCAAACCCGTGTCGGCAAGCGGATCGAACCGCTGGCGCCCAGTGCGAATCCGGGACGGTTCACCGACGCAGCCAAAGTCGAGAAATGGTTTCGGCGCAACTGCCAGGATGTGCTGCAACGCGAATGCAGCGCGCAGGAAAAAGGCGACTTCATCGCCTGGATCAATCAGGTCAAATAAGGAGCGAACCATGAACACTTTATTACGTGGAATCGGTGTGCTGGCGACGGTCGGCACGGTCAGCCTGCTGGCCTTCTCCATGCCGTCTGGCGAGGCGCGGGGCGATGGCGGCGACGACGCGGTGCCCAGGTTCGCCCACGCGAACTGGCAGCAGGAATGCGGCAGTTGTCATATTGCATTCTCTCCCGCGCTGCTGCCACGCGCATCGTGGCGGCGCATGATGGGTGACCTCGACCATCACTTTGGTGACAACGCCAGCCTTGATCCAGCCATCCGGGCTGATATCCTGCAATTTCTGGAAGCCCACGCAGCGGATACCGGCACCAGTCAGATCGGGCGCAAGGTAATGCAACGCATGGGGGCGAAGGATGCGCCCTGGCGGATCACCGAAACCCGCTGGTTCATGCGCGAGCACGACGAGGTATCTCGCGCCACCTGGTCGCGCAAATCGGTGGGGTCCGCTGCCAACTGTGCGGCCTGCCACCAGAAGGCGGAACAGGGGATGTTCGACGAACACGCGGCGAGGATTCCGAAGTGAAACCCCGGGGATAAACAACACGATGCGCATACTGTTGGTGGAAGATGACCGCATGTTGGGCGACGGCCTGCAGGCCGGGCTGACGCAGGCAGGCTACGCCGTCGACTGGCTGCGCGACGGCGAGGCGGCGGTGGCGGCGCTATCGACCGAATCGTTTGCTGCGGTGGTGCTCGATCTGGGGCTGCCGAAACGCGACGGGCTGTCGGTGCTGCATTGGCTGCGCGGGCGCCATGACGCGACGCCGGTGCTGATCCTGACCGCGCGCGACCAGCTGGAAGACAAGGTGCGCGGGCTCGACCTGGGCGCCGACGACTATGTGCTGAAACCGTTCGATCTTGACGAGATTGCCGCGCGCCTGCGTGCGCTGGTGCGGCGTGCCCACGGCCGTCCGGAACCGCTGCTCTCGCTGGGCGAAGTTGAACTCAACCCGGCAGCGCGCACGGTAACGCACGCTGGCCTGGCCGTTGAGCTGACGCCGCGCGAATTCGACCTGCTGCATCTGCTGCTGCAAAACACCGACCGCGTGCTGACCCGACGCACACTCGAAGAGCAGCTCTACACCTGGAATGACGCCGTCGACAGCAATGCGCTCGAAGTCCACATCCATCACCTGCGGCGCAAGCTCGGCAACGAGATGATCCGCACCGTGCGCGGCGTCGGCTACATGGCCTCCTCCAGCGCGTCGCCCGCATGACCGCAAGCGCGTCCTATTCCCTGCGCCGACGGCTGGTGTGGCTGCTGACCACCCTGGTGGCCTTGATCTGGTTGCTGTCGGCTGCGATGGTGTACCAACGGGCGCACCACGAAGCGGACGAACTGCTCGACGACCAATTGTCCCAGGTTGCGGACACCCTGCTGGCAATCGTGGCCGGCGGAGAAGTCGAGCATTTCGTGAAGGAACTGTACGAGCACGCCGGACAGTCACCGGTGCCCATCGCGTTCGAGATCTGGCATTCCGACGACGGTGACACCCGGCGCCTGGTCACGTCACCCGGCCATGCCGCATTCGAGACCGGCAGGATGACGGGTTTCAAGGAGCACCCGCATCAGGGTGCGCGCTGGCGTTTCTACGGCGTGCAGGATGACGACGTCAAATACCATGTTGTCGTTGGGCAAGCCCATGCCGCCCGCGAACGACTCGCGCGCGAAATCGGGCTGTCGCTGCTGCTGCCCGCCGCGCTGGCCCTGCCGCTGATGGCACTGGTTGTGTGGTGGGTGGTCGGCCGCACGCTGCGACCGGTCGATGCCGTCGCCCATCAGGTCGGCGCGCTGGACCCGCAGGCCCTGGCGCCGCTCGATGAAGCAACCCCGCTGCCGGACGAGATCGCTCCGCTGCGCACGGCGCTCAACGCGCTGATCCACCGCGTCACCGAGGCCTTTGACAATGAACGCCGTTTTACCGCGGATGCGGCACACGAACTGCGCACCCCGCTCGCTGCATTGAAGGTGCAGGCGCAGGTGGCGCTGCGTGCGCAAACGGCTGATAGCCAGCAGCACGCGCTGGCGCAGGTGATCGCCGGCGTCGACCGCATGACGCACCTGATCGAACAACTGCTGACGCTGGCGCGCGTCGACCCTGCCAGTCAGACCACCCGGCCGCCTGCCCTGAACCCGGCCGACATCATCGCGACCGTATGCGCCGACCTGCTGCCGCAGGCGCAGCGGCAGGCGCAAACCCTGACCGTCGACGCAGACGTAACGTGTTCAGTTGAGGTTACGGAGGCATGGCTGCAGATCGCCGTGCGCAATCTGGTGGACAACGCCCTGCGCTATGCCGGCAAAGGGGCCCGCATCGAAGTTCGTCTCGAACGAAGCGGGACGGCCTGCACCCTCACCGTTGCGGACGATGGCCCCGGGGTGGCGCTGGCCCTGCGTTCACAGCTGAGCGCGCGTTTTGTGCGAGGCGAGGTCGAAAATGAAGGCTGCGGGCTGGGGCTTTCCATCGTCGCCCGGATCGCAACGCTATCGCACGCCCGGCTGGAACTGGGCGAGGGACTGCTGCGCGCAGATGGCGGTCACGGCTTCGCCGCCACCCTGCGCTTCAGCGAAGCAGCAGCGCAAACCTGAATCCTGCAGTCCAGCCTGACGGCTATCGCGCCGGCTGAATCACCGTCACGGTGAACGCACCATTGATGTCTTCAGCATGAAATTTCACAGCGTCGCCCGCCTTGAGGTTTTTCAGGAGCTCGGGTGATTTCACCCGGAACACCATGGTCATGGGCGGCATATCAAGATTGGCAATCCGGCCGTGACGCAAGGTGAGCTTGCTGTTGGGCACATCGATCTTGCGCACTACGCCTTCGCTCATCGGGCTGACCACGACTGCGGATGAGGTAACGGGTTCGGCGTAAAGCGGGGTGGCGATCGCCAGCGCGGCGAGTAGCGGAATCAAATTTTTCATTTTGCAGCTCCTGGTTTCGGGGTGACGGTGATTGTGCCGCGCATGCCGGCTTCGTAATGCCCGGCAATCAGGCAGGCGAACTCGAAGCTGCCGGCGCGGTTGAAAGTCCAGACGATTTCGCCGGTCTTGCCGGGATCGACGTGTGCCATGTAGGCCTCGTCATGTTCCATGTTGGGAAAGCGGGCCATCATGGCGGCGTGCTTCGCCAACGCGTCCGGGGTACCGATGACCATTTCGTGCTGCATGCGGCCCTGGTTGCGGATGACAAATCGGACGGTTTCGCCTTCCTTTACGCTGAGCGTGTCGGGGGTGAAACGCATGGCGTCGGTCATGTCGATGCTGATCGTACGGGTGACCTGCCCAGGATTGCCAGCGACGCCCCAGGCGGTCTGTTCGGCAATGGCCGGTGCGGCCACGCTCGGTTTCTTTTCGCCATGGGCATGAACCGGCAAAGTGATCAGCGGTGCGGCCAGCAGGGCCGTCAACAACAGGGTGAGTTTCATTCCGTGTCCTTTCATTTCATTCAATGACCGGCATGGCCGGTGGGTTTGCGTACGGTTACTTCAACATCGCCCGGCGCACCCTGCGGCGAGGCGGCCTGCGGCGCACGCACCGGCGCGGGTGGTGCCTCCTTCAGCTCGTAGGCCACCGTGCCGGGCGGATGCTTGTACCAGCCGGGATCAGAGTAATCGCCGCGCTTCTGCTCACGCCGCACTTTCATCACGGTGAACATGCCGCCCATTTCCAGCGGGCCGAATTGGCCCTGCCCCATCATCATCGGCAGCGTGTTGTCGGGCAGCGGCATTTCCATCTCGGCCATGTCGGCCATGCCGCGCTCGCCCATCACCATGTAGTCGGGAATCAGCTTGCTGATCTTGCCGGCGAGCCCCGTGTGGTCGACCCCGATCATGGTCGGCACGTCGTGCCCCATCGCGTTCATCACGTGGTGGCTCTTGTGGCAATGGAAGGCCCAGTCGCCCTCCTCGTCGGCGAGGAACTCGATCTGCCGCATCTGGCCGACGGCGATATCGGCAGTGACTTCCATCCAGCGCGAGCCCTTGGGCGTCGGCCCGCCATCGGTGCCAGTCACCTCGAACTCCACTCCGTGCAGATGGATCGGATGGTTGGTCATGGTGAGATTACCGATGCGGATGCGCACCCGGTCATTGAGCCGCACGTTGAGGCTGTCGATGCCGGGGAAGGCGCGGCTGTTCCAGGTCCACAGGTTGAAATCGAGCATGGTGTTGACCTGCGGCGTGGCGCTGCCGGGCTCAATGTCGTAGGCGTTCAGGAGAAAGCAAAAGTCGCGGTCGACCGGGTCGATCAGCGGATGCCTGCCTTTGGGATGGGTGATCCAGAAGCCCATCATGCCCATCGCCATCTGCGTCATTTCGTCGGCGTGCGGGTGGTACATGAAGGTGCCGGGGCGGCGCGCGACGAATTCGTAGACAAAGGTCTTGCCCGGCTTGATGTGCGGCTGGGTCAGCCCGCCGACGCCGTCCATGCCGTTGGGCAGGCGCTGGCCGTGCCAGTGGATGGTGGTGTGCTCGGGCAGGCGGTTGGTGACGAAGAGGCGCACGCGGTCGCCTTCCACCACCTCGATCGTGGGGCCGGGCGACTGCCCGTTGTAACCCCACAGGTGCGCCTTCATGCCCGGTGCGATTTCGCGCAGCACGGGTTCGGCCACCAGGTGAAACTCCTTTATGCCGTCTTTCATCCGCCACGGCAGCGTCCAGCCGTTCAGCGTCACCACCGGATTGTAGGGCCGCCCGTTCGGCGGCGTCAGCGGTGGCTGAGTGTCGGGCGTGTCCATGCTGATGATCTCGGGCAGGCCCGCTAGCGCAGCTGGGGTCACCGTGGCGGCAGCGACCGCGCCGGTCAGCTTGAAAAAATCACGTCTTGAAGTCATGAGAAATCCTTTCAATGCCCGCCCGCTGCTTCGGCAGGGGCGGATGAAGCTCGTGGGGCGGCCATCATGCCGGGGGTGCCGACCAGCGCCATCTGCAGATCGGCTTCGGCCAGCCAGTAGTCGCGCTGCGCCTCGATGGCGGCGTTGACCGACGCAATCTGCGAACGGGCGTCGGCCAGCAGTTCGAACACGCCGATCAGCATGCCGTTGTAGCGCAACAGGTTTTCTTCGGAGATGCGCTTTTTCAGCGGCACCACTTCGTCGCGCAGGTGCTTGGCAATGGCGTACTGGCTCTGCTGCATGGCGTAGGCTTCGCGCACTTCCGAGCGCGCGTTGACCGCGGTCTCGCGCGCACGTTCGAGCGCCTGCCGGTAGCGCGACTCGGCGGCCACCACCCGGCTCTGCCCCCAATCGAACAGCGGCAACTCGAAGCTGATTTCGTACCCCCGCTGTTGCGGCTCTTCGTTGGAACCGTTGTTGATGATTCCCAGTTCCAGCACATTGATCAGCCGGGTGCTCCGGGTGAGTCCAAGGTTCTTCGCCAAGGCTTCGGTCTGGATTTTCATCGCTTGCAAATCGATCCGCGACGCCATCGCCTGTTGCTCCACGTTTGCCAGCTGCGGCAAGCTCTCGGGCAAATCCGGCAAGCGGTCAGGCAGCTTCAGCGTGTCCGCGCCGGGCAGGCCCATCAACCGAATCAGCCTTTCACGCGCCTGTAGCTTGGCACCCTCGGCGCGCGCAACGGCCAGCGCGGCGTCGGCATAAAACGCATGCTCGCGCGCCTGCTTCAACTTGCTCCAGTTGCCCGTCTGCGCCATCCGCCGGGCCAGTTCCGCGCCCGATTCGGCCGCCTCCATCGCCTGCTGCTGGTACTGTGAGGACTGTTGGGAGGTCACGGCGATGACCCAGGCTTTGCGGGTATCCGCCGCCAGGCGCAATACCTCCAGCACCAGCCCGCGGCGGGTCTGCTCGAACAGGCGCTGTTCGATGTCGGCGCGCATCGGCATGGTCAGCAGGCGCGCCAGGTTGAGATGCAGGCTGCGTTCCCATTCCACTTCGGTGCCTTTGGTCAGGCGACCGATGGAAAAACCGGGGTTCGGCAAGCGCTGCGCCGATACCCAGTCGGCCTCGGCCATGCCCAGGGTGTTGAACGCAGCCTGCAGGCCGGGATTGTTAAGCAGGGCGATCTGGACCGCGTCATCGGCAGACAGCGGTTGCGCCAGCAGGGCATCGACCCGCGCCTGCGTCTGGGCGCGTGCTGCATCGTCGCGCGCCCAGACGACGTCTTGCTGGAGATGCGACTGGGTGGCGGACCGCACCGCGTCAAACCCGCCGTCTTTTGAAAACCCTGCGCAACCGCCCAGCAGAAGGGCGGACAGCAGTGCGAGCGTCAGGGGGCGTGGGGTCAGAGAGGTTTTTTTCATTTTTCGCCCCTCATTGCCCATGGTGGCCGTGATGACCATGGTGGCCTGGTTGATCATTGCCCATTTCGCCCTGCGCCTCGCGCAGATAGGTGCGCCAGCCGCCGACCTCGCCGACCCGGTCGTTGACCTCGCGCCAGTCCTGTAGCGGTTCGTCGCGCCAGGCTTGATAATGGTTAAAAGGGGCGGCTGCCATTTGCTCTGATGGCTTGGTGTCGGCTGCAAATGCCGGATGCGCCCACACAAGCCATGCGCACGCCCACGGCGCCGCTCGGCATAAAAGTCTTTTCAACATGATGAACCTCGCTCAATCCGTGACGGTAGCGCCACGTTCAGAATCGGTCCGCGCCATCAAGCGGCGCGGCATTCAGGCGAGGGAAGCTTTGGGAGGTCGCTCGGGACCGTCTGGGATGAAGCCGTTGAAGGATGCGGCAGGTTGCGCGGCAAAGCTGTCGGGCACCGGCGGGATGGCGGGCGCAGACGCGACCGGAACCGGCAACGCCGATGCCAGCGCGCACGCCGCGCAGTGCTTGCAGTTGTGTTGGGCGGCCGGGCTGTCCGGCTGCTCCTGCTCATGGCAGTCCATCATCATCGTGTCGGGCTTTGCCCCCTGCTCGACCGCAGCCTGCTGCGAAAATGCGCAGCCCAACATGGCTGCGGACGCAAACGTCTGCAGCGGCAGGGCCAGCATCATCAATGCCAGCAGGAATCGGTGAAATCGGATACGCATAAGATCAGTCTAACCCAAAAAGGAGTCCTGTCCAGAAGACAGCGTCCGGGCCGCAGGGGTTCCCCGAGCGGCAAGTCCGGGCTAGGTGCGGCGTTTGCGCGGCTCGTAATGCACCACGGCACGCATGATTTCGGAGTAGGGAAAGGCGTCGCAGCCGCCAAAGCGTTCGTTGCCCAACAGCACGGTGGCGGCCACATCGGTGGTTTCATCGCCCGCACCCGCCAGGGCCGCCGCCAGCCCGCGCGGGCCACCGCATTGGACCCGGATTTCCTTGCCAAATGGCCACGGCGCATCGGGATTGATCTTCAGCGCAAACTGCGCGTTATCGTGCAGCGCCTCATAGAAGGTCACGCAATGTTCGCGCACGGCGGGTGCACTGCAGGCAATCGCTTCGCGCTCGGCCAGATTGAGTTTGCGGGCGTGGCTGCAGGCCACGCAGCACGACAGCAAGGCCCGTTCGAACGGACAGCTGTGCTCGATGTAGGTCTTGCGGGCGAGCTTGTAGGCGCCTTCGTTGTATTCAGCCATCAGGCATCCTCACCCAAAGCTTGATTGCCGGCCATCTGGAGGGTTTACCAATCGTCGCCCGACAAGCGTTGATCCAGTTCGCGCTCCGCCAGCAGCGTGTCCTGCGCTTCGATCTCGTTCTCGGCGAAGACCATCTTGATCCTGTCGCCGGACTTGGGGTCGAGCGTCTTGCGCAGGTCGTTGGTGTGCGCCTTGGCTTCCTTGAAGCTTGCCCACTCGCCCTGCTTTTCGAGCACCTTGAACATGCCGATCCGGAAAACATAGTAAGGCATGGTCGGGTCAGCTCAGCTTGCCGTGGCACTGTTTGTATTTTTTGCCGGATCCGCACGGGCAGGGGTCGTTGCGGCCAACCTTGGGCATGCGCGAAGCGGCCTCGGCCTCGGCTTCGACTGCGGCAAAATCCTCCGCCTCGTCGTACCCGGCGTGCTGGTATTGCACGTTGGACGGCACTTCGTGCTGCTCGACCACCTGCACATCTTCGGGCGCGCGCACCTGCACGGTGGTGGTGATCTGCGTGACTTCGGCCTTGATCGCGGTCAACAGGGCGGAGAACAGTTCGAATGCCTCGCGCTTGTATTCCTGTTTGGGCTGCTTCTGGGCATAACCGCGCAGATGGATGCCCTGACGCAGGTGATCCAGCGCAGACAGATGCTCGCGCCAGTGGGTATCGATGCTTTGCAGCATCACCGCGCGCTCGAACTGGCGCAGGCCGTCGGCGCCGACCAGGGCTTCCTTTTCCTGGTAGAGGGCGTCGGCGGCTTCCATGATTTTCGTGCGCAGACCATCCTCGTTGAGCGTCTTGTCCTCGTCCAGCCATTGCTGCAGCGGCAAGTCGAGCGAGTACTGGCCGGCCAGCGATTTCTCCAGGCCCGCCACGTCCCACTGCTCGTCCAGGCTACCCGGCGCAATGTACAGGTTGACCGCCTCGCTCAACACGTCGTCGCGCATGGCGCGGATGGTGCCGCCGATGTCAGTGCTCGCCAGCAGCTCATTGCGCTGCTCGTAGATGACCTTGCGCTGGTCGTTCGATACGTCATCGTATTCGAGCAATTGTTTGCGGATATCGAAGTTGCGCTGTTCGACCTTGCGCTGTGCATTTTCGATCGCGCGCGTCACCCACGGGTGCTCGATCGCCTCGCCCTCCGGCATCTTCAACCGATCCATGATCGCGGCGACTCGGTCGGACGCGAAAATGCGCAGCAGCGGATCTTCCAGCGATAGGAAGAAGCGGCTGGAACCTGGGTCGCCCTGGCGTCCGGAACGGCCGCGCAGCTGATTGTCGACACGGCGCGATTCGTGGCGTTCGGTGCCGATGATGTGCAGGCCGCCGGCAGCGAGCACGGCGTCGTGATGTGGCTGCCAGTCGGCCTTGAGCGCGGCGGTGCGGCTGGCTTTCTCGCTGTCGGACAGAGTGTCATCTGTGCGGATTGCGTCGAGCTCTTTCTGAATGCTGCCGCCCAGCACGATGTCGGTACCGCGGCCTGCCATGTTGGTGGCGATGGTGATGCCGCCGGGCATGCCGGCCTGTGCAATGACCTCGGCTTCGCGTTCATGCTGCTTGGCGTTCAGCACGTTGTGGGGCAGGCCCGCTTTTTTCAACTCCGCCGAAAGCAGTTCGTTGGCCTCGATCGAGGTGGTGCCGACCAGAACGGGCTGCCCATTGGCATTGCGCTCGCGAATGTCATTGATCACTGCCTGGTCGCGCTCGCCCCCGGTGCGGTAGACCTGGTCATGCTCGTCCTTGCGGATCATCGGCCGATGGGTCGGGATGACCACCGTTTCCAGGCCGTAGATGCTCTGGAATTCGAAGGCCTCGGTGTCCGCCGTGCCGGTCATGCCCGACAGCTTCTGATACATGCGGAAATAGTTCTGGAAGGTGATCGATGCGAGCGTCTGGTTCTCCTTCTGGATCGCAGCGCCCTCCTTCGCCTCCACCGCCTGATGCAGGCCTTCCGACCAGCGGCGGCCGGTCATCAGGCGCCCGGTGAATTCGTCGACGATGATGACTTCATTGTTCTGCACCACGTAATGCTGGTCACGGAAGAACAGCGCATGCGCGCGCAAGGCCGCATACACGTGATGCATCAGCATGATGTTGGACGCGTCGTACAGGCTGCCGCCCGGCTGCAACAACCCCATCTCGGTCAGGATCTCCTCGACCTTTTCGTGTCCCGCCTCGGACAGCAGAACCTGGCGCGATTTTTCGTCGACCGAGTAGTCGCCTTCGGACTCCTCGTCCTTTTGCCGGGTCAGCCGCGGCGGCACCAGGTTGACCTGCTGGTACAGCGCAGTGTTCTCCTCTGACTGCCCCGAAATGATCAGCGGCGTGCGGGCCTCGTCGATCAGGATCGAGTCGACTTCGTCGATGATGCCGAAGGCCAGCGGTCGCTGCACCTTCTCGCTCATCTGGTAGACCATGTTGTCGCGCAGGTAATCGAAACCGTATTCGTTGTTGGTGCCGTAGGTGATATCGGCTGCGTACGCAGCCTGCTTGGCATCGTGCGGCATTTGCGACAGGTTGATGCCGGTGGTCAGGCCCAGGAAGCTGTACACCCGCCCCATCCATTCCGCGTCGCGGCTGGCCAGGTAGTCGTTGACCGTCACCACATGGACGCCCTTGCCGGTCAGCGCATTCAGGTAGGCCGGCAACGTCGACATCAGCGTTTTGCCCTCACCGGTACGCATCTCGGCAATCTTGCCGCCATGCAGCACCATGCCGCCGACCATCTGCACGTCGAAGTGGCGCATGCCGAGCACCCGCTTCGAGGCTTCCCGCACCACGGCGAACGCCTCGGGCAACAACTTGTCGAGCGACTCGCCGCCCTCCAGCCGGGACTTGAACTCGGCGGTCTTGGCGGACAGCTCGGCGTCGGACAATTTCTCCATCGCTGGCTCCAGCGCGTTGATCGCTTTCACCTTTTGCAGGTATTGTTTGACCAGCCGATCATTACGGCTGCCGAAGACTTTTTTGAACAGGGATTGCAGCATGAGGAATCCGAAATGCCCGCAGGACGCGGAAAATTGCCGAATTTTAACATAGCGCCGCAGGCTTTCCATGGCGGCCGGTTCCCGCCCGCATGAGCGCCTCCAGCCTGTCCGATCTGCTCGCCAGCCAGCTGCCGCACGGGCTTGCCGTGCACGCTCGCGCCCTGCTCAAGACCCAGGCCGCGCTTGACCGCGCGCTGCCCGCGGCGCTGGCCGGGCACGTCCGCGTCATGCAGTTGGAAAACGGCGTGCTGAGCCTGGCCTGCGACAGCGGCGCCGTCGCCAGTCGCCTGCGCCACCAGACCGATGCCCTGCTCGCCAGCCTGGGCAAGCAGGGCGTTGCCGCGACGGTGGTCCACGTTAGCGTCAACCCTGCCCTACAGGCGCGCTACGTCCATCCGGTCGAAAAAACCGGCCTGCCGCCCGCCGCGCTGGACGGGCTGGCACATCTGAAAGCCGACATCGAAGAGGGCCCGCTCAAAGACGCGCTCGACCGCCTGCTGCGCCATCACACGCCGGGGCGCTAGGCAGAAGGCCTGTGGCTCCGCTCGCGCGCATCTTCCTGTTGAGCCACATGCGCGCCTATACGAGCCTGGTGGGTCACCTGCTTGGCTCACACCCTGAGATCGATGGCTATTACGAGATGCACCTGAGCTATGTGTCCGCCGGGGATATGGAACGGCAGGTGCGGCGCTACCGCGAACAGGACACCCTCAAGCCGGGCAGCCGCTTCCTGTTCGACAAGCTGCTGCACAACGATTACACGCTGAATCCGGACACGCTCGATGCGGACACGACGGCCATATTCATCGCCCTGCGGCCCCCCGAACCGACCTTGAAGAGTATCGTCAACCTGTTTGCACGCAAGCACCCCGGCGATCTGTACGCCGATCCGGCGGGCGCCGCCGCCTACTACATCGAGCGGCTGGAGGCGCTTGCGGCGTTCGGCCGGCGACATCCGCAGCGGTATGACTATTTCGACGCCGACCTGATTCCCACCGACACCGCGCGGGTGCTGGCGGCGTTCGGCCAGTGGCTGCAGCTGGGTTCGCCGTTGACCGAACGTTATCAGTCGTTTGCCCGGACCGGCGTCGCGGGCGCCGGCGACTCCTCGCCCGCCATTGGCGCCGGACACGTCATCCGCCAGGAAAACGCGTATCCCGCCATCGAGCTGGATGCGGATTCGCTGCAGCGGGCGCAGCAGGCGTACCGGGATTGCCGGCGGCAGCTCATCGACCACGCCGCCAGGACGCTCACCGCGTAAACAGGCGATTCCACGCTGCCCGCTCGCCCCGGTAATGCGTCAGGGCATCGACGATCTGCGCACGGCGGGCCGCGCGGTGCGCCGCCGACTGGATCTGCCGCCACGCGGGCGAGGCTTCGCCGAAATTCGCCGCCATGTTGCGCAGAAACGCTACCAGCCTGGCACGGGCCGCTGGGTCCGGCCACCCGGATGGCGCCTGGCCGAGCCAGCGCTCGAGTTCGGCCAGCCGGTCGTTTACCGCGCGATGTTTCGATGCATACAGCGCCAACAGCTCGGCTTCCACCTGTACCACCACTTGCTCCAACTGTTCGGCGTCGTCGAGTTGCGCAAGATCGTGGCACTTCAGCCATTCCACCACGGAAAACAGCATCAGATCGCCAAAAAACTGGCGTTCGAACTCGTCCGAGATGTCGATGGCGGCGGCGTCCCGCTGTTCCACGCCGGGGCGGAACTCCTCCTCCATGTCACCGGCAGCGGTGCGCCGGTGCAGCATCGGCAGATTGGCCGACGCAAAGCGCTCGCCGATTTCGGCCTGGATCAGACGCCCCGCCGTGGGGCCGGACATGCGCAGGCGCAGATGGCCGAAGGGAATGATGTATTTGAGACCGTCGAAATCAACGATGGTGTTGCCGGGGTAGATCGTCCGTGCGGGCGTCAGTCGCATGAACGTGCCGTCGTAACTGAAACGGGTCTTGCGGGTCGGGTGTTCGCCGAAAAAGAAGGCGTTCAGACGGCGGGTAAAGCCCGCCAGGCAGGCCGTGTGATCGTGCGCGCCGACAATCGGGCATGGGTAGTCGAAATGACTGGCAGTCTGGTTGAAGCCGAACAGGCCCGCCATATCGTGATACGCCGCGTCGCCCGGCGGCGGCGCATGCTGCGGATGAAAGCTGCACGCCGCCGCCGGATCGCATTCGCCAATGCGGTGTAGGAACGCCGCCACGTCGTCGAGGAAATTCACCGCCATCACCGCCGGCGAGACCGGCGGGTCGCCGACCAGCTTGCCGGTCAGCATGCGGATATCGGCGCTGCGGAAAATCCGGTCGATGGTATAAAAATAGTTGAGTGCCGGCACGGCACGCTCGCCCGAGGCGGTCTGGCGATTGACCACAAACGACTGATCGCTGTCCACCAGGTAGTAGAGCGTGCGGTCCTTGTCCGCTGTGAGTTGCAGCATTTTCAGATAGCAGAGGTTGCGGTTCGCCGCCTGGCCTTTCTGGTAGAAGCGCTCGGCCGGCTGGGTGGTGAGCAGCCGGCCCAGCTGTTGCCGCTCGGCTTCCGGAATCGTCTGCAGCAGCTGGTATTGCTCGGACTGGCCGTAATGCACGACCTGCAGTCCCTTGTGTCGATACTCGTCAACCAGCGCGCAGTGCTGCTCGATGTGCCGCGCCTCTCGGCTGTCTTCCGCGACGATCACCGTCAATTTGGCGTAGCGCCCCGCCGCATCCTGCCCGCCGTAGCGATACAGCTGGCACAACTGCAGGATGCTTTCCAGGCAATTGCGCAGATGCGCCGGCCGGCCGGCCACCGGAATGCCGATGATGAAATGATGCTGCGCCCCCGGCCCGGACTGATCGATCAGCGCCTGCTGCTCGCGGAACAGCGACTGATACCGCCCCAGCCAGCGCTCGAACGCCGCATCGTCCGAGGGCCACATCCGCTGTTCCACCTCCGGGTACACGCGGTCGTACAGCGCGATCAGTTCGCCTGCCGCAAGCGCAGTCAAATCAGGGGCTTCCGTCAGGATCAAAGGGTGCTCGTCCAGCAAGCTGCGCAGAAACGGGATATTGAAACGGGACATGGCGTGCTGCATGGAATCACGATGGCAAAGGCCGCATCGTAGCCGACTCGCTCAAACGGGGGAAAACCGCCCGACCCCTGTCGGGCCGACTATACTTTCGCCACGCAACGGCAAACCGGGAGGTCGAATGCCTGACGCACATGCTCAATCGAACGCGACACATGCCGCTAAAATGGCCTGTCTGGCGCCTCTGCGCACGCGCAAGACGGTCGTCCCGATTGACATGACGACGCGGTTTTCCCGATCCCCCGGCCTGCCTGAACGACCTTGAGCCTTCGCCGCCATGCGCCGAGCCGCCGCGAATCCAGTTCCGCCCACCCCCGCCATCCTTGCGGGCATCCTCGCCACCGAACGTCAGCGTACCGGGGTCACGGTCTGGATTTTCGTGTTCATGATCCTGCTGCTGTTCGCCGTGGTGTTCATCCCCGGCGCATGGCCCGCCGCGCTCGCACAACCGATCCGCGAACTGTTCTGGCCATTTTTCGTCCTGTTCGGCGGCATGCTGTTCTACGAATGGATGCTGCGGCTGCGCATCGGCCGGCTGCTGCTGAAGAGCACGCTGCCTTCCTGGCTGTTTCGCTATACCAATGTCTTCATCGAAACCAGCATACCGGGCGTCATCCTGCTGATGCTCACGCTGGTGATGGGGCCCTGGCAGGCAATGGCATCGGCCACGCCCATGCTGTATCCGCTGTTCATCTTCATGGCGGCGCTGTACCTGGATTTCTGGGTGTGCGTCTTCAGCGGCGTGGTCGCCACCGTACAGTTTATGCTCATCGCGCTGATTTTCGTCGGCGGCGAAGCTCCGATGGCCGGTCTGGAGATGCTGACCGACCCGTCCGCCTATCTGGTCAAGGCTGCGCTGCTGCTGGCATCCGGCGTGCTGGCCGGTTTTCTCACAGTCGCGCTCAAGCGGCAGATGCAGGCCTCCGTTCACAACGCACAGGAACGCGACCATGCCATCAGCATCTTTGGCCAGCACGTCTCGCCCGAAATCGCCCGGCGCCTGCTGCAGCAGAACCTCGATATCGAAGGCGAGACCCGCGACGCCTGCGTCATGTTTCTCGACATCCGCGACTTCAGCCGCTTCGCCGCCGACAAGACACCGCATGAGGTGATGCTCTACCTCAATATCCTGTTCGGCGAACTCATCGACGTCGTCAATGCGCACCGCGGCATCGTCAACAAATTTCTCGGCGACGGCTTCATGGCCGTGTTCGGCGCACCCGCTGACGACGCCGAGCGGGTGCCGCATGCCCTCAACGCCGCACTGACCATCCTCGACCGCGTCGAAATCCTCAACGCGAGCGGCACCATCCCGCCGACCCGGCTCGGCATCGGCCTGCACGCCGGCCAGCTTGTCACCGGCAACGTCGGCACCCATGAGCGCAAGGAATACACCCTCGTCGGCGAAACCGTGAACCTCGCGGCCCGCATCGAGCAGGCCACCAAGGACTATGACGCCCGCCTGCTGATCTCCGAAAGCATCTGGACCAACCTGTCCCAGCCGCCTGCCGACGCACTCGACCTCGGGCCGGTGGTGCTCAGGGGCCACAACCGGCCCGTGCGCTTGTTCAAGTTGAAATAGGATCGGCGAGGGCGGCCACATCAAATCCCAGTCCTTGAAACGGCCCGGCCCCGCGCGCAGCAATGTATTTGTGCGCGCCGGGCACACGGGCGGTACGATGCTGCGCGTTCATAACCTGACCCTGGAAACCCCGTCATGACTCGAATCCTCGCAAGCCTCATCCTGTGCCTGGCCGTCCCGCTCGCCCATGCTTTCCCGTGGTACGCCTCCGGCAACAACATCCGCGGGGCGCAGTTGATGACCGACCAGGAGCGGAAAACCTACGTCGCCCAGCTTCAGGCCATGAAATCACTGCCGGAGTGCCAGGCCTACTGGGAAGGACACAACAAGGAAGTGGATGCGCGCGCCGCCCAGCAGCATGTCAACCTGCCTCCGGCCCAGGGCAACCCGTGTGAGATGATGGTGAAGATGGGGCGCATCAGGTAAGCCTGTTTGCGCCTGCTAGAATGCCGCCTTTCGCATTGCAGGGGTCGGCATGATGAACGCGCCTCAGGTAGGGGTGGTGATGGGGTCTTCCAGCGACTGGGAGGTGATGAAGCACGCGGCCATGCTGCTCAAGCAGCTGGGCATCCACTTTGAAGCCAAAGTGGTGTCCGCGCACCGCACGCCGGATCTGCTCTACGACTATGCCGCCCATGCTGAAGCACGCGGGCTGAAGGCCATCATCGCAGGGGCCGGAGGTGCAGCCCACCTACCCGGTATGATCGCGTCCAAGACCATCGTGCCGGTGCTGGGCGTGCCGGTGCCATCGAAATACCTCAAGGGGATGGATTCGCTCCTGTCCATCGTGCAGATGCCCAAGGGCATTCCGGTCGCCACCTTTGCCATCGGCGAGGCCGGCGCGGCCAATGCGGCGCTGTTCGCGGCGGCATTGATCGCCCGCTACGACGACGCGTTGGCAGGACGGCTCAATGATTTCCGCAGGAATCAGGCGGACTCGGTCATGGGGATGGCGTTGCCGGATGTCGAATAAGGCCCTGCCCATCTTGCCCGAAGACACCCTCGGCATCCTTGGCGGCGGCCAGCTGGGCCGCATGTTCACCCTCGCCGCGCGCACCATGGGCTACAAGGTCATGGTCCTCGATCCCGATGCCGCCAGCCCGGCCGGACAGATGGCCGATGTACACGTCCAGGCCGATTACACCGACGCTGCCGCGCTGAAAAAGCTGGGCGAAGCCTGCGCTGCCGTCACCACCGAATTCGAGAATGTCCCGGCGGCAAGCCTGATCGAACTGGCGCGTCATTGCCGGGTGGCACCCGGCGCGCCGGCCGTCGCCATCCTGCAGGATCGCAGCACCGAGAAAACCTGGCTGTACGGCAACGGTTTCCCCACCGCGCCGTTTGCCCTGGTCAACAGCGAAGCCGACCTTGAAGCCGCATTGGCGGTGACCGGCATGCCGGCCCTGCTGAAAGTGTCGCGGCTCGGCTACGACGGCAAGGGCCAGTCGCGTGTCGGCACGCCCGACGACGCGCGCGCCGCGTTCCGCGCCTTCGGCAGCCAGGCCTGCGTGCTGGAAGGCTTCGTCGAACTGGAACGCGAAGTCTCGGTGGTGCTGGCGCGTGACGACGCCGGCCAGTGCGCGCTGTTTCCCGTTGCCGACAACCGCCACGAAAACGGCATTCTCGATGTCTCGATCGTCCCCGCCCGCGTGTCCGACAAACTCGCGCAGCAGGCGTGCGATACGGCGCGGGCAGTGGCGGACAAGCTGGGATATGTCGGCGTCATGGCGGTGGAGTTCTTCATTGCCGACGGCCGCCTGATGATCAACGAAATCGCCCCGCGTCCGCACAATTCCGGCCATTACACGCTCGATGCCTGCGTCACCAATCAGTTCGAGCAGCAGGTCCGCGCGCTGTGCGGCCTGCCGCTGGGCGACACCCGCCTGCTTTCGCCCGTGGTGATGGTCAATATTCTGGGCGACCGCTGGCACAATGGCGGGCCGCATTGGAACACCCTGCTGGCGCAGCCCGCCATCAAGCTGCACCTGTACGGCAAGGAAGCGGCCCGGCCGGGGCGCAAGATGGGACATTTCAACGTGCTGGATGCCGACCCGGCAACTGCGCTTCGGCTGGCTGAACAGATGCGCGATGCACTGTAGCGCGGGCATTCAACGCTTTCTCTGGCAGGCTCCATCCGGACGCGTGAGCAAGCTCGCGCTCGCCGCCCTGTTAAGCACGGCCTGTGCAACGGCAAGCGAAGCGCATCACACGCTGACTGTCGGCGGCCATCTCTTCAAAGTCGAAATCGCCGCTACACCAAATGCGCGTGAGCGGGGCCTGATGGAACGCGCGCGGCTACCCGCCGATGGCGGCATGCTGTTTGTGTTCGAGCACGCGGCGCGGCATTGCTTCTGGATGCACAACACGCCGCTGCCGCTGTCGATTGCATTTGTCGACGAGCAGGGCCGTATCGCCCACCTCGCCGACATGCAACCCCATTCCCCCGCCCTGCATTGCCCGCCTGCCGATGTGCGCTACGCGCTGGAAGTCCCGCAGGGAAGCTTCCGGCAACGCGGCATCGCAATCGGCACCCGAGTGGACGGCTTGCCGCGCTAGTCTTTCACGCTGGCGCGCACCAGGCGCTGTTCCAGGACCACGCCATCCTCTTCAACACGGATTTGCACCGGCAGGTAGTTGCGCGCAGGCGCAACCCACACCGTGATCGCTTTTTCGTCAGGCTTTTGCATGGTGCGCTGGTACTGCTGCGTGGACAGCGCGCCCAGCGGCGTCTGCATAACGCCGCCCTCGCTTCGGGCATAACGATAGTCGTTGAAGCGGCGTCCGCTCACCACTTGCAGGCTGTAATCAGCAGGCACACTGGGCGCGATCATGAACTGATAGAGCTGTGAAAGCTGATCCTGCGCCCCGGTTTTCAGGCCGTTCTCCTGCCACGCCCGGCCTTTGTACTGGAAGGCAATGATCTGCCGGTCCCAGTCGAGACGGGCAGTCGCCAGCTTGTGCGGCGCATCGCTGCGGGCGTGCTGAAACCGGGCGGGGCGCAAGCCCTGCGAAGTCACCGTGCCGGTGCTTTCAAGGCGGATGTTGCCCGGCCAGATCAGCTTGAGCGGGCCGGTTGCATGGGTTTCGCTGACCAGCGTATAACGCGACCCATCGCGGGTGTAGGTATCGTTCACCTGGCCCAGCTTATGGCCGTTGCGATAGAGGTCGTATACCAGGCTCATCTGCGTGGGCCCTGCGGCATGGGCCGTCGCGGCGAGCAGGCTGGCCGCCAGCACGAGTGTTTTGATCATGGTCACATTCCAGTGGATAACACCGACTGTGACGTCGAATCGTCCCGTAAGTTTACGCAACCATGATTATTTACCAGCCGTCCCTCGGCAAACCAGCGGATAGCCTGAGGGTAGATGCGATGTTCCTGGACCAGCACGCGCGCGGCGAGCGTGACAGGCGTGTCGTCTGCCCACACCGGCACCGCCGCCTGGATGACGATGGGGCCGTGATCCAGTTTTGCCGTCACGAAATGCACGGTACAGCCATGGATCTTGATGCCTTCGGCGAGCGCGCGCTCGTGCGTTTTAAGGCCCGGAAACATGGGCAGCAACGAGGGGTGAATATTGAGCAGCCGCCCCTCGAAGCGGGCGATGAAGGCCGGACCGAGGATGCGCATGTAGCCCGCCAGCACCACCAGATCGGGCTGATGACGCTCGATTTCGTCGGCCAGAATCGCATCGAAAGTATCGCGATCGGCATGCGCCGTATGGTCGAGCGCAACAGCGTTCAGGCCGCGCTCGCGTGCGTACGCCAGTCCTGCTGCCTGCGGCCGGTTGCTGATGACGGCAACGACGTCAATCGGCAGCTGCGCTTCGACAATCGCCTGAAAATTGCTGCCGCGCCCCGACAGCAGCACGACCACGCGGCAACTCACGAATAGATCACCTGCTCCACGCCGTCGGGTCGCGCGACGATTTCGCCGATCTGCCACACGGTTTCGCCACTCTCGGTGAGATGCGCCTTGGCGGCTTCGGCATCTGCGGCAGCAACGACCACGCACATGCCGATGCCGCAGTTGAAGGTGCGCAGCATTTCGTCGGGCGCCACGTTGCCGGCCTGCTGCAGCCAGTCGAACAGCGGCGGGCGCGTCCAGGCATTGGGGTCGACGCGTGCCGCAACGGACTCCGGCAGGCAGCGCGGCAGGTTGCCGGTGAGGCCGCCGCCGGTGATATGCGCCATGCCCTTGACCTCGAGGGCGTTCATCAGGGCCAGCAGCGGCTTGACGTAGATCCGGGTCGGCGCCATCACCGCTTCGGCAAAGGGGCGGCCATGGAAGTCGGATTTCAGTCCGATATGGCTGAGGTCGATCAGTTTGCGCACCAGCGAATAGCCGTTGGAATGCGCGCCGCTGGAGGCCAGCCCCAACACCACGTCGCCCGGCGCGATGTTCTGCCCGCCGATGACTTTCGACTTTTCAACCACGCCGACGGCAAAGCCGGCCAGGTCGTATTCGCCTTCGGGATACATGCCGGGCATCTCGGCCGTTTCGCCGCCGATCAGTGCGCAGCCCGCCTGTTCACAGCCGGTGGCGATGCCGGAGATCACCGCCTCGGCGGTGTCGAGGCTCAACTTGCCGGTGGCAAAGTAATCCAGAAAGAACAGCGGCTCGGCGCCCTGCACCAGGATGTCGTTGACGCTCATCGCGACCAGATCGATGCCGACGGTGTCGTGGCGGTTGAGTTCGAATGCCAATTTCAACTTGGTGCCGACGCCATCGGTGCCGGAGACCAGCACCGGCTCCTTGAATTTCTTGGAAATCTCGACCAGCGCGCCGAAGCCGCCGATGCCCGTCAGCACTTCGGGGCGCATGGTGCGCCTGGCCAGCGGCTTGATGCGTTCGACCAGGGCATCGCCAGCGTCGATATCGACGCCGGCATCTTTATAGGAAATGGAAGACACACCCGACTCCAGAATCAAAAAGTGCGGTATTTTACCGCCTATGTCGACTCCCCGCCCGTTCTACCGCCCCTGGCTTGCCCTCGCCGTGCTGCTCGTCACGGGCGGCCTGATCTACCTGCTGGGCCCCATTCTCACCCCCTTCCTGGCCGGCGCCCTGCTCGCCTACATCTTCGACCCGCTGGCCGACCGCCTGGAAGCGCACGGGTGGTCGCGCGTCGCCGGAACCGTTGCGGTGATCGTGCTGGCCGGACTCGCCGTGTTTGGCCTGGTTCTGATTGCCCTGCCGCTGTTTCAAGGCCAGTTTGCCGAGTTGAGCCAGCGCCTCCCGGCCGCCCTCGACCTGCTGCAAACCCGCTTCCTGCCCTGGCTGCAGCAGACCTTCGGCATCGCCATCGCCCCCAATCTCGATGCGCTCAAAAGCTGGCTGACCGAACAGGCCACTGAAAACAGCGCCAGCTGGCTGCCCTCCCTGCAAACCGGCGCGCTTGCCGTCCTGGGCGTGGTGGTCAACCTGCTGCTGATTCCGGTGGTGATGTTTTATCTGCTGAAGGACTGGGACGTGATGGTGGCGCGCGTCGCCGCGCTGGTGCCGCGCGACTGGACGGGGCATGTCACCCGCGTCGCACGCGCGATGGACGCGGTGGTCGGCGAATTCATGCGCGGGCAGCTGGCGGTCATGACCATCCTCGGGCTGTATCACGCCATTGCACTGTGGGTACTGGGTCTCGACTACGCCCTGCCGATCGGCATTCTCACCGGATTGTTGTCCTTCGTGCCTTTTCTCGGCATCGGCTTGGGCCTGACGCTGGCCTTGCTGGTGGCGCTGTTGCAGTTTGGCGACTGGAGCGGGGTGGCCTGGGTGGCGGGAATTTTCATGGTCGGCCAGCTCTTCGAAGGCTACGTGATTACCCCGCGCATCGTCGGTGAACGGGTCGGCCTGCATCCGGTGGCCGTCATCTTCGCCCTGGCCGCATTCGGCCAGTTGTTCGGCTTTGTCGGCGTGCTGCTGGCGGTTCCGCTGGCGGCGGTGCTGCTGGTGGCGCTGCGCGAGTTGCGCGGCGTATACGAGCAGAGCGACCTTTATCGCGGCGGCTATAATGCCGGCTCTTCCGATCCTGCCTCGTCTGCCATGTCCGCACCGCTGCCCGGCCAACCCCTGCTCGAATCGCGCATCGCTTCCCTGCCGCTGGTCCATCGGGGCAAGGTGCGCGACATCTACGCCGTCGGCGACGACAAGCTGTTGATCGTCACCACCGACCGCCTGTCCGCCTTTGACGTGGTGATGCCGACGCCGATTCCCGGCAAGGGCGAGGTGCTGACCCGCGTCTCGGCCTTCTGGTTCGACAAGCTCAAGTCCATCGTGCCGAGCCAGGCGCTCGACATCGCGCCAGAGTCCGTGGTCGCGGCAAACGAGCGCGACCAGGTGGCAGGCCGCGCCATCGTGGTCAAAAAGCTCAAGGCGCTGCCGGTCGAGGCCATCGTGCGCGGCTATCTGGTGGGATCGGGCTGGAAGGAATATCAGGCCAGTCAGTCGGTGTGCGGCATCGCCCTGCCCGCTGGCCTTGCGCAGGCCGACCGCCTGCCCGAACCGATCTTCACCCCGTCGACCAAGGCGGCGGTGGGCGCGCACGACGAGAACATTGCATTCGACGCGATGGCCGACCTGATCGGTGCGCCGCTCGCCCAGCAGGTTCGTGACGTGAGCCTTGCCCTGTATAAGACTGCGGCAGAGTATGCGCTCACTCGCGGGATCATCATCGCCGATACCAAGTTCGAATTTGGCCTGGACGAGGCCGGCCAGCTGGTCTGGATCGACGAAGCCTTGACCCCGGATTCGTCGCGCTTCTGGCCTGCCGACCAGTATCAGCCGGGCAGCAACCCACCCAGTTTCGACAAGCAGTTCGTGCGTGACTGGCTTGAATCCAGCGGCTGGAACAAGCAGGCGCCAGGACCGGCGCTGCCGCCGGAAATCGTCGCCAGGACCGCCGACAAATACAACGAGGCAATGACGCGGCTACTTGGCTGACCCGCACGTAACCGTCAAGGCCGGGCCGTCAGGATTTACTTCAGCGTCGCATTCAGGAAATCCGCCACCGTCGTCACCATCTCGCCTTCGCGGCCGGTGAAGAAGTGGTCGGCGCGGGCAACCACCACCTGTTTTGACTCTTTCGCCGTCAGGCTTTTCTTGCGCTGGTCGGCTTTCGCCAGCACACCCGGCAGGTCGTTGTCGCCGTACAGATCCAGAATCGGCAGTTTCAGCGCCGCATAATCGTCCTGCGAAATGCCCAGACTCGCCCACGACTTCACCGCGGCATCGGGCTTGCCCGCCAGATACACGCGGCTCATGCGCGAGCCCATGCTGTGCGAGACGATCGCCAGCTGCGAATACCCCTTGGCCTTGAGAAACGCGACCGCCTCGGCAAGGCGTTCGGCCGCCTCGGGAAACGTGGGCGGATAGGCTTCGCCCTTGGCATCGGCAGCCAGAATCGGCATCTGGACCGACAGGGTCGTGAAGCCTCGATCGGACAATTCGGTGCGCAGGGTGCCGACCATACCCCAGTCAGGATGAATGCCCATGCCGTGCACGACGATGACCGCCTTGTCCGTGCCGGCCGCCGGGGTGAACAGCGTCAGGAATTTGCGGTGCCCGCGCGGCGTTTGCAGGTAGACCGGGTCGCCCACCACCAGACCGGGGACCACTTCATCCGCCCATTTCTTTTCACGGGCGTAATCCGCCCCAGTGTCGGCAACAGCGGCCATGGAAAGCAGCGTGACCATCCCGACAGCGCACCCCAACAACATGCTTTTCTTCATATTGCGACTCCTCCGCGTTAAAGTTCACCTTCCAATTGCCCGATAATTCTCCGAATCCGTCGTTTTATCAACCGTTTCAGGTAGTAAAGAATGACCTCCAAGCCGCTGCGCATTGTGTCACCTGACGTCCCCTCCGGCCCGGCGCGCGTGTCGCGTCCGCGCGGCGGCGCGCGCGTGGTGATCGTCGATGACCGCAGCACGGCCCGCAGCCTGCTGGAAGGGCTGGCACGCACCCTCGGCCCCGACGTGGAAGTCACAAGCTATGCCGACCCGCACGACGCGCTGGCCCATATGCAGCTTGCCACGCCCGATCTCATCATCACCGACTATCGCATGCCCGGTATGGACGGCATCGAGTTCACCCGCCGTATCCGGGCCATCCGCCAATTGGCGGACGTGCCGATCATTATCGTCACCGTGGTGGAAGACCGGCAGATTCGCTATCAGGCACTGGAAAACGGCGCGACCGACTTTCTCACCCGGCCAATCGACCCGCAGGAATGCCGCGCCCGCTGCCTCAACTTGCTGGCCCTTCGGCACAGCCAGAAAATGGTCTCGGACCGCGCGCAGTGGCTGGAAGACCAGGTCATGCTGGCCACCCGGGAAGTGCGCACGCGCGAACGCGAAACCCTGATGAAACTGGCCAAGGCCGGCGAATACCGCGACGAGGACACCGGCAACCACATTCTGCGCATGTCGAAATATGCCCGCCTGATCGCCGAGGAGCTCAAGCTCACCGCGATGGAGTGTGACGAAATCGAGGCCGCCTCGCCGATGCACGACATCGGCAAGATTGGCATCCCCGATCAGATTCTGCTCAAGCCCGGCCGCCACACCCCTGAAGAAACGCTCATCATGCAGCGCCACCCGCAGCTGGGATATGAAATTCTGGCCGGCAGCCCCTCCCGCTACCTGCAGATGGGCGCCATCATCGCGCTCGGCCATCATGAGAAATTCGATGGCAGCGGCTATCCGCAAGGCTTGTCTGGCGAGGACATCCCCTTGGCGGCACGCATCGTGGCCGTCGCCGACGTGTTCGATGCCTTGACCTCCCACCGTCCCTACAAACGGGCCTGGACCTTTCAGGAAGCCCTGAATCTCCTCCAGTCCGAGAGCGGCAAGCATTTCGATCCCGCCTGCATCCGCGCGTTTGAACTGCGTATCGACGCCGTGGCCGCCATCTTTCATGAATTGGGCGACACCCCCGACTGAACTGCCGCCATGTCGAGCCACCTGCCTTTTCCCTCATTCCTGCTCCCCCTGAAAAGGCGAATTCAGGCACGGCCGGACACCGAATTTCAACAGGCGCTGATCCGGTTCATGATCGGTCTCATCGGCTATCTGTATTTCAGTTCGAATTGGGTGGCGCATCCGGAATACATTTATTCCAGCATCCATCTGATCGCCCTGTTGTTCATATCCACGTCGGCCATCATCCTGATCAGCACCCTGGCGGATCAGCGGGCCGCCCCCCGGCGCCGGGTATTCGGCGCCATCGTCGACTTCACGACCGCCTCGTTCCTCATGCTGATTGGCGGCGAAACGTCCGCGCCCCTGGTAGGGATCTATCTATGGGTCACGCTGGGCAATGGATTTCGCTATGGGGTATCGTATTTATATTTTTCCACGCTGCTCGCGGCAGTGGGGTTCGGGTCCGTCCTGATTTTCAATTCCTTCTGGCACGCCCACATTGCGCTCGGAGTCGGCATTCTGTTTACGATGATCATCGTGCCGCTGTATGCCGCCCCGTTGATGCGCCAGTTGCACGCGGCCGTGCATCGCGCCAACGAGGCCAATCTGGCCAAATCAAACTTTCTTGCCAACATGAGCCACGAATTGCGCACACCGCTCAATGGCGTCATCGGCGTAGCCGATCTGCTGGAAGAAACCAAACTCGACAAGGAACAGAAGGAATTCACCCAGATCATTCGCGCGTCGGCCAACACCCTGCTGGAACTGATCGACAAGGTGCTCGATATCTCACGCATCGAGGCTGGCCGGATCAACGCGTCCGAAGAGGATTTCGATCTGCACAAACTGGTCAACGGCACGGTCGCGATGATCGAGACGCAAGCCCAGCGCAAGGGACTGGTGCTGGCCGCCCACATTGCCCCGCAAACCCCGTTTCATCTGCACGGCGATGCCCGCCACCTGCGGCAAGTCCTGATCAACCTGATCGGCAATGCCATCAAGTTCACCGAGCATGGCCGGGTCGACATCTATGTCCGTCCGATCGGCCAAGGACAGCCGCAGCGACTGCGCTTTGACGTTGTCGACACCGGCATCGGGATTTCCGAGGCTGCGCAGGCGCGTATCTTCGACAGCTTCACTCAGGCCGACCCATCGGTGACGCGCCGGTTTGGCGGCACCGGCCTGGGCACCACCATCGCCAAGCAGCTGGTCGAAATACTCGGCGGCCAAATTGGTCTGCACAGCCGCGAAGGCGAAGGCACGACGTTCTGGTTCGAACTGCCATTCGCACTCCAGACAGTCGGGGCCAGCGCCCCTGCCGAGCAATTCGAGATGCCGATGCGGGTCGCGATCCTGACAAGCAGGGAGCTGGGCAGCCGCATCCAGACCACGATCCGCGCCTGGGGCGCCGAAACCGTGATCGTGGACAACACCACCCGGCTTGCCGCCGAGCTGTCCGCCTATTTGTCCGGCGGCACACCACTGGGCGCGGTCGTGGTCGAGCGCAGCGCCCTGCCAGGCGACCCGGTTGCCTTCCTGAACCTGTTGCGCGATGACACCCAGCTTGCCACGCTTCCCTTCATCCTGATCGAGTCCGATGTCAGCACCGCCAGCACGCGCGATGCCCAACTGGTGCGCGAAGGCTTTGCCTCCGTGCTGCGCACCCCCGTCAACACAACCCTGCTGTTCAACGCCATCCACGCCGTGGTCAGCCACGACCTGCCGCCCAACGTGGTCTCGCTGGCCAATCGTTTCCATCTCCAGTCCGGTCAGGCACAGCGATTGCGCGTCCTGGTGGCGGAAGACAATCCCGTCAACCAGCGCGTGATTCGCGGTTTGCTGGAGCACGCCGGACATGAAACCTATCTGGCGCACGACGGTGAGGAAGCGCTGACCATGCTTGAAGCCAGCGATCAGGCCTACCATCTGGCGATCATCGACATGCACATGCCGCAATTGTCCGGTCCCGAAGTGGTGCAGCGCTGGCGTTTCATGGAGAAAGGGCATTTGCCCATCGTCATGCTGACGGCCGACGCGCGTGCCGAGGCCCGGGCAGCATGTGAAGAGGCCGGCGCCGACGCGTTCCTGACCAAGCCGGTCAACAGCCGCGAGATGATGGAGCTGATCGCCCGACTGGCCAACCCCGACACCCAGCAGCCCGCTGCCGCCGCGCCCCGTGTCCAGAATCAGGTTGATCTGGATGAAGCGGTGCTGGACGACCTGGCGCAGATGGGGGGAGCGGCCTTCGTACAGGATCTGGTCACCAGCTTTACGGCGGACAGCGAACGCTCCTTGCGGGACATCGAGCGCGCGCTGGCGGCGCAGGATTACGATCAATGGCGTGACCAGTTGCACATGATGAAAGGCGGCGCCAGCGATGTCGGGGCGAACAGGCTGGCGCAACTTTGCACTGAGGCTGAACGCACCAAACTGTTCGAGCTGACGTCCGACCAGGCACAGGACCGCCTGGATGCCGTTCGGTCGGCCCTGGCGGACGCCCTGGCCGCGCTCGATGCCTACCTGACCAGCAAGCTACGCGCTGAGCGCCTTTGATGCGCCAACAGCATCCGTGGCACCTGTTTCCGCTTTGCTGCCCTGACGGCTAACCAGACGCTCCATCATGCGCAAGTCCTTGGGCTCCAGGCGCAAGGCGGCATCCACCCAGATCTCGGCAACCCGCATCAACTCCGCATAGGCAATCGGCTGGATTTCCTCGCGCACACTGCGCAGCGCCAGCGCACCGTTCCGCGAGCGCGCCTCGCGCCGGATGTACTCATGAACCGCCATCTCGCCTTCGCCCGGCTCAGCCAGCACATCCACCACCCCCAGCGCGTGCAGTTCTTCTGCCAGGTACAACCGGCCGCTCAGTATCATCTGCTCGGCCTTTTGATAGCCCACCCTACGCCCCAGCAGGCTCAGTGCGCCCATCCCCGGAAACAGGTTGAACAGGATTTCGGGGAAACCAAGCTTGCATCCCCGCTCGGCAATCAGCACGTTTCCTGACAGGGCACACTCGAACCCGCCGCCCAGTGCATCACCCTGCACCAGCGCAATCGACTTCAATCCCGGGCGGTTCAGATGCACGGCATTGAGGTACAACGGCTCGATACACGCCTTGGCATACTTCGACAGCCGCTCCTGATCACCCGACGCGATCAGCTCGGCAAAACGGTTGAGGTCGCCGCCGTAATTGAACACGCCCGGAAGCGAGGACGCCGTCACCATGTAGCGCACATCCGGCTGATTCGGGTCGTCAATCTGCCTGGCAACGCTGTGGCACCAGTCCAGCAACTCATGCAGCAGGGTCGGCGTAAAACAGGGCCGCGGCTCCGAATGCATGTAGCCCCAGGCAACCTCGCTATGCGGGTCGAAATACGTGGTGAGTTGCGTGTAGGCGTTTTGTTCGGGTTGCAGCGTGGTGCGAACAGCTTGCAAATGCGACATGGTTATCTCCACATGATTGACGGATCAGCACATGCGACAAGGTTTTAGCATGTGGCGGAAGACTAGCGCGCGCCATGCGGCCACTCAAGCATGAATTTTCCACGCATTCCAAAACCCTACATCTAGTGGGCTTCCGAACATTCCATCGCAAAATCATGGTGTTGTTAACAGTTGCTTAAAACATCCACACCATCCGTAGCGCCAACACCACCAACAGCAGTGCAAAAATCCGCTTCAACGGGCGCACCGGCAGACGGTGTGCCGCGCGGGCACCCAGCGGCGCTGTCAGCACGCTGCCCAGCGCAATCCCCGCCAGCGCGGGCAGGTAGACAAAGCCCAGGCTGCCATCGGGCCGGCCACCGAGCGCCCATCCTCCCAACACATACCCGGCGGTGCCGGCGATGGCGATCGGAAAGCCGATCGCCGCCGACGTGGCGATCGCCCGATGCAGCGACACGTTGTGCCACAGCATGAACGGCACCGACAGCGTCCCGCCACCGATGCCGACCCAGCTCGACACCGCGCCGATTACACTGCCCGCTAGCGTCGTTCCGGCACGTCCGGGCAGCCCGCGATGCGGGGCGGGTTTGAAGTCCAGCCACATCTGGACAGCGGCATAAAACAGGAAGGCGACAAAAAACACTTTCAGCGCCCACGCCGACATGTGTGCCGCCAGCACCGCGCCCAACAGGGTGCCCACCATGATGCCGGGCGCGATGCGGCGCACCAGCGGCCACTCGACCGCACCGTGGCGATGATGGGCACGCACGCTGGAGAGCGACGTAAACAGGATGCTCGCAAGCGAAGTCCCCAGCGCCAGCTGAGGCTCCATTCCGGCTGCCAGGCCCTGCGCATGCAGCAGGACGATCAGGACCGGCACGATGACGAGCCCGCCGCCCACGCCCAGCAGGCCGGCGACGAAACCCACCACCAGCCCCAGCCCGCCATAGACGGCGAGCCATGCGGGATCGAACATCACAGGTGTTTGACGATGAATTTATAGTCGGCGGGATCGACCGGCGTGATCGACAGGCGGTTGCCCTTCTGCAGAATGCGCATGTTGGCCAGTTCAGGGTAGCCGCGGATTTCGGACAGGGGCATCAACCGCGTCTTTTTCACCAGCTTGACGTCCACGTTGAACCAGCGCGGGGTTTCCGCTGTCGCCTTGGGGTCGAAATACTTGTTCTTGGGGTCGAACTGGGTGGCATCGGGATACGCCAGCACGCTGACTTCGGCCAACCCGGCGACGCCGGGCTCGGCGCACGACGAATGGTAGAACAGCACCTTGTCGCCGACCCGCATCTGGTCGCGCATGAAATTGCGCGCCTGATAGTTGCGGATACCATACCAGGCCACGCTTTGATTCGGCATCGCCGCAAGATCGTCGATGCTGACGTCGCCCGGCTCGGATTTCATGACCCAGTAGCGCATGCTCAACCCCGTTTGATCAGAGTGCCGACGCCTTCCGGGGTCAGCACTTCCAGCAGCAGTGCGTGCTCGACGCGACCGTCGATGATATGCGCGGTTTTCACCCCGCTGTTCACCGCGTCGACCGCGTAGCCCACCTTGGGAATCATGCCGCCGGAGATGGTGCCGTCGGCAATCAGCTCGTCGACTTCGCGCGGGGTGAGCCCGGTCACCAGTTGCATCTGCTTGTCGAGCACGCCGGGCGTATTGGTCATGAAAATGACTTTTTCCGCTTGCAGCACGCCGGCGATCTTGCCGGCGGCAACGTCGGCGTTGATGTTGTAGGCGTTGCCTGCCTTGTCCGCGCCGAGCGGTGCCACCACCGGGATGAAGTCGCGCGCGTCCAGCACCTGGATGATCTCCGGGTCGATACTGGTGATTTCGCCCACCTGGCCGATATCGAGCATTTCGTCGGCTTTGTCCTTGCTCGCCAGCAGCATTTTCTTGGCGTGGATGAAATTGCCATCCTTGCCGGTCAGCCCCACCGCCTTGCCGCCGTGCTTGTTGATGAGGGTGACGATGTCCTGGTTCACCAGGCCGCCCAGCACCATTTCCACCACGTCGAGCGTTTCCTCGTCGGTGACCCGCATGCCCTGGATGAAATCGGACTGCTTGCCGATCCGCTTCAGCAGGTCGGCAATCTGCGGCCCGCCGCCATGCACCACCACCACATTCATCCCCACCAGCTTCAGCAGCACCACGTCCTTGGCGAAGGCTTCCATCAAATGCCGCTCGGTCATGGCGTTTCCGCCGTACTTGATCACGATGGTCTTGTCGTAAAAACGCTGAATATAGGGCAGCGCCTCGGACAGGATATGGGCTTTGTCGGCGGCAGTATGGGGAACGGTCATGAGGACTCCGGGTTGCGTTTCGGGCGGATTTTACGCCAATCGAAAAGGCCGCGCGCAGCGACTGCCGACCCGGTCGCGGGCGTGTCCGCACCGTGACGCCTGAATGACCCATCGGCCGGGTCTGAGTTGTGGCAATCTCTACTTGCATCTACAGTTCCAACACCCTGCTTGCAGCAGAACGAGGCATTTCAATGAACACGCTCGACGCAGACACCTGGCTGGCCGAACACGGGGACTACCTGTTCCGGGTGGCGCGGCGCCAGCTGCATTCGGACGAGCTGGCCGAAGATGCCGTGCAGGACACGCTGCTGGCCGCACTCACCGCTTGGGTGCGCTACACTGGCGATGCCAACCCGCGCACCTGGCTCACCGGCATTCTCAAACACAAGATCGTCGACACCATCCGCCGTCAGGTACGCGAAGTGAGTCTTCCGCGGGACCCGGACGGCGAGGAGGCGGTCGACCTCCTGTTCAGGGAGGACGGCCACTGGGCGGAACCGCTCCGCTCCTGGGGCAACCCGCAGACCGAGGCCGAGCTTGGCCAGCTGCGGCGAACCCTGGACGAATGCGCCGACCGCCTGAAGCCGTTGATGGGGCAGGTGTTCAGCCTGCGCGAGGCTGCGGGAATGGAAACCGACGAAATTTGTAAGGCGCTTGGCATTACGCCGACCAACTGTTGGGTACTGTTGCATCGGGCACGGCTGTTCATGCGTCAATGCCTTGAATTGAATGGATTCTCAAGGGCGGGCATGGCATGAAATGGATGACGACTTGCAGGGAGACGACGGAACTTGCCTCGCGTGCAATGGACGAACGTCTATCTTTTGCTGACCGTGTCGCCCTACGCGTGCATCTGGCCATGTGCCGGAATTGCACTCGTTTTGCGAAGCAGCTACAGGACATGCGTCGTCTGTTTCGCGAAGAATCAGAACCGCACGATGACACGCCGGGACTCGCCGTCGAAGCCCGGATGCGCATCAAAGCCGAATTGCAGAAAAAGCTCGATGCCTGAGCTTTTTTGCATAACGCCGGAATCATCCGGCATGTATTTCCACGATAAAACTGTTAGGAGAGAACACATATGTCCAAGAAAACGTTGATTGCCGCTGCGGCCGGCTCTGCTTTTGCCGCCTCGTTCGGTGTCGCCCCCCTCGCCACCGCCGCCGACAACCCTTTCGCCATGCAATCCCTGGACCGGGGCTACATGGTGGCCCAGGCCGGAAACATGCCCGAAGGCAAATGCGGCCAGGGCAAGTGCGGCGGCATGAAAGCCGGCGCCCCCGGCCCGAACTGTGCCGCGATGGATGCCGACAAGGACGGCAAGGTCAGCAAGGAAGAGTTCATGAAGGGTCACGAAGCGATGTTTGCCGCCAAGGACACCAACAAGGACGGCTTTATCGACAAAACCGAAATGGGCAAGATGATGCAGGGCAAGTGTGGCGGCATGAAGGCGAAGCCGATGGAAGGCAAATGCGGCCAGGGCAAGTGTGGCGGCATGATGAAATAAGGCTGTAAACGGATGCCCCCCCTGCGTCTGTCCGGCGCGGGACTGGGTTTTCGGCGCGAGCTGCTGCCCGCGCTGAAAACCCGGGTTCCCGACGCCATCGACTTTTTTGAGCTCGCGCCCGAAAACTGGATCGACATGGGCGGCGCGTATGGCCGCGATCTGCGCGGCTTTACCGAACGCTATCCCTTTGTCTGCCACGGCCTGTCGCTGTCGCTCGGTGGCCCCACCCCGCTCGACGAAATGCTGCTGCACAAGACGCGGCAATTCATGGATGCGCACGGCATCCAGTTGTTTACCGAACATCTGTCGTACTGCTCGGACGACGGGCATCTGTACGATCTGCTGCCGATCCCCTTTACGGAAGAGGCCGTCAACTACGTCGCTGCGCGCATTCGCCGCACGCAGGACATTCTGGAACGCCGCATCGCCATCGAAAATGCGTCGTTCTATACCGCCGCACCGATTGCCGACATGGACGAGGCGAGCTTCATCCGCGCGGTGCTGCAGGAAGCCGACTGCGACCTGCATCTGGACGTCAACAACGTTTACGTCAACAGCGTCAACCACCGCTACGACGCGGTCGAATTCATCCGCGCCCTGCCGACCGAGCGCATCGTGTATATGCACATGGCGGGGCACTACAACGAAGCCAGGGACCTGATCGTGGACACTCACGGCGCCGACGTGATCGACCCGGTATGGGCACTGCTCGATGAGACCTATCGCATTCACGGCGTCGCGCCGACCCTGCTGGAACGCGATTTCAATATTCCGCCGCTGGCCGAACTGGTCCGCGAGGTCGAACACATCGCGCAGATTCAGCATCGGTACAGCCAACATCAACCCAGCCAGGCCGCGCATCCCCGCCATGAACACGCCGTCCGCGCTTCCTGAATTCCAGCGTTACCAGCTCGCCTTTACCGCGCACATCCGCGATCCCAAGGGACACCCGCGTCCTGCAGGCGTCGCCGCGCGGCGGATGAAAATCTACAACGAGCTGCTCTACAACAACGTCGAGAGTTTTATGCTGGCGTGCTTTCCGGTGCTGCGGCACGTGCTGGGGGGTCGCAAATGGGCAAAACTGGTGCGCGCGTTTTTCAGCACCCATCGCAGCCACACACCCTACTTTCGCCAGATTCCCGACGAGTTCATCCAGTTCCTGCAAACCGAATGGACACCGTCCGAAGGCTATCCGCCCTATCTGCTGGCGCTGGCGCATTACGAGTGGATCGAGCTGGTGTTGTCGGTATCGAACCGCAGCGTGGAGGGACCGGTCGACCCGGCGGGCGACCTGATCGATGGCAAGCCCATCCTGAATCCGGTATTGGCCAACCTACGCTATGACTGGCCGGTCCACCGCATCGCGCCGCGCCGCAGGATTCAGCCCGTCGAAACTTTTCTGCTGGTATTTCGCGACGCCGCCGACCAGGTGCAGTTCAGCGAGATCAACGCCTTTACCGCGCGCCTGCTGACCCTGCTGGAACCCGGCGACTCGACCGGACGGGTGGCGCTGGAAACCCTCGCCAGTGAGAGCCGCCATCCCGATCCTGCGCTCATCCTGCAGGCGGGCGGCGCGCTATTGGCCGACTTGCACCGGCGCGGGGTGATTGTCGGCAGTGCGACTCAATGATGGTGGTGGTGCATGCCGCCGCCGCCCAGGGCGCGAGCTTCGGCCTTCACTTCAACCGTTTGCCGCTTGCCGCCTGACTCCACCACCAGCGTCAGCGGAATGACGTCGCCGGCGGCGATCGGCTGCTTCAGGTTCATCAGCATGAGGTGAAAGCCACCCGGTTCGAGCGACACGGCCTTGCCTTTCGGCAACCGGATTTCGGTCACTTCGCGCATCCGCATCACATCGCCGTCCATTTTCATTTCATGCACCTCGACCCGCGGAATGGCCGGGCTGGACACGCTGAGCAGACGCGCATCGGCATCCGCCTTGATTTTCATGTAGGCGCCGCTGACCGGTTGCCCCGGCATGGTGGCGCGCGCCCAGGCATTGGTGACGCTGACATTGGCTGCCCAGACAGGCAAGCTTGCAAGGCTGATCAACAGTGCGGAGGCAAGCGTGGTTGTTTTCATCTGTTTCCCCTCGGTGAAAAATTCAGAACGTGAATGTCAGTGCAGTGTAGATCGAGCGGCCCATGCCGGGAACGGGGGTGCCCCATTGCGGCACCGTAGTCGCCGTGGTGCTGGAGGACATCGTCGTACCCTGGCCCAGATAGGCGCCACCGAGCGGATGGTAGTAGAGCCGGTCGAACACGTTCTCCACGCCAAAATCAAGACGCACCTGTTTCCACGAATGGCTGCCGCGCAGGTTGACCAGAGCATAGCCCGGGGTTTCCATCTCGTTGCGCATCTCGGAAACGTCATCCTTCCGGCTCATCATCACCAGTTGGACCGCATTGTCCCAACCACCCCGCTTCTGGGTCAGCGTGAGCTTGGCGTTGAGCGGCATGATGTTGTAAAGCCCGTCGCCGGTGTCGCGGTTCTCGCCCTTGGTGTAGTTAAGCAGGCCATTGAGGCCGAATTCGCCCATGTCGTTTTTCGCCAGCGGCATTTTGCCCGACAGGTCGATACCGTACAGGCGCGCCGACTGGTTCATGAACTTGAGTACCGTGAATTTATTTACGTCGGGCATCGCAAGCGGAATATTGTTGGCACCATCCCACTGGATCGCGTCGATGTAGTCGGTCACATGGGTGTAGTAGGGCGTGGCCTTGAATTCCCAGCTCCGGTCGGCGGCATGCCAGTCGAAGGTCGCGGACACAGTATTGGCCTGCTCGGGCTCGAGGTTGAGGTTGCCGACGTAGCCGTTGCCGTCGCCGGCCCAGTTGACCATCAGCGCCGCCATCGTCCAGGTGGACCAAGTGTAGCGTTCGTGCAGGTTGGGCGAACGCGTCTTATGGGCGAAGCCGAACTCGATGTCGCGCGTGGCGTCAGGCGTGTAGCGCGCCAGCAGGGTCATGTCCCAGTTGTTGTCGGTCTTGCTGTGGTCGGCATTGTTGAAGTTAGCGGCGTCAGGTGTCTGATTACTGCCCCCCCTGGCACCCGGCACAGTGGGGAACGTGTTGAGATTGTAGCCATGCACATCCCCCGCATCCATCGCGACGCGCTCGTAGCGCAGGCCGGCCAGCGTCATCCACTGCGTGGTGTGCTGTTTTTCCCATTCGCCGAACAGCGCCGTCCGGTCGCGCTCGCCGTCGTTGATGTTCCAGAAGGTGTAGGGTGCCATGTTGGCGCCCGAAGCCGGCCACCCGTCATCGAGGCGATAGCGCTGGTATTCGGTACCGACGCGCAGCAGGTCCTGCTGGGTCAGGTTGACGTTGGCCTTGAGTACCACGCCGGTGTTCGTACTTGCGGTGTACATCGGCATGCCGGCGGCGCAGGTGGCACTGGGTACGCCGCAAGGCGTGCCGTCGTAAGTTGGTGTGGATGCTTTGTACCAGTACTTCTTGTCGGCACCAAAATCCATGAAGTGATCGACATCCTCATAGTAGACGCGCGCCTCCAGCGTGCCCCAGTCGAGGTCGCCGAGGTAGCGCAGGTTCACGCGTTGCTGGTCATTGCCGAGCATGTCCATGCGCTGGTTCGGCCACAGCTGTTCGGGCAGGTCCTGCAGGCCGAATTTGGCTTCCACCAGATGGTTGCCGCCACGGAACGCCATGCCCAGCGTGTGGTTGCGCGTGTCATAGGCGGTCGAGCCGACCTCGTCGAGCGGCAGGGTGTGTCCCAGGTGGCCGGTGAAGCCGGGATCCGTGGGCGGGACGAAGAGCGTGTCCTTGAAGTCGCCGCCGGCGACGTAGTTATCGGATTTGGCGATGGCGCCAGTGTAGGAAATGTTGAAGCTTTCGGTCGCATAGGTAGCCGCAACGTTGCCGCCCCGCGCATTGCCGTTGCTGCGGTAGAACGCGCCGACCTCGCCCTTGGTGAGGGGCGCCTGACCCGGGCCGGCAAACTCGGGGGCCGCCGTTTCGGCGATGATCGATCCGCCGATGCTGTCGCCACCAATACTGACCGGCGCGATCCCTGCGTAGACCTTGATCGAGTCGACCTGCGACGGATCCAGATAGGAAAGCGCCGGATTCATATGATTGGGGCATGCCGAGATCAGGTCCATGCCATCGACCTTGATGCGCAGGCGATCGTCCGCCAGGCCGTGGATCGACGGCAAGCTGGACACGCCGCCGGCGCCATACAAACTGACCCCTGGAATATCCCGCAAGAGGCTGGCCGTGTCGCTGGTGGCGGACCGCATAGATGGCACGTTTTTCACCTCAACGCCAGTTGAGGTATCGACCGGCTGCGTGCCCTCCACCACGATGGTCATCAAGGGCTCCGGCGCCTCCTGCGCACTGGCCGTGGCGGGAACCAGGCTGGCGGCGATGAGGAGAGGAAGTAAGCGGGGGACAAAAGCAGGCTTCGACATGATTCACAGCAACACACAAAAGAGGCGGAATTGTCGCTTCCCAGCCGCTGTCGCGAAATGTGACATATCGCCGCACCTGTCCGGCATCTCACAGCCAGCAGATTACAATGCCGCCATGTCGTCGGCGACCGCCTCCACCCTGCTGTCCACCCTGCCTGCCCGCGCCTTGCTGGGGCGCCTGCTGGCGGTGCGCGTCTCGCTGATAGCCGGTTGGATAGCCGGGATCGCCTGGCTGCACTGGGGACTCGACATTCCGATGCCATGGCTGCCGATGGGCGCGGTGCTGGCGTTGATGGGGCTGTTTTCGCTGACAACCGCCTGGCGGCTGCGACAGGATGTGCCCGCCACGCAAATCGAATTTCTCGCCCACCTGCTGGCCGACCTCACGGCCTTTGCGGTGCTGGTGTTTTTCAGCGGCGGCGTGACCAACCCCTTCGTTTCGCTGATGCTGGTGCCGGTCGTGATCGCGGCGATCAGCCTGCATCCGCGCTGGGTGTGGCTGCTTGCGGCGGTTGCAGGCGGGCTGTACGCGCTGCTGCTGTTTGTGTTTCAGCCGCTGGCGGTGGCCGACGCGGCGACGGCCACCGCCATGCATCTGGGCGGCATGTGGTTCAACTTTCTGATCAGCGCGGCGCTGATCGCTTTTTTTGTGACCCGCATGCACGCTGGGTTGCGCGCACGCGACCAGGAACTATCCACCCTGCGCGAGAAGCAGCTGCGCGATGAACGCATTCTCGCGCTCGGCACGCAGGCCGCGCTGGCGGCGCACGAGTTTGCCACCCCGCTCGCGACGATCCAGACCACCGCGCACGAACTCGCTGGCGAGTTTGCCAACGATCCCGATATCGGCGCCGACTGCCGCCTGCTCGAACAGCAAGCCCAGGCGTGCAAGCGCATCCTCACCCGGCTTGCCGACCGCGCGCAGGACGGCACAGCTGGCCCGCAGCCGCTCGACGCGTGGCTGAATGCCCTGATTGAACACTGGCATGTGATGCGCCCCGACGCCCGCGTGACATTCCATCCACCGTCGAATCCGCGCGCATTCACCCCGCCCGACGGTCTGGAACAGGCGATCCTCAACGTGCTGAACAATGCAGCCGACGCATCGCCCGACGCCGTCGAGTTCAGTGCAGCCAGCCTTCATGACGCGCTACAGATCGACATCGCCGACCGCGGGCCGGGCTTCACCCCCGAACAGAAAGCCCAGGCCGGTCGCGTGCTGTTCAGCAGCAAGCCGGAACGCGGCTGGGGCATGGGACTGGCGCTGACCCATGCCACGCTGGAGCGGGCAGGCGGCAGCCTCAGCCTCGCCGAGCGCGAAGGCGGCGGCACCCGTGTGCGCATCACCCTGCCCTGGAACCAGCCGATATGAGCAAGAAGCTGTTGATCGTCGAGGATGATGCCGATTTTGCGGCGGCCCTGGCGCGCGCCATGCGCAAGCGCGACTTCGAGGTGGCGCTGGCGCACGACGCGGCAGAGGCCCGCAGCGTTGCGGAAACTTTCGCGCCCAGCCACGCCGTGGTCGATCTGAAACTGCCCGGCGAATCCGGGCTGGCCGTCGTCGAACACCTCGCCGCGCGCACGCCCGCCCCTGCCATCGTCGTGCTCACCGGCTACGCCAGCATCGCCACCGCCGTCGAAGCGGTGCGACTGGGCGCCCGGCATTACCTGGCGAAGCCGGCCGACGCCGACGAAGTCCTCGCCGCGCTGCTGCGCGACGAGCCGGATGCCACGCTGGAGGTGAACCCGGAGCCGCTGACCGTGGCGCGGCTGGAATGGGAGCACATCCACAAGGTGCTGAACGAGCATGACGGCAACATCTCGGCCACCGCGCGCGCATTGAAAATGCACCGCCGCACCCTGCAACGGAAGCTCGACAAGCGCCCGCCCAAAGCAGATTAAGTGCTCAGTGCCCCGTACCCCAGTCCACCAGCCCGAAATACGCGGTGGCGAGCACCACGCCCCCGAACACGATGCGGTACCAGGCAAACACAGTGTAGTCGTGGCGGCTGACGAACTTGATCAGGGTGCGGATCGCGATCAGGGCACTGACAAAGGCCGCCGCGCCGCCCACCGCAAACAGCGGAACATCGTTCACGTCGAACAGATGCCAGTTCTTGTAGAGGTCATACGCCGTGGCGGCGAACATGGTGGGCACGGCAAGGAAGAATGAGAATTCCGCCGCCGCCTTGCGCGACAAGCCGAGAAACAGGCCGCCGATGATCGTGGCGCCCGAACGCGAGGTGCCGGGAATCATCGCCAGCGCCTGCGCAAAGCCCACCGCCAGCGCGCGACGCCAGGTGATGTCGTCGACGGTCGGCGTGCTGACGACATGCGTGCGCCGCTCCGCCCACAATATCAGCAGGCCGCCGATCACCAGCGCGGACGCCACCACGATGGGGTTGAACAGATAGCCCTTGATTTCCTTATAGAACAGGAGGCCCAGCACCGCCGCCGGCATGAAGCCCGCCATCAGGTTGATCGCCAGCCGCTGCGACGCCGGGTCGGTGTGCAGCGTGGTGACCAGGTGACTGAAGCGCACCCGGTATTCCCACACCACCGCAAAAATTGCCGCCAGCTGGATGGCGATCATGAACACCTTTTCCTTTTCGCCGTTGAAGCCCAGCAGCTGCCCCGACAGTATCAGGTGACCGGTGCTGGAGATCGGCAGGAACTCGGTTACGCCCTCGACCAGGCCGAGGATGAGCGCGTGCAGGAGCAAAGTAGGGTCGGTCATGGCAAGGTTTTGAACATAAAAAAGGCGCGTCGGGCTGACGCGCCTGCGGATTATACGTGGAGGCGATTAAACCTTGCGGTAGACCTCCGCGCCCTGCTTCACGAACTCCACTGACTTGATCTCCATCCCCTTCTTAAGCGCGTCCTGCTCGGAAATGCCTTGCTTGGCCGCGTATTCACGCACGTCCTGGGTGATCTTCATCGAACAGAAGTGCGGGCCGCACATCGAGCAGAAGTGCGCGACCTTGGCCGACTCCTTGGGCAGTGTCTCGTCGTGGAATGACTTGGCCTTGTCCGGGTCGAGGCCGAGGTTGAACTGGTCGTCCCAGCGAAATTCGAAGCGCGCCTTGGAAAGCGCGTTGTCGCGAATCTGCGCGCCGGGGTGACCCTTGGCCAGGTCGGCGGCGTGGGCGGCCAGCTTGTAGGTGATGATGCCTTCCTTGACGTCGTCCTTGTTCGGCAGGCCGAGATGCTCCTTCGGCGTGACGTAACACAACATCGCCGTGCCGTACCAGCCGATCTGGGCAGCGCCGATCGCGCTGGTGATGTGGTCGTAGCCGGGGGCAATGTCGGTGGTCAGCGGGCCGAGCGTGTAGAACGGCGCCTCGTCGCACCATTCAAGCTGCTTGTCCATGTTCTCCTTGATGAGCTGCATCGGCACGTGGCCGGGGCCTTCGATCATCACTTGCACGTCGTGCTTCCACGCGACCTGGGTCAGTTCGCCCAGCGTCTTGAGTTCGCCCAGCTGCGCCTCGTCGTTGGCGTCGTAGATCGAGCCGGGGCGCAGGCCATCGCCGAGCGAGAAGGCCACGTCGTAGGCCTTCATGATGTCGCAGATGTCTTCGAAGTGGGTGTAGAGGAACGATTCCTTGTGATGCGCCAGGCACCACTTGGCCATGATCGAACCGCCGCGGGAGACGATGCCGGTCATGCGGTTGGCGGTCATCGGCACGTAGCGCAGCAGCACGCCGGCGTGGATGGTGAAATAGTCGACGCCCTGCTCGGCCTGCTCGACCAGCGTGTCGCGGAACATTTCCCAGGTGAGCTCTTCGGCCTTGCCGTTGACCTTCTCCAGCGCCTGATAGATCGGCACGGTGCCGATCGGCACGGGCGAGTTGCGGATGATCCACTCGCGGGTTTCGTGGATGTTCTTGCCGGTGGACAGGTCCATCACCGTGTCGCCGCCCCAGCGGATCGACCAGGTCATTTTTTCGACTTCTTCCTGAATGCTGGAGCCGAGCGCCGAGTTGCCGATGTTGGCATTGATCTTCACCAGGAAGTTGCGGCCGATGATCATCGGCTCGGATTCCGGGTGGTTGATGTTGTTGGGAATGATGGCGCGGCCGCGGGCGATTTCGTCACGCACGAATTCGGGGGTGATCTCGGTCTGCAGCAGCGCACCAAAATTTTGCCCGGGATGCTGGCGGGCCATCAGCGCGGCGAGCTTCTCGCCCATCGGCCCGGTCTGCTTCAGCGATGCCAGATAGGCCGCGCGATTGTTGTTCTCGCGAATCGCAATGAACTCCATCTCCGGCGTGATGATGCCCTGCCGCGCATAGTGCATCTGCGTCACGTTCTGCCCCGGCTTGGCGCGGCGCGGGGTACGGTGCAGTTCGGGAAAGCGCAGGCTCGCAAGTTCGGGGTTCGACGCCTGCTGGCGGCCATACTCCGAGCTCAGATCGGTCAGCACCTCGGTGTCGCCGCGCGCATCAATCCAGCGGGTCCGCAATGCGGGCAGGCCCTTCCGGATGTCGATCTTCGCCTCCGGGTCGGCATACGGTCCCGAGCAGTCATAAACGAAGATCGGCGGATTCTTTTCGCCCCCCATGCTGGTGGGCGTATCGTCCTGCGTGATTTCGCGCATCGGCACGCGGATGTCGGGCTGGCTGCCGGTCACGTAAATCTTGCGCGAATTGGGCAGCGGCTGCACTGCCGCTTCGTCAACGTGGGCATCGACGGCAAGAAATTGGGCGGCTTGGTTGGGAATGGCGGCGTTCATGGCGGGCGCTCCAGCATCAATGGGCAAGGCGCCAACAGCGCACCTCGCCGGGAATAAAATGGAGGCCCGACGGCCTCCCTACGGCGGTATCAACCGCATCAGGTTCAAAGGGTGAATCTCACTCCGGCACCACATCATCTGTGGCGGGAGACCCCTGGCGAGCGGCCAAAGTTAGCCGAAATGTGAAATAATTGCAAGATAAGACGCTGTCTAAGCTATTGAGTCAAAACTCAATTTTCGCTGAGACTCCCATTATTCAGGCAAGGACACAGCAATGGACATTGAACAGGCACGCTACAACATGGTGGAACAGCAAATCCGCCCCTGGGATGTATTGAATCAGGACGTGCTCGATCTGTTGCTGAAAATACGCCGCGAGGACTTCGTCCCCGAGGCGCACCGGGCGCTGACCTTTGTCGACATGGAAATCCCGCTCGGCCACGGTCAGTCGATGTGGACGCCCAAGCTTGAGGCGCGCGTCATTCAGGAGCTCGACATTCACCCCACCGACCGGGTGCTGGAAATCGGCACCGGCAGCGGCTACCTGACGGCCTTGCTGGCGGCCGAGGCCGCGGAGGTGGTGTCGGTGGACATCGTGCCCGAATTCACCGCCAGCGCACGCGAGAAGCTCAGCGCGCACGGCATCCAGAATGTCTCCCTGCACACCGGCGACGCCGCCCGCGACTGGTCCGGCAAGGGCAATTTCGACGTCATCGTCCTGACCGGCTCGACCCCGCTGCTGTCGGATGCGCTGCGCCGTCGCCTCAATGTCGGCGGGCGGCTGTTCGCCGTCACCGGCGAAGCCCCGGCGATGACGGCGCAGCTTGTCACCTGCACCGCCCCTGACACCACGCGCAGCGTGGTCCTGTTCGAAACCTGCATCGCGCCGCTGCTGAACGCACCCCATCCTGCAGCCTTCGTGTTTTGAGTTCATGCGCCAGTTCCGCCCCGCCGAACTCGCCGCGCAACTGCAGGCCGGACGCACCCTGGTGCTGCTGGACGTACGCGAGACGTGGGAATGGAAGCTGTGCCATCTGCCCGACACGATCCTGATTCCGATGCGCGAGTTGCCCGAGCGGCTCAAGGAATTGAACAAAGCAGCCGAAACAGTACTCATCTGCCATCATGGCGTGCGGAGTTACCACGCGGCCCGCTATCTCGAAACGGTGGGATTCGGCGATGTCGTCAACCTGTCGGGCGGCATGGCGGCGTGGGCCGACGAAGTCGACCCGGCCATGGCACGCTACTGAACCACACTCTATATTTTTAGGACTGGATTGATCATGCACCTCAAACCCCTGTTTATTGCGCTGACGTTTGCCCTGGCGCCCGCCGCCCAGGCCGCCAACGTGTCCGATGTATTCCGCAATGCGCAGGCCTACGACGCCCAGTACGCCTCTGCCCGCGCAGCCTGGCAGGCCAGCCAGGAAAAATCGGTGCAGGGCCGCGCCGGCCTGCTGCCCAACGTCAGTGCGGGCGGAAATGTGCGCTACAACAGCGTGGATTCCAGCATTACGGGCGGCGATGCCGATTACGCTTCGAACGGGCTGTCGATCAACGCCTCCCAGCCGCTGTTCCGCAAGCAGAATCGGGTGCAGTTCGAACAATCCAAAAACCAGGTGAAAATCGCCGACGTTCAGTACAAGCTGGCCGAGCAGGATCTGATTCTGCGGGTCGCGCAGGCGTATTTCGATGTGCTGCAGGCGCAGGACAACATCGCATTCATCCAGGCGCAGAAATCCGCCATCACCGAGCAGCTTGCGGCCGCCAAGCGCAACTTTGAAGTCGGCACCGCCACCATCACCGACACCCACGAAGCGCAGGCCCGCTACGACCTCGCGGTCGCGCAGGAAGTCGCCGAGCAGAACAGCCTCAACATCCGGTTGCGCGCGCTCGAACGACTCATCGGCAAGCCCGCCAACACGCTCGATACCTTGGTTCCCCAAGCGCAACTCAACGCCGAGTCTGCCAGCATCGACGAGTGGGCCGCGCGCGCCGCCGACAGCAACCTGCAGGCTGACATCCAGCGCATCGCCAAGGCGATTGCCGACCAGGAAGTCGAACGCACCCGCGCCGCCCGCCACCCCACGCTGGACGCAGTGGCCGGCTACAACATCAACAACAACCAGAATTTCGGCAGCACCCAGGTCGACACCCGCACCGCCAGCATCGGCCTCGAACTGAACCTGCCCATCTATCAGGGCGGCCTGATCGGTTCGCGCGTGCGCGAAGCTGTCGCCAACCAGGAAAAGGCGCGCCAGGATGTCGAAGTGGCCACCCGCGAAGCCAGCCTGCGGGCGCGCGAAGCCTACCTCAACGTGAACAGCGGCGTGGCCCGGGTGCGCGCGCTGGAGCAGGCGCTTGTCTCCACCAAGGCGCAGCTGGACTCGACCAAGCTCGGCCTGCAGGTCGGCGTGCGGACCAATCTGGATGTGCTGAATGCCGAACAGCAGGTGTTGTCCGCGCAGCGCGATCTGGCCGGGGCGCGGTATGCGTATCTGCTGGCCGGGTTGGCCCTCAAGGCGGCAACCGGCGCCCTGAGCCCTGCCGATCTGGAAACGATCGACAAGCTCCTCACCAGCCAGCCAGCCGCGCCAGCCATGCCTGCGGCCAAGGCCCCGCCCGCACCGAAGGCGGCGGCGGTTGCTTCACCCGCCCCCACGCAGGCATCTGGAACGACCCTCAAGAAATCGGCCCAGTTGCGTCCGGTCAAGCCGACCAAGACCGCCGCTCTGCGCTAAATTTTCCTTCCGCCACCCAGTACCGGACAGACAGGAGCTCGCCTGGAGAAGCATCCGGTCGAGAGCGGCGAAGACCAGCCGCATCGCCATCCCATCCCGGTTCGGCTGGTCTTTGCCGGGCTGGGCGCGCTGTTTGTCGCGCTTGGCGTGCTCGGCCTTTTTCTCCCGGTGCTGCCGACCACGCCTTTCATGCTGCTGGCGACCGCCTGCTTTGCGCGCTCGTCCCGCCGCATTCATCGCTGGCTGTTGAACCATCCGCGCTTTGGCCCGATCCTCCACGAATGGCAGGCGCATCGCAGCATGCCCTATCGTGCCAAACGCACGGCGCTGCTGCTGATCGCGCTCAGCTTCAGCGTATCCATTGTGTTTTTTGTGCCGGGCTGGCCCGCCAAGGTGGCGATGGGCGTGGGCGGTCTGATTCTGGGAATCTGGATCGGGCGCATTCCGTCGCGTGACGCTCCGCACCGGCAGAAACCAGCGGATTAGTGGCCTACATGCAATAACGCCGCCACCCTGGCGGTCGCGCCCTTGTGCGCAGCGGTAAAGCGTTTTCCGGCTTCGCCCATCTGCAGCCGCGCAGGCGCATCCTGTATCAGGCGCGCCGCCGTGTCGGCCCAGGCCGCCGCATCGTCCACCCGCACTGCTGCGCCCTGCGCGATGGCGTCTTCCGCCGCCTGCCTGAAGTTGTCGGTATGCGGACCAAGGATCACCGGACAGCCGACCGCGCAGGCCTCGATCAGGTTCTGTCCGCCGAACGGCAGCAGGCTGCCGCCGATCAGCGCACAATCCGCCGCGTGATAGTAGGCGAACATCTCGCCCAGGCTGTCGCCCAGCCAGACGCGGGTGGTGTCGCGCACGGCTTCGTTCTCGCTCCTGCGCTGCACGCTGAGTCCACGGCTTTTCACCATGGCGGCGATCTCGTCGAAACGCTGCGGATGGCGCGGCACCAGCAGCAGCAGCGCGTCAGCCGGCGCCGCTCGCGCAAACGCATCCAGCACCAGCCGCTCCTCGCCTTCGCGCGTGCTGGCCACCAGCCACGTCGGACGGCCACCGATGCGCGTGCGAAAGGTCTCGCCCAGTTCCAGTTGATCCGCTGGCGGATCGATGTCGAACTTCAGATTGCCGCAGACCGCGACGTTGGGCGCACCCAGTGCAAGCAGGCGATCGGCATCCGCCTGGGTTTGCGCCGCGATCGCCTCAAACCCGGCCAGGGTGTCGCGGATCAGGGCCGCCAGTTTGCGATAGCCCCGCGCCGACCGTTCCGACAGCCGGGCATTCACCAGATACAGCCTGACCCCTGCCCGGCGTGATTCGCGCACCAGATGCGGCCACAGCTCGGTTTCCATGATGACGCCGAGCCGGGGCCGGGCCTGCTGTAAAAAGCGGCGCACCGCCCAGCCATAGTCATAGGGCAGATAGCGCACCGTCACCCGGCTCCCAAACAGCTGCACCAGGGTCGCCCGGCCCGCCGGCGTCATGCAGGTCACCAGCACCGGCGGCGCGGGCGTTTGCGCAAGCAAGGCTTCGACTAGCGGTGCCGCCGCACGCGCCTCGCCGACCGATACCGCATGCAGCCAGACCGGCTGGTTCGGCAATACGCCCGCGAAGCCGAAGCGTTCCGGCACGTGGCGCCAGTAGCCGCGCTCCTTGAAACCGCGCAGCAGCAGCCGCAGCGGAATCACAGGGAGCGCCAGCCAGAGCAGCAACTGGTACAGCGCGCGTTGCAGGACAATCGACATAACCGGATTTTATGGGATGCCGGAGGGGGACTGCTAAAATCCTTCGAAATTCAGGGAGAACACCATGAAAGTGCTGGTCACAGGCGCCGCCGGATTCATCGGCATGCATGTCGCGCAGATTCTGCTCAAACGCGGCGACGAAGTCGTCGGCATCGACAACCTCAACGATTACTACGACCCGGCGCTCAAGCTGGCGCGGCTCGAGCAGCTGAAGCCCTACCCCAACTTCCGCTTCGTCAAGGAAGACATCTCCGACCGCATGATGACCGAAGACCTGTTCGAGAAAGGCCACTTCGACGCCGTCATCAACCTGGCCGCGCAGGCCGGCGTGCGCTACTCGCTAAAGAATCCGCACGCCTACGTGCAGTCCAACATCGTCGGCTTCGCCAACCTGCTCGAAGGCTGCCGCCACCACGGCGTCAAGCACTTCGTCTACGCCAGTTCGTCCAGCGTGTACGGCGCCAACACCAAGATCCCGTTCTCCACCCACGACCCGGTCAACCACCCGGTCAGCCTCTACGCCGCCAGCAAGAAGGCCAACGAACTGATGGCGCACACCTACTCGCACCTCTACGGCCTGCCCACCACGGGGCTGCGCTACTTCACCGTCTACGGCCCGTGGGGCCGGCCCGACATGTCGCCGTGGCTGTTCACCTCGGCCATCCTCGAAGACCGCACCATCGACGTCTTCAACAACGGCGACATGATGCGCGACTTCACCTACATCGACGACATCGCCGACGGCACCGTCAAGGTGCTCGACCGCATCCCGCAGGGCAACCCCGACTTCAACCACAAGAACCCCGACCCGGCCTCAAGTCACGCGCCCTACCGCGTCTACAACATCGGCAACCACACCCCGGTGCAGCTGATGGATTTCATCGGCACCATCGAAGCCGCCCTCGGCCAGACCGCGAAAAAGAACTTCCTGCCGATGCAGGACGGCGACGTACAGGCGACCTACGCGGATATTGATGAGCTGGTGCGCGACACCGGATTCAAGCCGGCGACGACGCTGGAGTATGGGATCGGGAAGTGGGTGGAGTGGTATCGGAAGTACAAGCAGTTGGGCTGATCAGACCGATCCGGCCCCCAGCTTCTTGGCATACTTGATCATGGATGTATATTTTCATAATATACATCCATGATTGATCTGGCGCTGATTGACGGCTTCGAGTGGGATGCAGGTAATGCCCGCAAAAACGAGAAGCATGGCGTAAGCGCATCCGAGGCGGAGCAGGTTTTTTTCAACCAGCCGCTACTGATGCTGGAAGACGCGAAACACAGCCAGGCAGAGCCGCGCTTTCATGCTTTGGGGATCACCCACAAGGCGCGAATGCTGCACATTACTTTTACCGTCCGCGGGACAAAAGTCCGCGTCATCTCCGCGCGCACCATGCACCGAAAGGAGCGAACCCATTATGAACAAACGCCTTAAACCCGTCCCGACCTTTGCCTCGGAAGCCGATGAGCGCACGTTCTGGGAAACCCACGACAGCGCCGATTATGTTGACTGGTCGAAAGCGCAGCGCGTCGCCCTGCCCAATCTGAAACCGACGACCAACACCATCTCGCTGCGCCTTCCCCAGCACCTGCTCGACGCCATCAAGACCGCCGCCAACGCGCGCGACGTGCCGTACCAGTCGCTGATCAAGATATGGTTGCAGGAACGCGTTGGACATCAGTGAATGAGTACCAGAAGCTTTGTGAGGGTTGAGTGGGTAGGGCGACCGGCTCTTTGATTCATTATCGTGTCCCCATTTATTTAACCCATTTATTTATGTCAATGCCATTCTCGACAGGCTCGGCATCGACGCCAATCCCGTCGATGGGCATCAGGACCATTACCATATCTACCTTAGCCCTCCTTTGCCTAAGACAATAGCTCGCGTAGGGCGCAATAACCGAAGGGCATTGCGCCGCATGTTACCCGCCACACCCAACTAAAATGCCAGATTACCGCCGCGCCTGGCATCCAGGTGGCACCTACTTTTTCACGGTCAATCTCCTGCAGCGGCATGGCACTGATTTATTGATACGCCACATCGAAACACTCCGGCAAGTCGTTCGCGCTGTGTAAAGCAGGCATGGTTTCCTGATACACGGCTGGGTGGTTTTGCCCGAGAATCTGCATTGCGTGGTTGAATTGCCGGACAACGACGACGATTTCGCAACCCGTTGGCGATTGATCAAGATGGGGGTTTCAAAGGCACTTCCCAAAACCGAGCGGTTATCAGAGACTCGCGCTCACCGGGGCGAGCGGGGAATCTGGCAGCGGCGTTATTGGGAGCACCTGATTCGTGATGAGGCCGATTTTCGGGCGCACATGGATTATGTGCATATCAATCCGGTGAAGCATGGCCTGGTGAAGCGTGTTGCCGACTGGCCTTATTCGACGTTTCATCGACTGGTTGAGCAAGGCGTGTACCCGCTAAACTGGGGCGGGGGCGATGAAGGGAAATTGGGCTATAACGATTGACATGCGGCGCAATGCCCTTCGGTTATTGCGCCCTACACTGGCTGGACCAATCCACCACGATGAGGAATTGCGGCAAACCGGTCAGCCACTGCCGCGCGAGCGCGGTGTAAAGATCGAGTCGGTGCGCTTCAAGATGGGGGTTGCCCAGTAGCCGATCTACGCATTTGACGCGATGCCGAACTTTGGTTGTGCGGGGTGTGCCAACGGCTAAGACGACGAGGCTCAGCGCATGACCGTTGACTGAGGAGACCACGACATCATGCAGTGCGCGCCAGCGCGCGGCGTGCATAAGGGGCAAACAACATTGCATGACTTGCGCTACGATAGTGGCTGTATGCATGGCACGATCTCCTTGGCGGCTTCGACACTTCAAGGAAACTAAATCGCTGCCATGCATGCGCTTTTTTTGCGGAAACTACTCTTTAACCAATTGATCCGCAATGAATATTCGTGGGGAAACCTCAGGGTCAGACACGATTTCTCCAGCCCAGCCCGCTCAAAAAAACGCATCAAATGATGCTATATTTGAGCATCACGCCTGAACGGAACAAGCCATGCGCACCACCATCAACCTTGACGACGCCTTGCTGGAACGCGCGCAGGCGCTGTCCGGCGTGCAAGAGCGCTCCGCTCTGCTGCGCGAGGCACTGACTGCGCTGATTCAGCGCGAGAGTGCGCGACGGCTGGCACGGCTGGGCGGCAGCGAACCCGAATTGCAGCCTATCCCCCGACGCCGTAGCGCCAGCGTGTCGTGATTCTGCTGGATACGTCGGTTTGGATCGACCATCTGCGGCAAGGCGATGCGCAGGTGGTCTCGGCCCTGCAATCCGGCCTGGTGCTCACCCATCCCTTCGTGGTGGGCGAGCTGGCGTGCGGGCAGCTTAAATCGCGTGCCGAGATTCTGGGCCTGCTGGCTGCCTTGCCGCAGGCAAAGGTGGCACAAGAGCAGGAGGCGCTGCTCTTTATCGAACGCCACGGTCTGATGGGATGCGGCATCGGCTATATCGACGCGCACTTGTTGGCTGCTACAGCGCTGAGCGAAGGCGCCCGGCTCTGGACGCGTGACAAGCGCCTCGACACGCTCGCGCACAGGCTTGAATTGGCTTATGTGCAGGCCGCTCATTAAGTGCCATGCCCTCACAAGTCTGTCAGCCTTTATATCCCGCCAGCGTCTCCGCCTGATCCACCCGCTCCCAGGTAAACTCCGGCTCGGCCCGTCCGAAATGCCCGTACGCGGCAGTCTTCCGGTAGATGGGCCGCCTCAGGTCGAGGCTGTCGATGATGCCGCGCGGCGTCAGCTTGAAGCTGCAGCGCACCATGTCTTCCAGCTTTTCGTCCGGCACGGTGCCGGTGCCGTAGGTTTCGATCAGCAGCGATACCGGCTCGGCCACGCCGATTGCGTATGCCAATTGAACCAGGCAGCGTTTGGCATAGCCTGCCGCGACAAGATTCTTGGCGACATAGCGCGCCATATACGCCGCCGAGCGGTCGACCTTGGTGGGATCTTTTCCGGAAAAGGCGCCGCCGCCGTGCGGGCAGGCGCCGCCGTAGGTGTCGACGATGATCTTGCGGCCGGTCAACCCGGTGTCGCCGTTGGGTCCGCCGATTTCGAACGGGCCGGCGGGGTTGACCCACAGCTTGAAGGTCGGGGTTCGCAGCGCGACCGGCACCAGCGGATCAATGATTTCGCGCGTAACTTCCTGCGCGACCCAGGCGGGGTCGAGATCGCGTTCGATCTGGGTGGAGAGGATGACGTTTTCGATGCCGGCCACGTGATGGCCTTCGTAGGCAACGGTGACCTGGCTTTTTGCGTCGGGGCGCAGCCAGGGCAAGGCGCCCGACTTGCGCAGCTCGGCCTGCCTTTGCACCAGGCGATGCGCCAGCCACACCGGATAGGGCATCAGGTCGGGGGTTTCGTCGCAGGCATAGCCGAACATCAAGCCCTGGTCGCCAGCGCCGATATCGCCCCCCGCCAGGGTAATGCCTTTATGAATCTGGATCGACTGGTGGTTGAACCGCACCTGCACTTCGCAGGTGTTGGGGTCGATGCCGGTTTCGGTATCCCGATAGCCGATGTCGCGCAGCACCTGGCGGGCGATGGCCTCGGCACGGCTCTCGACTTCGTTGAACAGCGCTTTGCGAACGGTTTTGAACTCGCCGGCAATCACCACCAGATTGTCGGCGACGAAGGTTTCGCAGGCGACCTTGGCCTCGGGTTCCTCGCTCAGAAAGGCGTCGAGGATGGCATCTGAAATCTGGTCGGCGATCTTGTCCGGGTGACCTTCCGACACGGACTCGGAGGTAAACAAATGGCGGCGGGTATTCATGGTCGTTATTTCCTGTGAAGCGTCGTGCGTTAAGCGTTGCGTGCGGCAAGGCGCCACAGCGAGGTGACTTCGGCCGCGCGCGCGGCGTGGAGCGGATCGGTGGCGTCCGAGGCACGGGGATGGGTAGGCCGGGTGTCGATCCGGTCCACCACGGTCAATCCGGCGGCGTCGAACGCTGCGAGCAGCCACTCTCGCGTGCGCAGCCCGAGATGCTCGGCCAGGTCGGACAGAATCAGCCAGCCTTCGCCGCCCGACTCCAGATGGGCGGCAAGTCCATTCAAAAAGCCCAGCAGCATGCGGCTGTCCGGGTCGTAGATCGCATGTTCGATCGGCGAGTTGGCGCGGGCGGGCAGCCACGGCGGATTGCAGACGATGAGCGGCGCACGTCCCTCCGGGAACAGGTCGGCCTCGATCACGTCCACGCGCCCCAGCAGGCCCAGTCGTTTGATATTCGCGCGCGCGCAGGCCAGGGCGCGCGGATCCTGGTCGGTGGCGATGACATGCTTGATCCCTCTGCGGGCCAGCACCGCCGCCAGCACGCCCGTTCCCGTACCAATGTCAAAGGCCAGCTTGTCTGTGGCCAGCCGCGCGTCGTTCACCAGCTGCACATACTCGCCGCGTACCGGTGAAAACACGCCGTAGTGCGGGTGGATGCGGTCGCCGAGCGCCGGGATGTCCACACCTTTCTTGCGCCATTCGTGCGCGCCGATCACGCCGAGCACCTCGCGCAGCGAGACGATCGAGGCCTCCCCGCCCGCGCCATAGGCTTCGGCACACGCTTCCTTCACATTCGGCGCGCGGCGCAGCGGAATGCTGAAATCTCCCTCCAGCGGCAGCAGCAACATCCCCAATGTGCGGGCACGCTGGGACTGCGCCTGACGATGGAAATTGAAGGCTTCGATCGGCAAGGCAGCAGCTTTGCGCGGCTTGCGGTCGATGCGGCGCGCCATCGCCTGGAGCAGTTGGCGCGCATTCTGGAAATCGCCGCGCCACAGCAGCGCGGTCCCCTCGCTGGCCAGTCGATACGCCGCATCTGCCGTAAGTTGATCATCCACGACCCTCACGCGCTTGGGCGCTGGCGCGCCGCTCTCGGCACGCCAGCGGGCTGACCGGCTTTCGTCGGCTTCGATCCAGTTCACAACAGGTTGATTTGCTTCAGACACAGAGGGTTTACCCCGAATGGATGCTGCGGGTTGAATGGGCGGACACGTGATTAGAGCTTCGCGCTGCGCCCCCCGTCGACCGCCAATATCTGTCCGGTCACAAAATGCGTGTCCATCGCAAAGAAGCGCACCGCGAGGGCAATGTCGGTGGGGTCGCCCGCACGTTTCAGCATGGTGTGGGAGATGATGCGCTGGCGCGAGACTTCGTCGAAATTCACATCGTTTTCAGGCCACATGATCGGCCCGGGGGCGACGGCGTTCACGCGTACTTCGGGCGCGAGCTCGCGCGCCAGCGATTTGGTGAGCCCCACCAGCCCCGCCTTGGCGATGGAATAGACGACATAGTTCTTCATCGGCCGCTCGGCGTGGATATCGGTGATATTGATGATGCAGCCGTGGCGTTTCTTGAGCTCTGGTGCGGCAGCTTGCGACAGGAACAGCGGCGCCTTGAGGTTGGTTCCCATCAGGTTGACCCAGTCTTTTTCGGCAATGGATCCCACCTGGGTGGGATAAAAGCTCGAGGCATTGTTGAGCAGTACATCGAGGCCGCCAAAGGTGGCGACGGTCTGGTGAATCAGGCTGGGCAGGCCGCCGATGTCGAGCAGGTCGGCCTGGATCAGCGCGACCGAGTCGGCACGCACGGCGTTGAGCTCATCCTGCAGGGCGCGCGCATCAGACGCCGAACTGCGGTAATGAATCATGAGGTTGGCGCCGGCCGCGTGCAGTATGCGCGCCGACGCTGCGCCGACGCGCTTGGCGCCCCCGGTAATCAACACTACTTTGCCTTGCATCGCAATTCGCCCTTATAGTCGCTGACCGCACATTATCCATGAAGTCCTTTCCACCATGACGGGTCTGCCTGCCCCCTCGCCCGAAGCTGCCGCGCACAGCCAGCGCGTCATTACCCACCTGCGCGACCTGATAGATTCCGCAGGCGGCTGGGTGCCGTTCTCGCGCTATATGGAAGCCGCACTCTACGCGCCCGGCCTGGGCTACTACGCTGCCGGCGCGACCAAACTGGGCGCGGCAGGCGACTTTGTCACCGCGCCCGAAATGACGCCGCTGTTCGGCCGCACGCTGGCCCGGGCGATCGCCCCGGTGCTGGCCGAAACCGGCGGCGAGGTGCTGGAACTGGGCGCGGGCAGCGGCAAGCTGGCGGTGGACATATTGGGCGAGCTGGCCACGCTTGATGTGCTGCCGGCACGTTATTGCATTCTGGAAGTGAGCGCCGACCTGCGCGCGCGCCAGCAGGCAACCCTCGCACGCGAACTGCCGCATCTGGCCGGCCGAGTGCAGTGGCTGGACAGCCTGCCCGGGCAACTCAGCGGGGTCATCCTCGGCAACGAGGTGCTTGATGCGCTGCCGGTGGACCTGATTCACTGGACAGCGGATGGACCGCTGATGCGCGGGGTCAGCCTGGAAGACGGGACGTTCGCGTGGCAGGACCGTCCGATCACCGATCCGCACCTGCGCGCCCGAGCCGACGCGCTGAACCTGGCGCCGGGCTATCTTTCCGAGATCAATCTGGCGGCCGACGCGCTGATCGCCTCCCTGGCTCAAGTCCTGGCGCGCGGCCTGATGCTGATGATCGACTACGGGTTTGGACAAGGCGAGTATTACCACCCGCAGCGTCACATGGGCACGCTGCGGGCGCACTACCGCCACCACGCGCACGACGATCCGTTTTATTTGCCGGGGCTGTGCGATCTGACCGCGCACGTCGATTTCAGCGCGGTCGCGCGGGCGGGCGAAGCGGCCGGGCTGGATCTGGCAGGCTACGCCAGCCAGGCGAATGTCCTGCTTAATGCCGGCCTGCCCGAACTGCTGCTGCAAACCCCGCCCACCGACGCTGCGGCTTATCTGCCGCAGGCCAATGCCGTGCAGCGGCTGGTATCGCCTGCGGAAATGGGCGATCTGTTCAAGGCGATTGCATTTAGCAAGGGGGCGGTATCGCCGCTGGCCGCCTTCGCACGCGGCGACCGCCGGCACACGCTTTAAGCGTCGGGCGCGGGCGCGTCCTCTTCCTGCTCAGGATTCCGGCTCACGCGTACCGCGTACAGGCGGCGGCTGTCGGCACGCAGGATGCTGAACGTGAATCCATCGAAGCTGACCGTTTCCCCGCGCTTGGGAAGGTGGCCGAAGCGCGACACGATGAGACCGCCGATGGTGTCGAATTCCTCGTCGGAGAATTGCGCGCCCAGCGTCTGGTTGAAGTCGTCGATCTCGGTGGCGGCCTTGACCCTGTAGATGTTCTCCTGCTCGCGGATGATGTTGTCTTCGGTTTCGTCGAAGTCGTATTCGTCCTCGATGTCGCCGACGATCTGCTCCAGCACGTCCTCGATCGTCACCAGCCCGGCCACGCCGCCATACTCGTTGACGATGATGGCAATATGGTTGCGGTTGGAACGGAACTCCTTCAGCAGCACGTTCAGGCGCTTTGATTCGGGGATGAATACGGCGGGACGCAGCATGCCGCGAATATCGGCATCGTCTTCCGCGTAGTGCCGCAGCAGGTCCTTGGCCAGCAGAATCCCGATGATGTCGTCACGGTCCTTGTCGATCACCGGAAACCGCGAGTGCGCCGTTTCAATGACGTGGGGAATGAACACTTCGGGCGCATCGTTGATATCGATGACATCCATCTGCGCACGCGGAATCATGACTTCGCCGACCCGCATTTCAGACACCTGCAGCACGCCTTCGATCATCGCCAGCGCGTCGGCGTCGATCAGGCTGTTTTCGTAGGCGCCGTGCAGCAACTCGATCAACTGCTCACGGTCTTCGGGTTCGCGCATCAACCAGTGGGAGATGCGCTCCAGGATGCTTGGTTTGGGACTACTGTCAGACTCCATCGTGCGTCAGGAAGTATAAGGATTGAGGATGTGAAAGGCCTTCAGTATAACGGCTTCGCGCGATTCCATGATGACGGCCTCGGCGGGATCGAGGTGGTCGTAGCCCTGCAGGTGCAGCACGCCATGGATGATCATGTGCGCGTAATGATGCTTGAGCGGCTTGCCCTGCTCACGGGCCTCGCGCTCGACCACCGGCGCGCAAATCACCACGTCGCCCCCCAGCTTGCCGGGCATGACCTCGCCGTATTCGAAGGTCAGCACGTTGGGCACGTAGTCCTTGCGGCGGTAGTCATTGTTGAGCGCCTGCGCTTCTTCGGCGTCGACGATGCGCACCGTCACCTCGGCTGCGTGTTCCAGCGCGGCGGCCACCCAGCGGCGAATCTGCGCGCGCCCCGGCAGCTCGCGGGCCGTGCTCGCATACTGCACGGCCAGGCTGAACTCAGGACGTGCCACGCGACTCGGCTTCTGCGCGCCGTGCGGCATAGGCATCGACGATGCGCCCCACCAGGGGGTGGCGCACCACGTCTTCCGACAGGAAATGGGTGAACGCGATCCCGCGCACGTCGGACAACACCTCGGTGGCATCGAGCAGGCCGGATTTCACATGCTTGGGCAGGTCGATCTGCGTCGGGTCGCCGGTTACCACCGCGCGCGCACCAAACCCGATGCGCGTCAAAAACATCTGCATCTGCTCCGGCGTGGTGTTCTGTGCCTCGTCGAGAATGACGAAGGCATGGTTGAGCGTGCGGCCCCGCATGAAGGCCAGAGGCGCAACTTCGATCGTGTGGCGCTCGATCAGGCGCGTCACCTTGTCGAACCCCATCAGGTCGTACAGCGCGTCATACAACGGGCGCAGATACGGGTCGACCTTCTGCGTGAGGTCGCCCGGCAAAAATCCCAAGCGCTCGCCAGCTTCCACCGCCGGGCGCGTCAGCACCAGTCGTTTCACCTGTTCGCGCTCCAGTGCGTCGACCGCGCACGCTACCGCCAGATAGGTCTTGCCGGTGCCGGCCGGGCCGACGCCGAAGGTGATGTCATGGCTGCGGATTTGCTCGATGTATTCGCCCTGGCGCGGGGTGCGCGCACGGAGGTCGGCGCGGCGCGTGCGCAGCGCCGGGCCATCGTCGTCGCCCCGGCCGCGCGTGAGTTCGACCAGGCCCAGCTGGATGTCGTCGAGACTCAGCGTATCGTGCGCGCGATTGTAGAAATGCTCGATCGCCTGCGCGCCTTTGTCCGCCTGAATCGTGGCGCCCGTGACACGAAAGCTTGCGCCTCGACGGCCGATGGTGACATCGAACGCAGCCTCAATCTGGCGCAGGTTCTCGTCCAACGGGCCGCACAGATTGGCCAGCCGCCGGTTGTCTTCCGGTGCCAGTCGCAGTTCAACGATATCGGATTTCAAGCGGGCGTACTTTCAAGGATGACCACTTCGCCGCGCAGACTGTGCGGCAGGGCCTGGGTGATGGTGACCTCGACAAACTGCCCGATCAGGCGCGGCTGGCCGGCGAAGTTGACGATGCGGTTGTTGTCGGTGCGGCCGGCGAGTTCTTCGGCATTCTTCCGGGCGTGGCCTTCGACCATCACCCGTTGCCGCGTGCCCACCATCGCCCGGTTCACGGCCTGCGCCTGGGCTTCGATCCGGGCTTGCAGTTGGGTCAGCCGCTGCGATTTCAGCGCGGCCGGCACATCGTCCGGATAATCCGCCGCCGGGGTGCCGGGGCGCTTGCTGTAGATGAAGGAGAAACTGGCGTCGAAATCGAGTTCGCGGATCAGCGTCATCGTCGCCTCGAAATCAGCCTCGGTTTCACCGGGAAAACCGATGATGAAATCGGACGACAGGCAGAGGTCGGGACGCTGTTCGCGCAGCTTTCGGACGATTGACTTGAATTCGAGCACGGTATGGCCGCGCTTCATCGCCGCCAGCACGCGATCGGAACCGGACTGAACCGGCAAATGCAGGTGCGACACCAGCTTGGGCAGCCTGCCATAGCACTCGATCAGCCGCTGCGTCATCTCACGCGGATGGCTGGTGGTGTAGCGGATGCGCTCGATGCCCTCGATCTCGTGGACCATTTCCAGCAGGAAGGCGAAGTCGACGGTGCCGCCGTCGTGCGCCGTGCCCTGATACGCGTTGACGTTCTGCCCCAGCAAGGTGACTTCCTTGACGCCGTTTTGAGCCAAGCCCACGATCTCGGCAATCACATCGTCGAACGGGCGCGAAAACTCCTCGCCGCGCGTGTAGGGCACGACGCAAAAGGTGCAGTATTTGGAGCACCCTTCCATGATCGAGACGAAGGCCGATGCGCCTTCTACTCGCGCGGGGGGAAGGTGGTCGAATTTTTCGATTTCGGGAAAGCTGATGTCGACCTGGGCGCGTCCGGTGGCGCGCTTTTTCGCGATCAGTTCGGGCAGGCGATGCAGCGTCTGCGGGCCAAACACCACGTCGACAAAGGGCGCGCGCGCCACGATGGCCGCCCCTTCCTGCGACGCCACGCAGCCACCGACGCCGATGATGAGATCAGGATTGGCCTGTTTGAGATGGCGCACCCGGCCAAGGTCGTGGAACACTTTCTCCTGCGCCTTTTCGCGCACCGAACAGGTGTTGAACAGGATCACGTCGGCATCGTCCGGCGATTCGGTCAGCTCCAGCCCATCCGAGACATTGAGCACATCGGCCATCTTGTCCGAGTCGTACTCGTTCATCTGGCAACCGAAGGTTTTGATGTAGATTTTTTTCATCTGGGCGCCGGGACAGTGAATAGACTGGGGGCTGAGGTTTCGCCGCGGACATGATCCAGCGCGGCAGCGAAAGGAATGTGGTGGTGATGAGTGGACTTGAACCACCGACCCCCGGATTATGAATCCGATGCTCTAACCGACTGAGCTACATCACCGTGTGGACTGCTTTTCCGGCACCAAGGGCCGCCGAAAGGCGCGCATTTTAGCTGATCGGCCCCATTTCTGTCAAAGTCTTTGCGCCCATCCCTTGCCGTTTACCGGCTATGCCGTTTTGTGCGCATGCACCGGAATCACCCGCTTGCCGGGCGGCAGTTTCAGGTGCGCCAGCTCGCGTTCAATGATATCCATGGTCGCCCGGCCGATGTATTCGCTGGCCGGGTCCATGGACTCGACCGCCTCGAGATAGGCGCGCCCAATCAGCCCGCCCAGCGGCTTCGGGTTGTAGAGCAGCTTCTTGATGACGAACGGGTTCAGGGTCAGCGGATCGTAATCCGGGCTGAGGTAGCCCTGTTTGATGAGCAGTTTTTCCACCGGTGTGCCCGGCTGCACGCCAATGAAGAAGATGAAGGGCAGCACGTTTTCGCGGCCGAACATGGCGTACAGCTCCTTGAGCTTGTCGACGGTCTGTTTCAGCGTGTAGGCCGTTTCGCCGGGCGCGTTCAGGGGCATGTACAGCTTCACCTGCTGGTTGGTGTACCCGTTGGCCTTGAACATGCGGAAGGCATCCAGCTGCTGTTCCAGCTTGTACCCAAGCGTGAGGCTGTCGATCACTTCCTGCGAGCCGGTGAAGGACAGGTCGATGCTGCCCATGCCGGTGGCGATCATCTTGCGCGCGATTTCAGGGGTCAGGAAATTCAGCCGCAGGTAGCCCGACCATTTCACATCGGTCTTGCGCGCCAGCAGTTCGTCGAGCACCTTTTCCACATGTTCGGTACTGCGCCGGGTGGAGCAGAACTGGGCGTCGGTGAACCAGATGTGCTTGACGCCATAGCGCTTGTTGAGCGTCTCGATTTCCTTGCCGATCTCGACCGGATCACGATAGCGCTGGCTTGGCCCTTCAATCTTGTTGTACAGGCAGAAATGGCACTGAAACGGACAGCCGCGCTTGGTGTTCACGCCGATGTATTCGTCGACCATGTATTGCTTGAAGGCCGGGAAGATGGACTCGACATATTCGAAGTCCACCGCGGTCAGCTGGCTCAGGTCGAAATTCTCGGCACGGGCCTGGTGGCTGACCTGGCCGGTTACATCCTTGTAGTAGTACTCGCCCACCGGCTCGTGGAAGCCGTCGACAATGGACAACATGGCGTCCTCGCCCTCGCCGACCATCACGATGGTGTTGTTCGGGACTTTTTCAGCCACGTACTTGCCGAAGATGGACACCGCGGTGCCTCCCACCACGATGCGGGATGCAGGCATCAGCTTGCGCACCAGCCGCATGTAGCCGAAGTTGCGGATGCGGCTGGCCGTGTAGTCGTAAATGATGCGGAAGGCATCCTTGGCCGCCTTCAGCCGCTTGATCGGGTTGATCGCATGATCGAAGTTCATCACCACGTCCAGCGCATCGTCCTCGGGATGCGGCCCGAAGGACTGCATGTTGCGCCAGGAGAAGGCGACCATGTCCGGGCGCATCGTCTCGATCCGTTCCTTCAGCACCCGTTTGCGCTCGGCAGGCGGGACCACGGCCAGATCGAGCAGATGCTGGTCGATGTGCGGCCGGTGCTTGTGGACATAATCGGCCACATAGATCACCCCGCCCGGATAGATTTTCCAGCAGGGCAGGCGGACGTACAGAATGGATTGTGGTGTTGTCATGATGTCCCCGATAGGTGGGGCGCCGTGGTCTGCAGGGTTGTCCGAATATAACATTGCTCAAGACGGCTCGATGGCAGGTCCTGCCCCACAAAGCCTCATGGCCAAAACCTACGTCGGGGCACGATCCAGCCCAACACAATATTAGATGTTATTAATATAACACTTCCGGGCCGGAACGCCGGCGGGTTCGGGAAAATCCTATTGCGGCTGCAGCTTCGCCAGCTCGTCGAGCAGGCTGACCAGCAGTTCGCGCCCCAGCGGACCCATGCCGCGCGACAGCAGGTCGGCGTCGCGCTCGCCGTTGACCAGGCGCCGCATGATCCCCCCCAGGCGCGCCATGTCACCGCCCGCCTTCAGCATCTGCTCGGCCATGTTGGCCAGCACCGACATCGCCTGGGCGTCGCCGCGTGCCGACGCGTCGATCAGCGCGGCCAGCCCCGGCGCCGCGGTCGTGCCGTCAGGCGGGGCATCGAGTGCTGGCAGCGTGGCCGGATTGTCGATGCCACGCAGAATGGCATCGACCAGAATCCCGTCTTCCTCATCCAGCCCGAGCTTGATCGACGGGTCGCGACGGCCGTTGATCACATAGCGCAGCGCGCCCACCAGCCTGCCCCAGCCCGCCTGTTCGGCGGCGTCGAGCTGCTTCATCAGGTCGGGCAGCTGGCTGCGGTCGCGCAGGGCGTTGACCACGGCATGAATGAAGGCGGCGTGAACGCGCAGGACTTGATCGACGGCGGAGGGAAGCTGGGCCATGGCAGGACTCAAGGTTCAAAAGAATCAGAATTGTCGGGTGCGAGGACAGGATTGGCAAACGCCGCGCTCGCCGGCACGTGTTCGAGGTGCCAGTGAGCACTTGCCCACGCCAGAAGCGCCGCCGGACCGGCCCCCGCCATCTCGGCCGGGGGCGACTGGCGGAGCACGGCAAGCGCCTGCGACAGCACCGTACCGTGCCCGGTCTCTGGCAAGGCGGGCGCACGCGTTTGCTTGGACAATTTTTGCCCGGCGGCATTGGTAATCAGCGGCACATGCACATAGGTCGGCGTCGGCAGGCCCAGCAGGGTTTGCAGATGAATCTGGCGCGGGGTGTTCCACAACAAATCGGCGCCGCGTACGACATGGGTGATGCCCTGGAACGCATCGTCGACCACCACCGCCAGCTGGTAGGCAAACAGGCCATCAGCGCGCTTGACGATGAAATCGCCCACCTCGGCAGCCAGGTCCTGCCGCAGATCACCGTGAATCCGGTCATGAAAGTGAGTACTCACACTATCCACACGCACGCGCCATGAACGTGCGGTGGCACCTGTCGGCAAACCCTCGCGGCAGTTGCCGGGATACAGGATGTCGCCCTCGCGGTTGCGCGGCGCCCCTGCTAGCCGGCTGCGGGTGCAGGCACACGGATAGACCGTCCCGGCAGCCTGCAACGTGTCCAGGGCAGCCGCATACGCGGCGTCCCGCTGCGACTGATACAGCACCTCGCCATCCCAGTGCAGGCCATAGGCCTCGAGCTGACGCAGGATAGTGTCGGCCGCGCCGGGCTCGCAGCGAGGACGATCGAGGTCCTCCATGCGGACAAGCCAGCGTCCGCCCGCCGCGCGGGCGTCGAGAAAGCTCGCCACGGCAGCGACCAGCGAGCCAAAGTGCAGCGGGCCGGTGGGCGAAGGGGCGAAACGCCCGATATACGTTGCGGAATTCACCTTGGGATTATGCCGTGCCGGCCCTTCAATCCGCGCGGCAGCCGGCTACCACGGCCTGATTGAAGATCGCTGCGGTTACAGGTCAATGCCGCGCTGCGCCTTCACTCCGGCACGGTAGGCGTGTTTTTCATCGGCGATGATCGAGACCGTATCGGCCAGCTCGATCAGCGCGTCGCTGGCGCCCCGCCCGGTGACGATCACATGCTGCATCGGCGGCCGCTGCGCCAGCGCGTCCAGCACGACCTCACTGTCGAGGTAGCCGTAGCTCAGCAGATAGGTCAGCTCGTCCAACACCACCAGCTGATAGGATGGATCGGCCAGCAAGCGCGCGGCGATTGCCCAGCCGCGCCGGGCGGTGGCGATGTCCTGCTCGCGGTTCTGCGTGTCCCAGGTAAAGCCGTCGCCGGTCACGTGCCATTCGGCACCGGGCTGCTTGCCGAGAAACGCCTCTTCGCCGGTATCGGTGCGGCTTTTGATGAACTGCACCACGCCAACCTTCATGCCGTGGCCGAGCGCGCGCGCGACCATGCCGAAGGCCGAGGTGCTCTTGCCCTTGCCGTTGCCGGTGATAACAAGCAGCAGTCCGCGTTCGTCGCTGGCAGCGGCTATGGCCGCGTCGATTAACGCTTTCTTGCGTGCCATGCGGGCGGCGTGGCGCGTGGGATCGATCATAGGGGTATGCGTCCGGGTAAAGAATCAGGGTCGTTTCGGTCACATGATTCCACGGTTTCCTGTAGAGTCCAACTCATGAAGTCATTCAGTTGCGCCTGCGGCAATCCCCTGTTTTTCGAGAACTCGCACTGCCTCAATTGCGGGCGGCCGGTCGGCATGTTGCCTGACACCCGCCAGCTGACCGGATTCGACGTCGGTGGCGACACCAACTGGCGAATCCCCACGGCGGGTAGCGCCCCGCGCACGGCTTACCGCCCCTGCCAGAACTACAGTCAGCACCAGGTGTGCAACTGGCTGGTCCGGGCAGACGACCCGCACCCCTATTGCATTTCCTGCCGCCTGACCCGCGTCATCCCCAACCTCGACCAGCCGGAAAATCTGCAGCGCTGGTATCGCATCGAGGCGGCCAAACGCAGGCTGTTGTTTACCCTGGACGGCCTGAACCTGCCCATCGTGGGGCGCGAGGTGGATCCTGAGCGCGGGCTGGCGTTCGAGCTGCTGGAAGGACCCAGCAGCGCGGATGAATTCAACGACAGCCAACCCGGCGAGCAGCCGATCTATACCGGCCATGTCGCAGGCGTCATCACGATCAACATCGCCGAAGCCGACGACAGCGCGCGGGAGCGCATCCGGATCAAGATGGGTGAGGCCTATCGCACCATGCTGGGCCATTTCCGCCACGAATCCGGGCACTACTACTGGGACCGGCTGATCGACGGCAGTCCCTGGCTGACCGAGTTTCGGGAACTGTTTGGCGATGAGCGCGTGGACTACGGCGTGGCCCTGGCGCAGCATCACCAATGGGGGGCGCCGGCCGACTGGCCGGACCGCTGCATCAGCGCCTATGCCAGCATGCATCCCTGGGAAGACTGGGCGGAAACCTGGGCGCATTACCTGCACATCGTCGACACGCTGGAAACGGCGGCGGACATGGACGTGCGGCACCTGCCCGCTCCGGTTCGCCTGGAACGGAACCCACAGCGGGATCTGCCGCCGTTTCAGGCCATGATCGCAGAATGGGACTGGTTAAGCCGGGCGCTGAATGCGCTCAACCGCAGCCTTGGGATGCCCGACGCTTACCCCTTTACCCCTTCGCGCCAGGTACTGGCAAAACTTGAGTTCATCGACCGGCTGGTCAAGTCCGACCGGTAATCAAGCGTTTTTCTGATCTTCCCAGTCGAAGCGTGGCAGGCGCTTGAACGCGCGCTGCAGACCTTCACCCCAGCTTTTTTGCATAGACTTGATGAACGGCGACTGCAGCTTGAACACGCGATGGGTGGGCATGGCCAGACTGTCCGCACGGTAAATCGACAGTTCGAGCGGCGGCCCGACCGACAGGTTGGCCCGCATGGTCGAGTCGAGCGACACCATGGCACAGCGAGCCGCATCCTCCAGCGTGGTGGCCGGCGTCACGATGCGGTCCAGAATCGGCTTGCCGTACTTGGTTTCGCCAATCTGCAAATACGGCGTCTCGGGCGAGGCGCTGATGTAATTGCCTTCCGGGTAAATCAGGAAGATATCGGCCGGGCGCCCGGCAATCTGGCCGCCCAGGATCATGGTGGCGCTGGTGCTCCCGTTGGAGCCAGCATCCTGAAACGCGGCGGCGTGCTGCAATTGTTCCTTGCGGCTGATTTCGCCGATATATTTGGCCGCGTCATGCAGATGCCGGCACGTCAGTAGGCTCTTGGGCGCCTCATCCTCGATGTCATTCTGGATGGTGTTGACCACCGCCTGCGTGGTGGCCAGATTACCCGAAGCCAGCAGGACCAGGATCCGGTCGTCCGGTTTGGCGAACACATGCATCTTGCTATAGGTGCGGATGTAGTCGACACCGGCGTTGGTTCGCGAGTCGGATGCGAACACGATCCCTGTGTTGGTCTTGATGGCAAGGCAATAGGTCATGATCAGTGGTATCGGCTCGTTGCAAAGGCTCCGTCAAGAAAGGCCATGATAGCAAGGGTTTATACTATTAGGCTCCTGCAACGAACCCTAAGGGACATGCATGGCCATCCGCTGGGGAAGTTACCCAACCAAAGGACTGTACGACGAACTCATTCTATCGCGCGGCAAACCGCGCCCTGCCGCCGCCCGACTCAGCCAGTTTCTACGTGACCTGAGCGACAAGGAAATCGAGGAATACAAGGCAGCAGCCGACCTCGCCATCAAGCTGATGGGCATTTCTTTCACGGTCTACACCGAACAGGATGGCGGCGCCATCGACCGGGCCTGGCCTTTCGACATCATTCCGCGCGTGATCGACAGCCGCGAATGGAAGCAGATCGAACGCGGCCTGGTGCAACGGGTCAAGGCACTCAATATGTTCATCGCCGACCTCTACGATCAGCAGCAGGTCGTCAAGGACGGTGTGTTTCCGGCCGAGCTGCTGGGAGATTCGGTCAACTTCCGCCCGCAGTGTGTGGGCATCAAACCGCCACAGGGCATCTGGGCGCACATCTGCGGCTCCGACCTGGTGCGCGACAAGGATGGCACCATCTACGTGCTGGAAGACAACCTCAGGGTACCCTCCGGCGTGTCCTACATGATCGAGAATCGCCAGGTCATGAAGCGGGTGTTTCCCGACATGTTCGCAAACGAAAACATCCTGCCGGTCGACGATTATCCGTCCAAGCTCTACGACATGCTGGCTTCGCTCAGCCCGCGCAAGGTCACCAAACCGGTGGTGGTGGTGCTCACCCCGGGCATCTACAACTCAGCCTATTACGAGCACAGCTACCTTGCCCAGCAAATGGGTGCGGAATTGGTGGAAGGCTCCGACCTTCAGGTTGGCGATGACGACTGCGTCACCATGCGCACCATCGACGGCCCCAAGCGGGTGGACGTGATCTACCGCCGCATCGACGATCTGTATCTCGATCCCGAGGCCTTCCTGCCCGAGTCCACGCTCGGCGTGCCGGGCCTGATGCGCGCATGGAAAGCCGGCAAGGTGGCACTGGCCAACGCGCCCGGCGCCGGCGTGGCGGACGACAAGGTCGTCTATGCCTATGTGCCGGACCTGATCCGCTACTACCTGAAGGAAGAGCCGCTGATCCCCAATGTTCCGACCTACCGCTGCATCTACAAGGACGAGCGCGACTACGTACTCGAGCACATCGCCGAGCTGGTGGTAAAGCCCGCCAACGAATCCGGCGGTTACGGAATGTTGATCGGTCCGCATGCCACCCCCGAAGAACACGAAAAATTCAGAAAACTCATCCGCAGCAATGCACGTAATTACGTTGCCCAACCGATGCTGATGCTGTCCACCGCGCCCACCCTGGTGGGCAAGCGCGCGGAACCGCGTCACCTCGACCTGCGCCCCTTCATCCTCTCAGGCAAGGACACCTACGTCACCACCGGCGGGCTCACCCGCGTAGCGTTGACCAAGGGTTCCATTGTCGTCAACTCCTCCCAGGGCGGCGGCAGCAAGGATACCTGGATCGTCGATCTCGAAGAGGGGAATTAAGATGCTTTCACGTGTAGCCAACAGCCTGTACTGGATTGGCCGCCACATTGAGCGCGCCGAGAACACCGCCCGTCTGATCAGCGTCACCAGTCACCTTCAGCTTGACCTGCCCAAAGGCATCCGCCCGGGCTGGCAGAGCATCGTCCACATCCTGGGCAATGAAGAAGCGTTCCGCAGCCAGGAGATCGAGAACGACGAGCGCCAGATCATGAAATTCCTGATCAGCGACATGAAGAACCCCGGGGCCATTCTCAGTTCCTTGCACATGGCACGCGAGAATGCCCGCACGGTTCGGGACGTCATGCCGCGCGAGGCCTGGGAGGAAATCAACACGCTCTACCAAAGCGCCAAATCGGATGCCCAGAAGGCATACTGGTCGAAGAATCGTCACGCCTATCTGCAGCAAGTGGTGCGAGGCGCCCAGACCATCACAGGCATCCTGTCCGGTTCGATGCTGCACGACGAGACCTACCAGTTCGTCCGCCTGGGTCGTAATCTGGAACGCGCCGACATGACCTCGCGCATCATTGACGTCCGCTCGGCCGATCTGGTGCCACCGGCCGAGCACGAGCTCACCCCGTTCGAAAACATCCAGTGGATGAGCGTGCTCAAATCACTGACCGGTTACCAGATGTATCGTCGCTCGGTGCAGGAACCCGTGCGTCGCCGCGACGTGCTGGAATTCCTGTTCAAGGAACGCCTCTTTCCGCGCGCCATCCTGCATTGCCTGGGCGAGATCGAGGGCTGCGCGCAGTCGCTCAAGAAGAATGCCAAGGTACTCGCCAGCATCCGCGACGTGGCCCTTTCAGTTGAAAAGGTGAAGCCAGGCGAAATCAGCCAGACCGAACTGCATCAGCTGATCGACCGTCTGGAATTGGGGCTTGCCAACGTCGACGAAGCTATACGGGAAACCTATTTCGCCTGACAGATCGTAAGCCTGTGTTCACTTGAACTGATATTCCACGCTCGCCCATCCATGCCGGCCCGGCAGCGGGTAGGCAGCGTAGCGGTCGGCATTGAACTGGCTGCGCACGGCGTAGGTGTGATATTCCTCGTCCATCACGTTGTTGATGGCGGCGGCCAGCTTCCAGTTGCCCACGCGGTGTTCAAGCCGGATATCCGCCACCGTATAGGCCGGGATTTTTACCCCCAGCGTGTTGGGCTCATCGTTGTCCATGAACTGGCTGCCAACATGGTTGGCACTGCCGGTCAGGCGCGTCGCTGGGCTGATTTTCCAGGTGGCGTTCAGGGCCAGCTTGTGTCGTGGCACCAGCGGGACGCCGTTCCCTTTCAACTGAACGCCATTCAACACACCGCTCGTGAACTCGGCAAATGTCAGCGTATAGGAGGCCGTCACGTCGACTGCCCCCCCCACACTGCCACGTCCTTCAAGTTCCAGACCGTAACGTCGTAGCGGCGGCAAGTTCGTGTTGCCGATACCGCTGCCATAGGGATCGAGATGAATTTCGTCCCTGACACGCGCGTGATAGAGCGCCGCACGCCCGCCTCGCCGTGCCGTGCCTGTCTCCCATCCCAGCTCTGCATCGAGTGCGGTCTGCGGCTTGAGGAACTGGAATTCGTTATTGAAGGCAGCATTGCTTTCGTAAATTTCGTCTACCGTTGCAAAACGAAAGCTGCGCCCGGTCTTGGCGTAGAGCGCATGACGCGGTGCAGCCTGGTATCGCAGGCCCAGCTCCCAGGCATGCTCGCGATCGCTTTGCCCGCCCGCAGGCGCGCCCGACCCAAAAGCGCCGGGCGCGGTGGGGTCGTAACGGTCAGTGGCTTTGATGCGGAGCCACTCCAAGCGGGCGCCAGCAGTAAAGCTCAGCAATTCGTTCAGGCGAATATGGTCTTGCGCATACAGCGCGGCATTGCGTTGGTCTGCCTGTACCCGGTTGATCGGCGTACTTACGTTGCCGGGGTCGTTGGAGGTGCGCAGGCGATAATCCCACGATCCCAAATCCGAGCCCAGAGTCAGTTCATGCGTCAGACCGCCGGCCTGCAGCGGTAGCTTGATGCGCGGAGAGACAGCTAGCATCTCGAGGTCGGTCTCGCGATACAAGGGATACCCCCCCTGATAAAAATAGGCCTGCTGCGACTTGTTTCGGTAATTCACGTCCGCAACAAGCTCACCCAGCGGCAGGTCAAATTGTCCGCTGAGCACCGCCTGCCATCCATCGCGTTTTGCCCAGTCAAGAGGCGTCTGGGCGCCCTCGGGATTGCTAACCAGTTCGTTCAGGTTCTGGTCAGGCTCAACGATGCGCGCACCCGGCAGGCGCAAGCTCTGCTTGTCTGCACCGAGTTTCAATGCAATTTCGCCCCGATTCAGTTGCCAGCGGGCGTTGCCGTACGCACTATCCTGGTCGTTTTTGTTGTTGTCACGCCACCCATCCGAGCGGTGGCTGCTGGCAGCCAGCGTCAACCCCAACTGTTCTCCACCCAGATTGCCGGTTGCCTGCACATTACGGGTATCAAAGCTGCCATAGCGCGCGGCTAACGTGGCTTCCTTCTGCCTGCCCCGCGGTGAGCGGGTGATGATGTTGATTACGCCCCCAACTGCCCCTGCGCCATGCAGTACGCTGCTGCCACCTCGCACGATCTCGATGCGCTCGATGGCAGACAGTGGTATCGCCGACCACACCACCCCGGACAAATCGATATCGTTCTGCCTGACGCCATCCACCAGCACCAGCGTGTTTTGTCCTGCTGCCGCGCCGAATCCTCGCAGGTCGACCGTGCTGTTCGAAGCATTGTTGCCAAACAGGTCGCGTATGCCGATGCCGACATAGTCACGCAGAATATCCGGCAAGGTCACAGATGGATTGCGGTCAATGTCTTCCCGGTAAATGACCGTGACATTGACCGCGCGGTCGGTCGAGCTGTCACGAAATCGCGTCGGAGTCACGACAATGGTTTCGCCGACAAAGTCAGGCAGGGTTTCCGCAATGGCAGGCGTAGCAAAGGCTGCGCACAAGGCGAGCGAAAGAGAGGTTTGACGCATGATGAATTCCAGTTGGGGCGCCTGCATCCCCGCAGGCGCGTTGCACGATCCGCTGCCGAACGAACGGCAGGGCTCAGGCCGGTATCCGGGCTTGCGCATGAGGCATTTCGCCTTCCCATCTTGCGACAGTGGCGGTGTGAAATGCCGTACAAAAACGCTTACCGTTGCGGGGGCAGCACAGGCATGGCGGTCATTCACCGTGCACCTGTTTCCCGTTTACCCTCGGCGGCGGAAAACCGCGTTGGCACCTGAAGGCGCGGATTATAGCCGGCACGGCGTGAGCATGGCGACTGTAGGTCAATCTGCTGCTTTTCCCGCTTCGTGCTAATTGACCACTTGTGCGCGTCCCCCTATAGTCCCGCCATGCACGCTGAACTCGATACTCTGGAAGCCAAGACCCGCCTGGTGGCTGAACTTTGCCACGCATTGCGCCGGGAAAACCAGTCGCTGCGCGCGCAACTGGATACCGCGCAGCGAGACAACAAGCAGTTGTCGACACGGCTGGAAGAGGCGAAAACGAGATTGCAGACGCTGCTCGACACCTTGCCGGAGGACGCGTCATGACGGCGCCTCGTTCAATCGAAATCCATATTCTTGGACGTGCCTTCAAGGTCGCCTGCCCGCGCGAGGAAGAGTCGGCGCTGATCGAGGCGGCGGATTACCTTGACGACAAAATGCGCGAGATCCGCGACAAGAACAAGGTGATCGGCACCGAACGCATTGCCATCATGGCCGGGCTGAATCTCGCGCATGATCTGTTGGTCCAGCAGGAAGGGGGGCTGGCCGGCGATGCCCGCACCCGGATCGCACATTGCACCACCCTGCTCGATTCAGTGCTGGAAGAACAGGACAATCTCTTCTAAACTGGTAGCCGTTCCCTGCGGTGTTCGAGGTCGGTCGCAATTTCTCTGAACCAATGCATTCGTGCAAGGCTGCGATCCAGTCCGATATGGGTGTGCGCGTGACACGTTTCATGTGCCCAAAATATCCGTGAACGCGGCCGTCTTGAACCCCGGTTCAAGAGTCTGCAACTGGCCACGGCACAGGCGGGGAGCCTACCCTTTTCATGAGTAAATCCGTCCTCCGGCGTCAGCTCAAGGCTGCACGCAATGCCTTTACCCCCACCGCCCGCCGTTTGGCCGCACGCGCATCCATGCGCCTCGCCCTGCGTCATGGGCTCTTGCTGCGTGCGAAGCGGATCGGTTTTTACCTGCCGCAGGGCGGGGAATTCGATGCCCACGCGCTGCTCAACCAGGCCTTGTGGATGCAGCGCGAATGCTATTTGCCGGTTTTGCCCCAGCGCGGGCGGGTGATGCGTTTCGGGCGCCTCGGACGCAACACGCGCATGAAGGCGAATCGCTACGGGATTCCTGAACCGGTGGATAAGCGGCCCTTGCGTGCAAGCCAGCTGGATCTGCTTGTGATGCCGCTGGTGGGATTCGACCGTGAGGGATTCCGGCTCGGGATGGGCGGCGGTTATTACGACGCGACGCTGGCATACATGCGCCATCGGCGGTCATGGAGAAAGCCGCGACTGGTGGGGTTGGCCTACGAGTGCCAGGGGGTGGAGTCGCTTCCGCACGACCCCTGGGACATGCCGCTCGACGCAGTATTGACCGAGCGCCAGTTCTACCGGTTCGGCTGAACGCTCAGTAGCGTTTCACAGGCTTGGTGGCGGGCTGCGCGAGCGACGGCAAGCGCATCCAGTTGAGGTAGGTTTTGGGGTCAAACCAGGGCTGCATGGACTGGATCATCCGGCCATCGGCGGTCACCTTCATCCACTGCATCGGCGTGGCCGGATTGACGACGGCCAGTGCAGGCATGCAGAAACGCGGATCGCTCATTGCTTTCATCCAGCGCTGCGGTTTTTTGGGGTCGACCATGCGGCTCAGTACCGCCTGCTGAAACTGGGGGTCGATCGACGAGTAAAACCAGTCAGTCAGCATTTCCGGGCTGGCCATCTGGGCCAAATTCTTGGGCACCCCAGCGGCACCCGCATTTTCCATGGCTTTAAGCCATATTTCAGGATTCGCGCTCATCACCATCGCTGCCACCAGAAACTCAGGATTGGTCATGGCATCAGCCAGATCCAGTGCCTGTTTGGGCTGGCGCACCAGGTCAACGTTACTGCGCAAATCAAGCAATTGTTCAAATTGTGCGCGTGGCAATGTCGCGCCGGAAGGCGTGGTCTGTTCTGCCCAGGCAAAGGCGGTGCCGAACATTAACAAGCATACGGAAAGCATCTGTCGCAACATCATCACATCCAAACTCAAGCCTGAAATTTCAGGCTTGCAAACACAGATTCCACAAACACAGAAACCCCCGGCAGGCCGGGGGTTTCATTTTGCCTCGCGTTGCGGGGCAATGCCTATATTACTTGGCGGCAGGTGCAGCAGGTGCGGCAGCGCCGGTCACCGGAGCCAGCATCGGAGCAACCATGCTCAGCGGGTTGAAGCCCTGCAGCATGGCATTGTACGAAGCGGGATCGATGAACGAACCCATTGCACCGTAGGTCTGCGGATTAGCAGCAGCGCCCATCCAGCCGCTGTACATAGCGGGGTTCAGCGGAGCCATCATCGCGTTCATAGCCTGGGGGCTCATGGGAGCAGCCATCCAGTTAACGTAGGTGGTGGGGTTCAGCGCCTGCATGCCGGTGCTCAGCAGACGAGGGTCCATCGGGGACATCATCCACTTCATGTACAGGTTCGGGTTGATGAACGGGGTCATCGCGGCGGTGTAGAAGTTCGGGTCCATCATGGCGCCCATCCACTTCATCGACACTGCGGGATCCATGAACTGCATGTAGTTCTGGAACGAAGCGGGGTTCATCATGCCGCTCAGCATACGCAGCGAGGTGTTGGGGTTCATCATGGCGTTGGCCATGGCAACGGAGGTTGCGGGATCAACAGCTGCGTTCATCCAGGGCACGAAGGACTTGGGATCCTTGAACGCGGAAGCGTTCTGGGTCGGATCGGTCATCTTGGCAACCCAAGCGTCAGCGGTAGCGGGAACAGCGGCAGCGGTGCCGTTGGCGAAAGCAGCAGAGGAAGCGACAACAGCGATCAGAGCAGCGGTCAGTTTAGCGATTTGCATATCAACTCCAGAACAGAACGGTTTAAAAAGGAACAACAAGACAATAAACAACTTGAATATCGAAACCGAATATTAGCATATTCTGTTTATTGTAAAAGAGTAATAAACGCTTTCTTGATGAACTAAAGTGCACAGTGTCGCATTTTCGCCACATTATTCGCTTTGTCATCCCCTTCGCGCCACATGGGCCCCGTTCACCCTAACGCCTTTCCGTCTCCTCAGCCAGTTCCCCGCTCTTGAGCTTGGCCTGGTAGTCGTTCAACATGGCGCGCACCTTGCCGCTCAGCAGATACAGGCCCAGCAGGTTGGGGAAGGCCATCGCCAGCACCAGCAGATCGGTAAAATCGAGCATGTTCGCCGCGCTCGCGACCGAGGCTATGACGATAAAGCCCAGAAACATCACCCGATATAGGAGCGATGTGCGTTCGCCGAACAGATAGGCCCAGCAGCGTTCGCCATAGTAGGACCATGAAATCATGGTGCTGTAGGCAAACAGCACCACCGACAGGGTCAGGATAATCGGGAACCAGTCCGATACCGTGGCAAACGCCACCGACGTCAGCGCCGCCCCCTTGCTGGCTTCACGCAGTGCCAGGGTCGCGGGGTCATCGTGTACGCCGGTAATGACAATCACGAGCGCCGTCATGGTGCAAATGACGATGGTGTCGATGAAGGGTTCGTAAAGCGCCACCATGCCTTGGCGAACGGGATATTTGACCGATGCCGCCGAGTGCACGATCGCGGCCGACCCCAGGCCGGCTTCGCTCGAAAACACGGCACGTTTGAAGCCTTGCACCAACACGCCCACCATGCCCCCTGCCACCGCGATCGGCGCGAAGGCTTCGGTGACGATCCGGGTTAGCGCCCCGGGAATATGCTCGATATTGCCCAGAATGATCCACAGACACGCCAGCAGATAAATCACGACCATCGTCGGCACCACGGCTTCCGCGGTATGCGCGATGCGGCGCAGCCCGCCGATGATGACGACGCCCACAGCCAGCCCCATGATGAGCCCGAAGGCGATCGGCGTGTCGTTGAAGAACGGGATCTGCTCCTGCACGGCACCGAGCGACTGGCTCACCTGAAACGCACCGCCTGCGCCAAACGAACCCAGCACGGCAAAACAGGCAAACATCCCGGCCAGCACCTTGCCGGTGCGCGGCATGTTGTATTCGGCAAAACCTTTGGACAGGTATTCCATCGGCCCGCCCATGATGCGGCCATCCGGACGCACTTCGCGGTAGCGCTGCGCCAGCGTGGCTTCGGTGAATTTGGTGCTCATGCCGAGAAAGCCGGCCACGATCATCCAGAAGGTGGCGCCGGGTCCGCCGATGGAAATGGCGATTGCCACCCCGGCGATGTTGCCCAGGCCCACCGTTGCCGACAGCGCGGTGGTCAGCGCCTGAAACGGGCTGACCTCGCCCTTGTCGTCGGCCGTTCGGAATTTGCCGCGCAGCACGCCATACGCGTGCCGCATCATGCGCAAGTTAACGAAGCTGAAGCGCAGGGTCAGAAAAACCGCTCCCACGATCAGCCAGGCGACAATGAAGGGCAGTTCCTGCTCACCGGGCATTACGTCGACAAAAATCACGCTGGCCAGATAGCCGTTGAGAGTGCCGAAGAAAGCGTCGATCATGCCTGGCTCGGCAGCCCGTGCAGTCTGCGGAAACAGCGCCACGGCAGCAATCAAGAGATAAGGATGAATCACGACCTGTGCCCCCTGGAATGAATGATTGCCCGCAACAATAACAAACTTGACGCAGAAACCCGCCCGCCTAAAACAAAAAGGCCGACGCATGCGTCGGCCTTGTCTGCCTGCTCAGTCAGATCACTTCAGGCTCAGCACCCAGCCAATGATCTTGTCGGCATCGGCGGGCTTGACCTGCGGGCTCGGCGGCATCGGCACCGTACCCCACACGCCCTTGCTGCCGGTTTTCACCTTGGCTACCAGCGCATCATGCGCGCCCTTGTCGCCGGCATATTTCTTGGCAACGTCCTTGAAAGCCGGGCCAACGATTTTCTTATCCACGCCATGACAGGACATGCAGGCGTTCTTCTGGGCCAGGGCCTGGTCGGCGGAAGCCACGCCAGACATCACCAGCAGGGCAGCGGAAGCTGCGGTCATCATCACTGTTTTCATCATTTCAGTCTCCGTAGAGGTCGGGTTGGAAAGCGAGGATATCGTCGCACTTGTCATGTTAAGGAAAACCCGTTGCCGTGCAAGGTTCGCGGCTGGTCGATTCTTACCAGCATGGGGTAAAACATTGTTAATCCCATGTAAAACCAGCGAATTCAGGGGAATGCAGCAAGCTCGGTCACCGGCGGCTGGCAGGATGTGCCGCTGCACACCCAGGCGGCAGGCTGGTCCGTCTCGGGTTTGGCCAGGGCAGTTGGCAGGAGCAGCCCATTCGGCAGGACCAGCAGCATGTCACGCGCGCCAAGCCTGGGCGCCAGCGAGGCCGACCATGTGCCGAGTGCATCAGCCGGGCCGCGCAACAGGATCACGCGAGGCGGAACCCGCGCCTCTTCCAGCACGGCAAGCAGCGTCGGGTAGGCCATCGGCTGCTGGGTCAGCTGGGCGTAAAACAGGCGCAGGCAGCGTGCGCTGGCATCGAGGTAGCGCGACTCGCCCAGCAGATGTCCCAGCCGCTGCAAGGCAAACGCCGCCACACTATTGCCAGACGGCGTGGCATTGTCATAACCCGACTTGGGGCGGGTGATGAGCGCTTCGTGATCATGGCTGGTGAAGAAGAACCCACCCTGCCCGGCGTCCTCGAAATGGGTCAGCAGGGCATCGGCGATCTCGCACGCCCACGCCATGTCCGACGCGCGGTAGCTGGCCTGAAGGCTTTCCAGCAAGGCGTCGAGCAGAAAGGCATGATCATCCAGATAGGCATTGAGCCGCGCCTCGCCGTGCTTGAAACTGGCCAGCAGACGCCCTTCCCGCCAGAGGTTCTGATACACAAAATCCAGCGCGGCCTGCGCGGCATCGACCCAGTCGGCGCGTGCCATCACCCGGCCGGCGTGTGCCAGCCCGGCGATCATCAGGGCGTTCCAGCTGGTCAGCTGCTTGTCGTCGCGCCCCGGACGCACCCGGGTTTCCCGCGCGGTGAACAGCTTGATGCGCGCGCGCTGCAAACGCGCTTCGGCCTCGCTTTCGGCCAGTCCAAGCTCGACCGCGACCTCACCCAGCGAACGCGCCAGGATGGGGTTCCAGCTGACATGCTCGAAATTCGGCGGCAGATCGAACCCATACATCGGCGCGGCCACTGCATATTCCTCGGCAGACAACAGCTCGCGCACCGCGTCGCGTGACCACACGTAGAACTTGCCTTCATGGCCTTCGCTGTCGGCATCGAGCGCCGAATAGAAGCCGCCGTTCGGCGCGTGCATCTCGCGCAGCAGCCAGTCGACGATGCCCTCTGCGGCGTCCCTGAACAGCGGCTCGCCGCTCTGCGCCCAGGCATCGGCATACAGATGCAGCAGCGGGCCATTGTCGTAAAGCATTTTTTCGAAGTGCGGGATCGCCCACTGTTCGTCGACCGAGTAGCGGCAAAAGCCGCCGCCCAGTTGATCGCGTACCCCGCCGGACGCCATCTTGCGCAGGGTAAACAGCGCCATGATGCGCGCCTCGTCATTGCCGTTGCGCTGCACCTCGCTGTCCTGCCGCTGCGCTTCGCGCAACAGGAAGAACAGTTCAGCCGGACGCGGAAACTTCGGCGCTTGCGAAAACCCACCCCACACCGGATCGAACGCCTTGGCCAGATCACGCACGGCCTCGATCAAAGGCTCTTCGCTCAGCGCAGGCGTGCCGCTGGCCTCGGGCTGCTGGCGGGCGAGCGCATCGCGCACCGCCGCGTTCTGTTTCAGAATGTCGCCCCGCCGTTCGTGCCAGGCGCGGGCCAGGCTTTCCATCAGGTCGATGAAGCCCGGCAACTGGTAGCGCGGCGTCTTGGGAAAGTAGGTGCCGGCAAAGAACGGCGTCTGGTCCGGCGTGAGGAACACCGTCAGCGGCCAGCCGCCGCCCCGCTGGGTCAACAACTGATGGGCGGACTGGTAGATCTGGTCGAGGTCGGGACGCTCTTCGCGGTCGACCTTGACGTTGACGAACAAGCGGTTCATGACCGCCGCCACTTCGGCATCCTCGAAGCAGTCGTGCGCCATCACGTGGCACCAGTGGCACGCAGAATAGCCGACTGACAGCAGGATGGGCTTGTCCTCGCGGCGCGCCTTTTCCAGCGCGGCTTCGCCCCACGGATACCAGTCCACGGGATTGTCGGCATGTTGCAGCAGGTAGGGACTGGGCTCGGTGGCGAGACGATTGGGCATATCGGGGCAATAGTTGATTAAATCAGTCAACAATTGTACGCTTACCCCATTCTGAAATGTGCAGGAGCCACCATGTCCAAGGAATTATTCACCGCCGCCCAGTCGGGCGATGCCCCGCAAATCAAGCGCCTGCTTGAATCCGGCGCCGATCACGCCGCCACCGACGACGCCGGTGAAACGGCGCTGATGCACGCAGCCCACGCGGGCCATCTGGCCGCCGTGCAGGTGCTGATCGCCGCCGGCGCCGACGTCAACGCCAAAACGCCGCAGGGCTGGACCGCACTTGCCAAGGCCGCCTACAACGGCGAAACCGAGCACGGGTATGCCGAGGTCATCGAGGCGCTTCATGAAGCGGGAGCCACGCTCGATGAGCGCATTTTCTTCGGCATCACCCCGCTGATGCTGGCTGCCGGCGGCGGCGACGCCTCGGTGGTGGAATGGCTGATCAACAACGGCGCCGATGTACTGGCCACCAACGAAGGCGGCCGTACCGCGCGCATGATGGCGAACGACAAGTTCTATGTGGATGTGATCAACCTGCTGACCGACGCCGAACGGCAACTCGGGGTGTCCGAAGACGGCTCATGCTCGTCGACCAAAAGCGTCGTCAAGCCGCAGGTGATCAACTTGCTGAAACCCACCACGCACTGACCGGGGGCCGCCGGGGCGGTCAGCGCGCCAGCCAGTCGATCAGGCTTTGCCATTGTTCCAGGTCGCGCTCGACGACATGGTGCGGCAGATCGAACAGGCTCCTGCCTTCGAACGCAGCGTTGACGTAATTCTGGGTGTTGCGGAGATACGTCAGCACCGGCAAGTCCTGCTGCGCCATGAACTGCTCCAGGGTGACCCCCGCGCGGGTGCGCACATCGACCCGCATGCCCACCACGCCAACAAAGGCATGCCCCTTGCGCACGGCCTTTTCGGCATGCAGCGCCGCCAGAAAATCCTGGCTGGCACGAATATCAAACAGCGAAGGCGCGATCGGCACCACGACCTTGTGCGCAAGTTTCAGCGCGCGCGCCAGGCTCTTGCCGTGCAAGCCGGCGGGGGAGTCGATCACCAGCCAGTCGCTGCCCTCGTGTGGGCCTTCCCGCAACAATTCGATGTCCGGCAGCGCCATATCGCGCATGGCCAGCCAGTGGGTGGCGGATTTCTGCCGGTCCAGATCGAGCAAGGCCACGCGCTGGCCCTGCGCGGCCAGATAGCCCGCCAGATTGATCGACAGCGTGGTCTTGCCGCTGCCGCCCTTGGGGTTGGCCACCAGAATCACGCGCATGGCACCCGCTCCGCCCAAACTCAAAGCGCCTCGACGCTATAAGTCACCGCCAGCATATGTGTCTCGCCCGGCGCCACGGTGACGACGTTTTCCATCGCGTTGGCCGATTCGACACACACCATTTCGCGCCAGCCGATACCCGACTTGCCTTTGCCCATGTCGCCCATCTGCTCGGCCTTTTCGGTCCACGGCGTCCACACGATGGTGGACAGCGAGCCGGTCTTGGCGATGCGGATGCGGCGCTTGAGGCCGGCATCCTCGATGACGCAGTCGGCCGGCGTGTTGACGTAGACGCGATCGACTTCGCCCTTCAGCGCAATCGCGCCGGACTGCTTCTTCTTCGCAAAGTTGTCGACCTTGTCGTGGAAGGCGCTGCCTTCCAGCCCGGTGATCTTCACGCTGCCGACATCGCTGATCTGCAGATAGGTATGCAGTGCCTCGCCGATCTGCACAGGCTTGTCGCCCAGATTGGCGGTGGCCAGATGCAGTTCCAGCTTCTCCCCGACGATGACCGTCAGCGTCAGCCGCGTCGAATGCGGCCATTGCTTGCGGGTCTGCTCGGTGTCGGCCAGCTGCAGCGTCAGTTCGGTCTTCGAATCGTTGCGCTTGCGGCTGCCGATCACGTTCCACGGCACCGTGCGCGCAAAACCGTGCGCGGGGAAAGAGGCTTCGCTGGCGTGCGGCCCGAACCACGGCCAGCACACCGGCGCACCGCCGCGAATCGACTTGCCCGCAGCGAACTTGGCCGCATCGGACACCCACACCACCGGGTCCTGCTGCGATTTGGGGCGGAAGCTCACCACATGCGCGCCCTGCAGGCAGATCGTCGCGCGGCCGCCGTGGTTGTCGATGTCGGCATAGGTCAGGCCGCCCGCACCGATTCGGAAAGCCAGCTGGCCGGGGATGGCAAAACGCGCGAGCGGATCGGCATGGATCTGCGCTTCGCTCGGGTGTTCAACCAGACTGACGTCGCGCACGGCCCCAAACGCCGCGCTGGTCGCCATCGCGGCATAGGCTCGCAGTGCGGGGGACACCGCACGCACACGGTTGACCGGCTTCCAGGCCTGCGCGCCCTTTGCGTCCATTGCGGCGCGACGACGCTCAAGCTCGGCATTCGATATCGCCACGTTGATGCTGCGTTTGGGAATGTCGATCTTGATGGTGTCACCTTCTTCGACCAGGCCGATGTTGCCGCCTTCGGCCGCTTCTGGCGAAGCGTGGCCGATGCTCAAGCCCGAGGTGCCGCCCGAGAAGCGGCCGTCGGTGATCAGCGCACAGGCTTTGCCGAGCCCCTTCGATTTCAGGTACGAGGTCGGATACAGCATTTCCTGCATGCCGGGGCCGCCGCGCGGGCCTTCGTAACGAATCACTACCACGTCGCCGGCGACGATTTTGTCAGCCAGGATGGCTTCCACCGCCGCATCCTGCGACTCGAACACGCGCGCCGGGCCGGAGAACGTCCAGATGCTCTCGTCCACGCCTGCGGTTTTGACGATGCAGCCGTCGGCCGCCAGGTTGCCGTACAGCACGGCCAGCCCGCCTTCTTTGGAATAGGCATGCTCGATATCGTGGATGCAGCCGTTCACGCGGTCGTCGTCCAGACTGGCAAAGCGGCGATCCTGCGAGAAGGCCACTTGCGTCGGCACCCCCCCGGGCGCGGCACGGAAATAGGTTTTGACATCCTTGCTGTCGGTGCGGCGGATGTCGTAGGTGTCAATCTGCTCACCCATGGACGAACACAACACGGTCGGCAGGTCGCGGTGCACCAGGCCGCCGCGCTCAAGCTCGCCCAAGAGCGCCATCACGCCGCCGGCGCGATGCACGTCTTCCATGTGATAGGTCTGGATCGACGGCGCGACTTTCGACAGGTGTGGCACCCGGCGGCTCATGCGGTCGATGTCCTTCATCGTGAAATCGACGCCCGCTTCATGCGCCGCGGCCAGCAGATGCAGCACGGTATTGGTCGAGCCGCCCATGGCGATGTCGAGCGCGATGGCGTTCTCGAACGCGTCAAAGCTGGCAATCGCACGCGGCAGCACGCGGGTATCGCCGCCTTCGTAGTAGCGCCGGGTGTTCTTGACGATCAGGCGCGCGGCTGCGAGGAACAGGTTCTTGCGGTCGGCGTGGGTTGCCAGCAGCGAGCCGTTGCCTGGCAGCGAGAGGCCCAGCGCCTCAGTCAGGCAGTTCATCGAGTTGGCGGTGAACATGCCGGAACACGACCCGCAGGTCGGGCAGGCCGAACGCTCGAGCTGATCGACCTTCTCGTCGGAATAGCTGGAGTCGGCAGCCGACACCATCGCATCGACCAGGTCGAGCTTGATGGTCTGGGCGCCCCACTTCACCTTGCCGGCTTCCATCGGCCCGCCCGACACGAACACCGTCGGGATGTTCAGCCGCAGCGCGGCGTTCAGCATGCCGGGCGTGATCTTGTCGCAGTTGGAGATGCACACCAGCGCGTCAGCACAGTGCGCGTTGACCATATATTCGACCGAATCGGCGATCACCTCGCGGCTCGGCAGCGAATACAGCATGCCGCCGTGGCCCATCGCAATGCCGTCATCCACGGCAATCGTGTTGAACTCCTTGGCCACGCCGCCCATCGCCTCGATCTCGCGCGCCACCAGCTGGCCCATGTCCTTCAGGTGCACATGGCCCGGCACGAACTGGGTAAACGAATTGGCAATCGCGATGATGGGCTTGTTGAAGTCGCCATCCTTCATGCCGGTGGCGCGCCAAAGTGCGCGCGCCCCCGCCATGTTGCGGCCACGGGTGGTTGTCCAGGAACGGTAATCAGGCATGGTGGTCTTCCGGCTATCTATATAATCAGCCGGACATTTTACCCGCGCCGCCCCGCGCCGGACACCACAGCCATGCTCATTCACCCCGAATTCGACCCCGTTGCCCTCCAGCTTGGGCCCGTCGCCATCCACTGGTACGGCCTCATGTACCTGATCGCCTTCGTCCAGGTCATCCTGCTCGGGCGCTGGTGCATCGCCCACCGGCCCTGGTCGGGGTGGAACGCGAAAATGCTCGACGACGTGCTGTTCTACGGCGTGCTCGGCGTCATCGCCGGCGGGCGGCTCGGTTACGTGCTGTTCTACAAACCCGCCGAATTCCTGGCGCAGCCGCTCGACATCCTCAAGGTGTGGGAAGGCGGCATGAGCTTTCACGGCGGCTTTCTCGGCGTCATCATCGCGATGGCGCTGTTCGCGCACCGCCACAAGTTGCGCTGGCTGTCGGTCACTGACTTCATCGCCCCGCTGGTGCCGCTGGGCCTGGCCGCGGGCCGGCTCGGCAACTTCATCAACGGCGAACTGTGGGGCCGCGCCACCGATCTGCCCTTGGGCATGGTGTTTCCCCACGCGGCCGACGGCATTGCGCGCCACCCGTCGCAGCTGTATCAGGCTGCCGGCGAAGGCCTGCTGCTGTTTGTCATCCTGTGGCTGTATTCCCGCCAGCCCCGCCCCGTCGGCGCCGTCTCCGGCGTGTTCCTGATTGGCTACGGGGCATTCCGCTTTCTCGCCGAATTCGCCCGCGAGCCCGACAGCTATCTTGGCCTGCTGGGACTCGGCCTGAGCATGGGCCAATGGCTGTCGCTGCCGATGATCGTCGCCGGCGTGCTCATGCTGCGCTGGGCGAACCACTCCTCCGCACCACGCGAAGCGTGATCGACCGGCCGCGGCCACCCCTTTTCATGCGCCTGTGGCGGGTGGGCGGCTGGCTCGGCGTTGCCCTTACCCTGGTTGTGTCGCTGATGCCACCCACCCCGGGAATCGAGGACAGCCACCTCGACAAACTCGCCCACCTGTTTGGCTATGCCCTCCTCATGTTCTGGTGGGCGCAACTCGTTCTTCAGCGGCGCTGGACACTCGCCCTTGCCGTAATCTTGTTCGGCGGCGGCATCGAGCTGCTCCAAGGCCTCACCCCCGACCGCCTGCCCGACCCGCTCGACGCCCTGGCCAACGCATGCGGTGTCCTGCTTGGCTGGCTTGCCGCCCGTTTCAGCCCCAACCTGCCCGCGCGCCTCACCCAACTTTTCGCAACGCCCGGCTAAAGCTATAATCCGCCGCACTGGGGCGGTAGCTCAGCTGGGAGAGCGCTGCGTTCGCAATGCAGAGGTCGGGAGTTCGATCCTCCTCCGCTCCACCATCACAACAAGGCCAGATAAAGCTCTTGACTGTTTCGGAGACCATAACCTTGCCAAATGGCAGGGTTATGCTTTTTTCTCAGAAAACATTGCCAATTGCGGGCCTAGCTAATCCAACAACGGCGCCTCCTAACCCAGTCAACTTCAACGACCAACTAGGGTATTTCGCGTCAATAACGGCGACTGACCCCTCGTCGGCCATTGCTGCCGGTGGGACTGAACAAATCCAATGGCCGGTGTCGCGCTGATGGCTGCCGTTGACGCGGTTCTCTGCCTGAACGGCGGCTTTGTTCACCGGTGATGGACGGCACCCGACCCTATGCTGCCGGTCGATCCGTCAGAGGTTCAAAGGCAGGTATCCGATTGGAGCAGTCGCCCGGCGCGCCTCCTCAGGGACAGCAGGTCGGCCAGGGCTGCCTGTCAGGCGGACCGTTCCATATGCCCGGTGTTCGGCCCTTACCGGTCAAGGCACAATTCAACTTCCAAGCTCACCGACGGCAATGGAGCGCAGCGGAATTGCCGTACATGTGCAGCTCCTTGTTGGGCTTTTTGAACACCGCTTCACTGCTCTGCGACAAGTCG
>JAWOJD010000052.1:0-26286 GCA_046484355.1 Thiobacillus sp.
AAAGAAGCGGTGCGGAATTACAAGGAAAAAGGTAGGGGCGGAAGGCTCCGAACCGGCTGCGGAAACGCGGCCCACGCCGGGTGAGATCGCGGTAAGTCGCCTGGGTGGAAACACCCAGGCGCTCTGGTCTGTGACCCCGGAAACCCCCGCTACAAGACCGAACGGGCTTTAGCGGCGGGAGGCTTCATTTCCCGAGTAATTTTGGAAACAGGTACAGCATCGCAACCCCAGATAGAAAAGCGGATACCGCCAGACTCCAAATCAAAACGATGCGTTGTGTTGTCATGCTGCTGACCACCCATCCCGGGTCGAACAGGGGTTTATCAGTACGTACATCTTGTGCATGGATGTTGACTTTGGCCGCACGTAAAACCCTGAATTATGCATCCAAGGCTGGCGCGCAAACGCAGACTTCCGCATGATAGTCATGCGGAAGTCTGCGTCGAGCCTGATGGGCAAGGCCTGGTTTCAGCCGGGCTGCGATTGCGCCTTCGTCAAGACTCGAACACGGGTCGGGTAATAATAGGCATCCCGTTCAAACGTGGGCAGCTGCCAGCGGGTTGCCATGCGAACCTGTCGTGCCAATGCTGGATCCCGCAGGCGCAAGCTGGCCAGAATCAGCACCTCGGAGGGTGAATACAGAGCGCCGTCGGCCAGCACCGGCTCGGGCTGCAACGTGGCCAGCAACGGCCGCGCTTCATGTTTCCAGCCCGCTTCACTCCAGAACAATTGCCAGGCGGTCTGCGCAAATTGCCGGGCGCGCAGTCGCGACTGTTGGTTGCCGGTTGCCTCGGCATGGTCAAGCAGCCCCTGCACCACATAAGCGTAGTCCTCCAGTTCGGCATCCGGCAGCACCTTGCCACGCGCCATAGCTTTCATCAAACGCCGGTCTACGGACAGACGCGTGAGCAGGAACCGCTGCAGGCGATCGGCACGCTGACGATAGGTGGGATCAAGCGGAATGGCCTGGCTGAATGCTGACAGGGCCAGGCCGTTGAGGCCTGCATTCAGCTTGTCGTCCTTGGGCAGGCTGCGGGCGCGTCGCAGCGGTCGCAGGATGCGCGCGGCGTCGGCCAGCACCCGGCGCTCATTCGCTGTCGGCGTACGGTATTCCGCAGGCAGATAGCCTTCCTCGAAGTGGCGTGCGGCGTCGAGCCGCCACACCCGCCGCGCAGCGGCAAAGGCTGGCGCCGACAAGTGTCGTTTCAGTTCAGCGGGTTCCCACAGATAGGTCGCCCCTTCCCGGCCCGCGGCATCCACTGCCGAGGTGCTGCTATACAGGCCGCCACTCGCGTCCAGCAATTCATCCCGCATGAATTCAAGCGTACTGCGCGCGATCTCGCGATACGCAGGATGCCGCAATACAGTTGCGGCACGCAGATACAGCATGGCCAGCTGGGCATTGTCGTACAGCATTTTTTCGAAATGCGGCGTATCCCACTCGGGGTCGATGGTGTAGCGGAAAAACCCGCCACCGACATGGTCGCGCAGGCCGCGCGCAGCCATCTGGTCGAAACTCAGGCGCAGGAACCCGGCCAGTTTGGGGTCCGGTTGCTGTGCCTGGCGATCCAGCAGAGCATGTAGCTGCGGCGCCATCGGAAACTTGCTGACTTCGCCCAGCCCGCCATGCAGGGTATCGGCCTCACGCCACGCGCCGTCCATGAACTGCTGCCAGGCTCGTTCGCTGCGCGCATCGGTCAGGGGCGCGCTGGCAGGACGCGACGGGGGTGGAAGCGCAGCCTGCCGGCCCGAGCGAATCACGCCGGCCTCATCCGAATGCCAACGGCCCGCCAGATTCGTCAACAGCTGGCGGAAATCGTCCGGCGGCGCGTACAGCACGACATAGACCGGATACCCATCGGGTGTCACGAAGGCATTCAGGGGCCAGCCCGCGACCCCGGTCAGGCGCGCCGAAAAACTCACCAACGCATCGTCCAGCCCGCTGTTGAGTTCACGGTCGACCTTGACCGGGATGAACTCACGATTGAGCAGCGCGGCAATCTGCTTGTTCTGGTAGCTTTCGCGCTGCATGACGTGACACCAGTGGCAGGCAAAATAGCCCACCGACACGAACAGCAACTTGTTTTCGCGCCGGGCGCGGGCGACAGTCTCGGCATTCCATTCCTGCCAGGCCACCGGGTCGCGGCCATGCAGTGCCAGGTAGGGAGAGGGATGGTTGACGAGCTGGTTGAGCGGGGCCGATGCGCCTGCCGCACCGGGCAGCAGCAGGCTCAACAGCAGGATGACAAAATGGGTCCTGCGCTCAAACCCGAACATAGGTCCAGCCCTGCTGCAGCCGGGTGACGATTTCGCTGATGGCGGTCGGCGCGATGCGGGCGTCAGGCAGCAGTTCCACTTTCTGTCCCTCGCTTGTAAAACGGGCGATGGTCTGGCTGCACGCCACCCAATGCAGATTGGCGTGTCGCTGTTGCATGCGTGCCATGCGCGCCGCGTGGGGACTGATCCCGGCGCGCATCAGATTGATCCCGTGGCTGTTGGCAATAATCTCGAGCTCCATCGTGCGACCCTGCCGATCCGCCTCGTCCAGCAGTCGCTCGGCCTGATCCAGCGCGGCCACCATTTTCTCGGGCGCAGCACTGTCGAGATGGAGCATGATCCGGTTCGGATCGGCCTCCTGTGCGAGACTCACCCCCTGGTGGCCGCTGGAGGCGGCAGCCGGCAGCGCCGCCACATAGGGGGAATCGACGCCGCGCAAGGCCCAGCCGCCGCCCAGGCCCAGCATCAGGATCAGGCTGGCGATGGCGCTGCGCTTCACGAACTGCCAGCGGGGGACGGCCCGTGATGTGCGGTCGTCGGCAACAGGCGGTTCAGCATACGCCAGCCGCACCATGCTCTGCAGGCTACGCAGCGCGCAGACACGCTGCGCCAGCTCCCTGTCCTCGCGTATCCGGGCAATCAGTGCTTCACTTTCGGCCACATCGAGTTCGCCATCGACAAAGGCATGCAGGGTTTCATCCGAAATGACAGGGTTCATTTCACGCTCCTCAGCAACGGCCGCGCCATGGGCTGCTGCATGGCGGTGTCCAGCAAACTTTTCAGGCTTGCGCGTGCACGCGACAAGCGGCTCATCACCGTGCCGACCGGGATATCGAGAATCCCGGACACTTCGGCATAGGAAAACTCTTCCAGGTCGACCAGTGTCAGGACCTGGCGCTGACCTAGCGGCAGGCGCGCCACCGCAGCACGCACACCCGCAATCACTTGCTCACGGTTGCAACTCGCTTCGGGCGAATCGGCGCTGGACTCTAGTTCGTCCTGCCAGTCCTCGATGTCCTCAAAGTCACGCCTTCTGCGCAGATGGTCAAGCCAGCAATGATTCATGATCGTCACCATCCATGCCTTGAGTGCGGTTTCCTCCCGCAATTGGGCGCGCCGGGTCCACGCCTTGGACAAGGTGTCCTGCACCAGATCATCGGCTAGGGCGGCATCGTGGCACCAGGAATAGGCGATCCGGTACAGCACCGGGCGCAGGGCCTCGATGCCGGAGCGGAAGGGGCCAAACAGGAAGCGGCTAATCAAGGTCATGTCGGTATGACGGAGGCAGTGGTCCGTTTATTCCATAAAAAAACATCCTCAGGAATGGAATAAGTGTGCCGGCTCCCGCGTCTTCCCCTTACGGCTTGGGTTAAGCCGGCTTGTTCCATAACAATCAAAGGAGACACTGTATGAATCGCACCCTTACCCCGCTTATAGCCGCCCTGCTGCTAACAACCATGCCCATGGCCCACTCGGCCACAAAGGCCAAAGCCAAGATTGCTGCACCGGTTGTCGCGCCTGCCGAGATTGAAGAGAAAGTGGTGTACCACGTCAATGATGCCTCGCTTGCCCGTGTGGCGATGCGCAACATCGAGAATCATCTCAACGCCAGTCCAAAGGCCAAAATCGTGGTGGTCACACACGGCAAAGGCATCGATTTTCTGCTCAACGACGCCAAGGACGACAAGGGCGCCTTCGCGCCTCAAGTGGCGGGGCTGAAGAACCGCGGCGTCACCTTCAATGTATGCCGCAATACCCTCACGGGCCGCAATCTGGATGACAGCGCCGCAATCCTCGAAGCCGAGGTGGTGCCGTCCGGCGTGGCCGAAATCGGAAAACTGCAGGCCCGGGAAGGCTATGTATATCTGAAGCCCTGACGCACAACCCGCCTCAGCCGGCCAATCCTTGGGGAAATTGGCCGGCTATTCCCCATTCGTAGCAGGTCGCAACGTTTGAAGCACCGCGCCTATCGAATTCCAGCCTTTTTATTGCTTCTCACGCGGGGCGGATGAAGTGCTCGCGGTAGTACCTCATCTCGTCGATTGATTCGTAAATATCCGCCAGGGCTTCATGCTTGTTGGATTTTTTGAACGCTTCGGCGAGTCCCGGCCGCCAGCGCTTGGCCAGTTCCTTCAGCGTGCTCACATCCAGGTTGCGGTAGTGGAAGAACGCTTCCAGCTGCGGCATCGAACGCGCCATGAAACGCCGGTCCTGGCAGATGGAATTGCCGCACATCGGTGAGGTTTTTGGCGGTACGTGCTGCTTCACAAACTCCAGCATCTGCGCCTCGGCCTCAGCCTCGTTCAGTTGCGAGGCCTTGACGCGGTCGATCAACCCCGACTTGCCATGCGTGCCCTTATTCCAGTTGTCCATCGCATTCATCACCTCGTCGGGCTGATGCACCACCAGCACCGGGCCTTCGGCCACGGTGTTGAGATCGGCGTCGGTGACGACGATGGCAAGTTCGATGATGCGATCGGTGTCGGGCGACAGGCCGGTCATTTCCATGTCCAGCCAGAGCAGATGCGTGGGGTTCAAAGCCATGTCAGCGTTCCTTCGAAAAACAGTCGCCCATTTTCGCACACGACGCGTCCGAAGCTGGCGCTATTGCGAACCTGTGACCATAATGGATAGATAAACCAGACAAGGAGCCTCCCATGAAAATTCTGACTGCATTCTTCTGTGCCGCGCTGCTCTCCAGCGGTGTCCACGCTGCGTCCTTTGCCAAGGGTGACCCCAAGGCCGGCAAGGCCCTGCACGACAAATCCTGCACCAGCTGCCACATCAAGATGTTCGGTGGCGATGGCAGCAAGATTTACACGCGCGCCGACCGCAAGACCAAGACCTCACAGCAACTGGTCGCCCGCATTTCTGGCTGCAACGCCAATACCGGCGCAGGCTGGTTCCCGGATGACGAAGCGCATGTGGGCGCCTATCTCAACCGGCAGTACTACAAATTCAAGTAAGGAATCGGTTATGACCACCGTTGTTGAAGAACTGGTTCGCAAGAAATGTGCGCCTTGTGAAGGCGGGGTCGCCCCGCTGACCGACATGCAGATCGCCCCGCTGCTGAAAGGCCTGTCGGGGTGGCAACGCGATGGCGAAAAGATCGTCAAGGAATTCAAGTTCAAGGATCACTACCAGACCCAGGCGTTTACCAATGCCGTGATGTGGGTGTCGCACCGCGAAGACCACCATCCCTACCTCACCGTGGGTTACAACACCTGCCGGGTGGAATTCTGGACCCACGCGATCGGGGGACTGTCGGAAAACGATTTCATCTGCGCAGCCAAGATCGACCTGTTGTTTGACATCTAGGGCATGTCCCGCCTGACTGGCCAGGTTGTCGCGGCATTCAGCCGCCGTTTCATCGTCGACACCTGTCATGGAAAGCTGCCGTGCCAGGTCAAGGGCCGTCACCTGCGCGTGGTGTGCGGCGATCAGGTCGATGTCCGGCTGGACGGCGACGCCGGGGTCATCGAGGCCGTGCAGCCCCGCACCAGCCTGCTGTATCGCTCCGACGCGTTCAAATCCAAGGCGATCGCCGCCAACGTCACCCAGCTTGCCGTGGTGGTGGCGGCGCGGCCGAGTTTCTCAATGGAACTGGTGCAGCGCTGTGTGCTGGCCGCCGAGGATCAGGACATTGCCAGCCTGCTCATCCTCAACAAGGCCGACCTGCCCGAGACACCTGCTGCGCATGAACGCCTGAACCTGCTCACCCGCATCGGCTATCCACTTGTCGTCCTCTCAGCGTTGACCGATATTGCCCCGCTGCGCCCGGCCCTGCACGGCCATACCACGCTGCTGATCGGGCAATCCGGCATGGGGAAGTCGACCCTGATCAACGGGCTGTTTCCGGGGGCCGACGTGGTCACTGCTGAATATTCCGAGGCGCTCGACAGCGGACGCCATACCACGACGCACACCCGGCTTCACCGGCTGGACGACGACTCGGCGGTGATCGACTCGCCCGGCCTGCAGGAGTTTGCCCTGCAACACCTGGACGCCGACGCACTGGCGCATGCCTTCATCGAGTTCCGCCCGTTTCTGGGGCAATGCCGCTTCCGCGACTGCAAACACGAAACCGAACCCGGCTGCCGGCTCCAGGATGCGGCGAACGCGGGTGAGATCGATCCCTCCCGCCTCCAGCTTTTCCAGAGCTTGCGACGCCTGCAACATCGCGCCGCGCAGCGTCTATAAAGCAAGCTCCAGACTGGCCATTCAAGGAGGGAGACCCGCATGAAGACCATCCTGTCTCTAATGGTATTGCTTTGGCTCGGGCTCGCGGCACCTGCCCACGCCGCCGGAAAATGGGTTGCAACCCCGTACGCCCCCGCCAAGGTCATGTTCGAGTTTTATCTGGATGACCCGCAGAAAATCGGGAGTGCCTTGTATTGGGTGCGCTCACTGATGAATCCCCTGATCGAGTCGCCTTACAACTACTCGCCCGAGGACCTGAGCATCGTCGTCGTGATCCACGGCACTGAAATCGTGACAGTGGCCACCCGCAATGAAGCGAAATACCAGGAAGCGGTCGACCGCATGCGTTACTACGCCGACCTGGGAGTGTCGTTCAGGGTATGTGGCCAGGCAGCCGAGGATTTTGGCTACGCGCTGGCGGACTTCCAGGATTTCATCGAGGTCGTGCCCAACGCCATCACCGAACTGGCCCACTGGCAGCAGCAGGGCTATGCGCTGATCGTGCCGCAAATCATGAGCAAGAAGATCGACGTCGAATCGATCCGTTGACCGGTCCGGCACCCGGTTTGCGGCATCGCTACGGAAAGTCCCGGAGTGCGGCTTATTCGGGCCAGTGCTTGATGTAGCGCTTCAGCAGGCTGTTTTCGAAGTTGGCCTGCTTGAGACAGGCACGCGCCACGTCGTGGAATGAGATGACGCCAAGCAGTTTGTCGCCATCAAGAATGGGCAGGTGGCCAATGCGCGACTTGGTCATCACGTCTCGCGCGTAGTCCAGAGAATCGTCTGCATTCGCCACCACGGGGTCGGTCACCATGATGGTGCTGACCTGGGCATCCTTGAGGTCGCAGCCCTGCTTGACCATCCCTTTCACCACATCGCGCTCGGTCAAGAGCCCCGCCATTTCGCCGTTCTTCAACACCACCAGCGACCCAACTCCCAGCCCCACCATCTTATCGACGGCGCTTGCGACCGAATCGGTCGGTGCAATGCTGTGGATATCAGCGCTCTTGAGCGTGAGGATTTCGCGAATCTGCATGGTTTTCTCCAGGGTGGGCGTTGGGTGCGTCATGACACGCACAGGATAACAAGTTAACGAAACTGCAGTGCACTCAGGGCCGGACCAGCCCGGTTTCGACCTGCTGGCGCATGGCCGTGCCGGCCAGCACTTCCACCAGCGCAAGCGCAAAATCCATTGCGGTGCCAGGACCACGCGACGTCAGTACCGTGCCGTCCTGCACCACCGCATCGGCACTGAGCGTCACGCCGGACACCGAATCGAGCATCCCCGGATAGCTGGTCGCCCGTCGTCCTTCAAGCACGCCCGCTTCGGCCAGCACCATGGGCGCGGCGCAAATGGCAGCCGTGTATTTTCCTGCTGTCGCCATGCGCTTCAATAATCCGATGATCCGGGCATCGCCTTTCAAGTGCGACGCCCCCGGCATGCCGCCAGGCAGCACCACCATGTCGTAGTCGTCCTGCAACGCCACGTCCAGCGTGACATCGGGGAGCAGTTGCACGCCGCGACTGGCCTGCACGAGGCCCGGTTTGAGCCCGGCGGTCACCACCTCGATCCCGGCGCGGCGCAGCAAATCGATGATCGTGACGGCTTCGAGTTCTTCGCAGCCGTCCGCGAGGGGCACCAGAACCTTAGGCATGCGCGTCTCCTGTCAATCAGTCCCGGAAATTCTGGAACTGGAGCGGAAAATCGCTGATGCTTTTTTTCACCAGCGCGATCGTATCCTGCAGGATATCCCGTTTGGCGCCTGAAACGCGTACGCTGTCGCCCTGGATGCTGGCTTGCACCTTGAGCTTGCTGTCCTTGATGCAGCGGACGATTTTCTTCGCCAGTTCGGTTTCCACGCCCGTCTTCACCGTTACGCTGCGCTTGACCTTGTTGCCCGAGACTTTTTCAACGCTGCCAATATCCAGGCATTTCACGTCGACGCTGCGCTTGGCGAGTTTGAGCGCCAGGATCTCCTGCACCTGTTCGAGCTGGAAATCGGTATCGGCATGCACCGTCAGCACATAGTCGGCCTGCTCGACGCGTGCGTCGGAACCCTTGAAGTCGAAACGGGTGGACACTTCCTTGTTGACCTGGTCGACCGCGTTGCGGACCTCCTGCTTGTCAACTTCAGACACGATGTCAAAACTCGGCACGGTTCTACTCCTCTACAGCGATCGCAGTGGCGGGGCTTACCCGAAATGGCAAATGTAGTGATACGGCTCGCCGCTCACCTCGATATCGAAGCTCGTGTTGCCCGGCACCGCGAACGACTGACCCGCAGTGTAGGACTTCCACTCGCTTTCACCCGCCTGCTTCACCCGGCACGCTCCAGCCACCGTCTCCATGATCTCAGGCGCGCCCGTGTTGAAGGTGAGCGTGGACGGCAGGATCACGCCCACCGATTTCCTGGTGCCGTCAGCCAGCGTGATGCTGTGCGACACGCATTTTCCGTCGAAATAGACGTTGGCCTTGGCGACGACCGACACATTGTTGAACTGGCTCATGCTTAATCCCTGAGGTAATAACCCTTAACGGGCAGTACGCTTGGCCGCGATTCGCAGGCGCAGCGCGTTTAGTTTGATGAAACCGGCAGCATCTTTCTGGTCATACGCCCCTGCATCGTCCTCGAAGGTCGCGATGGTGGGGTCGAACAGGGAATCGGTTGCCGAATCGCGGCCGACCACCATGATGTTGCCCTTGTAGAGCTTGAGCCGCACGCTGCCGTTGACGTGAATCTGCGTGTGATCGATCAGGGTTTGCAGCGCGACGCGCTCCGGGCTCCACCAATAGCCGTTGTAAATCAGGCTGGCGTAGCGCGGCATCAGGTCGTCCTTCAGATGCGCAACTTCACGGTCCAGCGTGATGGATTCGATGGCTCGGTGAGCCTTCATCAGGATGCTGCCGCCAGGGGTTTCATAGCAGCCGCGCGCCTTCATGCCAACGTAGCGGTTTTCCACCAGATCGAGCCGGCCGATGCCGTGCTTGCCGCCCACTTCGTTCAGTTTGGCCAGCACTTCGTGCGCCTTCATCGCCTGGCCGTCGATCGCCACGACATCGCCGCGGACATAGTCGAGCGTAATGTACTCAGGCGCGTCGGGCGCTTTTTCAGGCGACACGGTCCAGCGCCACATGTCTTCCTCAGCTTCGGCGTTGGGGTCTTCCAGATGGCGACCTTCATAGGAAATATGCAGCAGGTTGGCGTCCATGCTGTAGGGCGAGCCGCCCTCGCGGTGCTTCATGTCGATGGGAATGCCGTGGGTTTCAGCGTAGTTGATCAGCTTCTCGCGGGAAAGCAGATCCCACTCGCGCCAGGGTGCAATCACCTTGACGTCGGGTTTCAGGGCATACGCGCCCAGTTCGAAGCGCACCTGGTCATTGCCCTTGCCGGTGGCGCCATGGCAGATCGCATCGGCGCCGGTTTCATTGACGATGTCGATCAGGCGCTTGGCGATCAGCGGTCGCGCAATCGAGGTGCCGAGCAGATACTCGCCTTCATAGATCGTGTTGGCGCGGAACATCGGGAACACGAAATCGCGGACGAATTCCTCGCGCAGGTCGTCAATGTAGATTTGCTCGGGCTTGATGCCGAATTTCAGTGCCTTGGCACGCGCCGGCTCCAGTTCCTCGCCCTGGCCGAGGTCGGCGGTGAAGGTCACCACCTCGCATTGGTAAGTGTCCTGCAGCCATTTCAGGATGACCGAGGTGTCGAGGCCGCCGGAATAGGCCAGCACAACTTTTTTGATGTCGCTCATAGGGGTGGGTCTCAGTGAGTGGAACCGGATGTATTCGGGTCGATAATTTCAATCTGGCCGGGAAAGCCGCCAATCTTCAGGATATCGAGGTTGGTCACCTGGCTGGCTTTCTGGATTTCGATGCCGACGACGCGTCCGTCATCGGACAGGTTGAGCACGATGCCGGCATGCGCTTCCCATGCCTGGGCGGGGTTTTCAGGGCTGATCTCGATATAGAGCGAGTCCATGTCCTTCAAATAGGCAAAATTCATGTTCCGCTCGCCACTTTTCCGATCAGCAGATATTCCATCAGGGCTTTCTGGACGTGCAGGCGATTCTCGGCCTCGTCCCATACCACCGACTGCGGGCCGTCGATCACCTCGGCCGTCACTTCCTCGCCGCGATGCGCGGGCAGGCAGTGCATGAAAACAGCGTCTGATTTCGCCACCCCCATCATCTCCGCGTCCACCTGCCAGTCGGCAAAGTCCTTCATCCGCTCATCATTCTCGGCTTCCCAGCCCATGCTGGTCCAGACGTCAGTGGTCACCAGATCGGCGCCACGGCATGCATCCATCGGATCGGCGAAGCTCTCGAAGTGGTCAGTGCCGTACAGCCCTGCGCGCTCGGGTTCGACTTCATATCCGGGCGGAGTGGACACATGGACGTTGAAATCGAGTGCCTCGGCCGCCTGCAGCCAGGTGTTGCACATGTTGTTGGAGTCGCCCACCCACGTCACCGTCTTGCCCTGGATCGAGCCGCGATGCTCAATGAAAGTGAAGATATCGGCCAGAATCTGGCACGGATGATATTCGTTGGTGAGCCCGTTGATCACCGGCACGCGCGAATGCGAGGCGAAACGCTCGATGATGTCCTGCTCGAACGTGCGGATCATCACGATATCGACCATGCGCGAAATGACTTCGCCTGCATCCTCCACGGGCTCGCCGCGCCCCAGCTGGGTATCGCGAGTATTGAGGTAGATCGCGGCGCCGCCCAACTGGTGCATGCCGGCCTCGAAACTCAACCGGGTTCGGGTCGAACTCTTCTCGAAAATCATCGCCAGCGTGCGGTCGACCAGCGGATGATAGGGCTGGTAACGCTTGAAGCGGGATTTGATCAGCCGCGCACGGTCGAACACATACAACAACTCATCACGCGACAAGTCCTTGAATTGCAGGAAATGCTTCACCATCATGCCGCCTGCTGCAAGTAGTTCTTGACGATGCCGGACACCGAGTCGACCAGCGCATCGACTTCGGCTTCGCCATAAATCAGGGGCGGCACCAGGCGGACGACCCTGTCTGCGGTGACATTGATCAACACCCCGGCATCGCGTGCCACGGCGACCAGTTCGGCGCAGGGCCGATCCAGTTCGATGCCGATCATCAGGCCTTCACCGCGAATATCGACCACGCCATGCACGTTCGCCAGCGCCTGCCGCAATTGAGTGCGGATCGCCTCGCCGCGCACACGCACGTTCTCCAGCAGATGGTCGTTCTCGATAATGTCCAGCGTCGCCAGCGCGGCCGCACACGCCAGCGGATTCCCGCCAAAGGTCGAGCCATGGCTACCCGGCGTGAATACGTCGGCGGCGGCACCGCGCGCGAGACAGGCGCCGATCGGCATTCCCGAGCCCAGGCCTTTTGCCAGTGCCATCACATCCGGCATCACGCCCGCATGCTGAAAACCGAACCAGGTACCGGTGCGGCCGATGCCGGTCTGCACCTCATCCAGCATCAACAGCCAGCCCTGGTCATCGCAAATCTGCCGCAATGCCGCCAGATAGTCGGATGACAATACATTGATACCGCCTTCGCCCTGCACGACTTCGACCAGCACGGCGACCACGCTCTTGTTGTGCGTGGCAACCTGACGAATCGCATCCAGATCGTTGAACGGCACCCGCGCAAAACCGGAAAGCAGCGGCTCGAATCCCGCCTGGATCTTGCGACTGCCGGTTGCAGTCAGCGTGGCCATGGTGCGACCGTGAAAGGCTTTTTCCATCACGATGATGGTTGGCACGTCGATACCCTTGCTGTGTCCATACAGCCGCGCGAGCTTGATCGCCGCCTCGTTGGCTTCGCAACCCGAATTGCAGAAGAACGCCTTGTCCATGCCGGACAGTGCGCACAGCCGGTCGGCCAGTTCTTCCTGGCGCGGCACGCGATACAGGTTGGAGGTGTGAATCAGCGTCGCGGCCTGCTCGCTGATGGCTTTCACCAGCTTGGGATGCGCATGGCCCAGGCCATTCACCGCCACCCCAGCGACTGCGTCGAGATACCGCTTGCCGGTTTCGTCCCACAGGTAAGCGCCCTCGCCGCGAACAAAAGCAACGGGCTGACGCGCATAGGTATTCATCAAATGTGTTGTCATGGCAGTCCTCAAACCAGGCTGTCCTGAAATAGCTGCTGTTGTTGAACTTTGAAGCAGCAAAATAGAAAACGGCGGCCTAAACCGCCGTACTTGTCATGCAGCGAGGGGAATTATAGGCCGAAAAGCACCTGGTGCGACCCACCCGTCCCCTTCAAGGCAGCAGGGAAAATGTCAGGATTGTTATCCAGGTCGCCGCTAACGCCAACCGGGCGGCGCGCACGCGCCCAATACAGGCTGGAAACATCAATTCACCGCTGAACCCATCCCGAAACCCAGTTGCCCGCATGCTAAAATCCGACAACTTCAAAAGCCGCCCGCCCAAAAACATGGATGACGCCAACGCCCCTCTCATCATTCGAGGCATGACAGCCAAGGGCGCCAGGTTTCGCCCCAGCGACTGGGCTGACCGTCTGGCCGGTGCATTCTCTGCCGTCGACCCCAACAATCGGACCAATTACTCGCCCTATGTGCAGCCCACCACGCTGGATGGAATCAGCTGCGTGGTCGTGGACAAGCAGCTCAGGGCCGCAGACCCCAGCGCCTACCATTTTTTGCAGGTATTCGCCGAAAGCAACGAATTGTTGACCGACAACGCCGACTGACCCCAGCCTCGATGGCAAGAGCCATAAAAAAACGCCGCTAATGCGGCGTTTTTTTATGCAGCGCGGGACGCAACTCCAATCAACCGCGTGCCACGGCAGCCGCTCAGGCCATCGCCTTGACTGCCGAGGACAGACGGCTTTTGCAGCGTGCGGCCTTGTTCTTGTGAACAATCTGCTTGTCAGCGATGCTGTCCATCAGGCCCATGGAGGCCTGGAAAACCTGTTGTGCCGCAGCCTTGTCGCCGGCCTCGATGGCTTTACGCACCTTCTTGATCGCGGTCCGAAACTCGGAGCGCTGGCTCATGTTGCTGTCGCGCTGTGCGCTGGCTTGACGTGCGCGCTTGCGCGCCTGGGCGGTATTCGCCATATGTTTTCTGCTCCTATGGGCCCCGCACCGTTCGAGTGCAAGGCAGTTTAATCTTAATCGAGGCGCCTCGTTGAAGAGGGGGCTGATTCACCAAAGCCCGCGATTGTACGGGACAACCCGCCAAAAGAGCAAGCCCGGGCCTGCCCAGGATCGACCAGAGTTGCGGCAAAGCCACACGAGCCGCACAATGCGCGAAAACGCACCCCATGAACCTTCTCAAAGCCCTCGCTGCGGTCAGCAGCATGACCCTGCTCTCCCGCATCCTGGGATTCGTTCGCGACGCCCTGATCGCGCGCGTGTTTGGCGCGGGCATGCTCACCGACGCCTTCTTTGTCGCCTTCAAGATTCCCAACCTGTTGCGGCGACTGTTCGCCGAAGGCGCGTTCTCCCAGGCTTTTGTGCCCATTCTGGCGGAATATAAAAACCGCCTTGGGCAGGACGCCACCCGCACCCTGGTCGACCAGGTCGGCACCGCGCTGACGCTGGTACTGGTGCTGGTTGCCCTGCTCGGGGTCATGGGCGCACCGTGGGTAGCGTATGTGAGCGCACCCGGCTTTCGCGCCGACCCTGAGAAATTCGGCCTGACCGTCACTCTGCTGCGCATCATCTTTCCCTACATTGTCTTTATTTCGCTGGTGGCGCTGGCAGCCGGCATTCTCAATACCTATAGCAAGTTCTCGGTGCCCGCGTTCGCACCGGTGCTGCTGAATGTCGCCATGATCGCCGCGACACTGTGGCTGGCGCCCCATTTTGACCCGCCGGTCCTGGCATTGGGCTGGGGGGTCGCGCTGGGCGGGGTGCTGCAGTTGATATGGATGTTGCCGCACCTGATGAAAATCGGGATGCTGCCGCGCCCCACGCGACACTTCAACGACCCCGGCGTGCGGCGGATCCTGACACTGATGGCGCCCGCCACGCTGGGCGTCTCGGTTGGACAGATCAGTCTGCTCATCAACACTATTTTTGCGTCGTTTCTGGTGACCGGCAGCGTGTCCTGGCTGTATTACGCCGACCGGCTGATGGAGTTCCCGGCTGGCATGCTGGGGGTGGCGCTCGGTACCATTCTCCTGCCCAGCCTGGCCAAGCATTACGCCGACGACTCTCCGGACGAATATTCCAGGCTGCTCGACTGGGGCTTGCGGCTTACGCTCATGCTCGCGCTCCCGGCCGCGGCCGCGCTGGCGGTGCTGGCGGTGCCGCTGATTACCACGCTTTTCCACTACGGCGCGTTCAGCGCGCTCGACGTCACCATGACCCAGCGCGCGCTGGTAGCCTACAGCCTCGGGTTGCTGGGGCTGATTCTGGTCAAGGTGCTGGCGCCCGGGTTTTATGCCCGGCAAAACATCCGCACGCCGGTCAAGGTCGCCATCTTCACCCTCGTCGCCACCCAGATGATGAACCTCGCCTTCATCGGCCCGTTCGGCCATGCGGGCCTGGCGCTGGCGATCGGCCTGGGTGCATGCATCAACGCGGGCCTGCTGCTGCACCTTCTGAAAAAGCACCAGATCTATCAGCCGCAACCCGGCTGGATCGCCTACTTCCTGCGCGTGCTGCTGGCGGTGGTGCTGATGGCAGCGATGCTGTTCTACGCCATGGGCGAGTCCCAATGGTGGCTGGCCGCCGGGTTTGTCGACCGAGCCGTGCGTTTGTCGCTGTTGGTCGGTGGCGGCATCGCACTTTATTTTACCGCGCTGGGACTGATGGGCTTCCGCCCGGGGCAGTTTGTGCGGCGCGCAGCCGAATAAACCACACTCCCCTATCACAGTCGTTGACCGCAACCCAGCGCGCCTGCTGCGGGTTCCTGCTTGAATCGGCTAGAATTAGTCCTTTTTTGGCGCCCGGCACCACATGCGCATCACCCACGGCTTTTCACCTCTTGGCACGCCCCACGCGGTCACCATCGGCAACTTCGACGGCCTGCATCTGGGGCACAAAGCCATGCTTACCCGCTTGCTGGAAGCGGCAAAGGCACGTGGCCTGCCGAGTTGCGTGTTGAGTTTCGAGCCGCATCCGCGTGAATTTTTCACCCCCGAGCAGGCCCCTGCCCGCCTGTCCACCCTGCGTGAAAAAGCCGACTGCCTGCGCCGCCTCGGCATCGACCGCCTGCATGTGTTCCGCTTCGATCGTGCGTTTTCCGCCTTGTCGGCCGACGCCTTTATCGAGCAGGTGCTGGGGCGCACGCTGCAAGCCCGCTATGTGCTGGTGGGCGACGATTTCCGGTTTGGCGCCCGGCGGGCGGGCGATTTCGCCCTGCTCAAGCACGCCGGGCAATCGTTGGGATTCGACGCCGAATTCCTGCCGACCGTCGAATTCGCAGGCGAACGCGCCTCCTCCACGGCGGTGCGCGAGGCGCTTGCTGCGGGCGATCTCGCCCATGCCGCCCGCTTGCTGGGCCGCGCCTACAGCATTTCCGGACACGTCGTGCATGGCGACAAGCTCGGGCGCGACATTGGCTTTCCCACTGCCAACATCCAGCTCAAGCACAACCGGCCGCCATTGATGGGCGTGTTTGCAGTCGAACTGTACGGTCTCGATGGCGCGCCGCTGCCCGGCGTGGCCAGCCTCGGCAAGCGGCCCACGGTCAAGAACCCGGATGCCCCGCCCGTGCTCGAAGTCCATCTGTTCGATTTCAACGCGGACATCTACGGTCGCCACGTACAGGTGGATTTCCTGCACAAGCTGCGCGACGAAGAGAAATACCCCGACCTCGACACCCTGGTCGCCCAGATCGGGCGCGATGTGGAAAACGCCAAACACTATTTGAAGCATCACCGTCATGCCTGACTACAAACCCACGCTCAACCTGCCCGACACCCCGTTCCCGATGCGCGGCGACCTCGCCAAGCGCGAACCCGGCTGGGTCAAAAGCTGGCAGGAGACAAAACGCTACGAGGCCATTCGCCGCGCCACGGCCGGCCGCCCCAGGTTCATCCTGCACGACGGCCCGCCCTACGCTAACGGCGACATCCACATCGGTCATGCCGTCAACAAAATCCTCAAGGACATCATCGTCAAGGCCAAAACCCTGTCGGGATTCGACGCGCCTTACGTGCCGGGTTGGGACTGCCATGGCCTGCCGATCGAACTGCAGGTGGAAAAACAGCACGGCAAGCATATCGACCCGGCCAAGTTCCGCGCGCTGTGTCGCGAATACGCCGCCACGCAAATCGAGCGGCAAAAGGCCGACTTCATCCGTCTGGGCGTGCTGGGCGACTGGGACCACCCCTACCGCACCATGGATTTCCAGTTCGAGGCCGACACCTTGCGCGCATTGGGGCGCATCCAGTCAGCAGGCTATCTTTATCAAGGCGCCAAGCCGGTGCACTGGTGCGTGGATTGCGGCTCGGCGCTGGCCGAGGCCGAAGTCGAGTACGAGGACAAGACCTCACCCGCGGTCGATGTCAGCTTTGCAGTGGCCGACCCGGCCGATCTTGCCCGCCGCTTCGACCTTGCCCCCCTCGACGGAGCGATTCACTTCGTCATCTGGACCACCACGCCATGGACGCTGCCCGCCAACCAGGCGGTGGCGCTCCATCCCGACTTTCAATATGCGCTGGTGCGCACGGCCAAAGGCCTGCTGATTCTGGCCGACAGCCTGACGGACGCCGCATTGACGCGCTACGGCCTGAAAGATGGCGCCGAAGTCATCGCGCACACCACCGGGCAGGCGCTCGAAGGCGTGCTGTTGTGGCATCCCTTTCAGGAGCGGCAGGTCCCGGTCATCGTCGGCGAGCATGTCACGGCGGATGCCGGTACCGGCGCGGTGCATACTGCGCCCGGCCACGGTCTCGACGACTACGTGGTCGGCAGCCGCTATGGCCTCAAGGTCGACAATCCGGTGGGCGACGATGGTCGTTTTTATGCCAACGTGCCGCTGCTCGGCGGCATGAGCATCTGGCAGGCGAATCCCCTGATCGTCGACACCCTCACCACCAGCGGCAACCTGCTGGCGCACGAAAAGCTGCTGCACAGCTACCCGCACTGCTGGCGCCACAAGACACCGATCATCTTTCGCGCGACGCGGCAGTGGTTCATCGGCATGGATGCAGGCAAGCCGAACACCCTGCGTGCACAGGCGATGGCGGCAGTCGACCAGACCCAATTCTTTCCCGCCTGGGGCCGCGCACGACTGGAAGCGATGATCAGGAACCGTCCCGACTGGTGCGTCTCGCGCCAGCGAAACTGGGGCGTGCCGATGCCGTTCTTTACCCACAAGGAAACCGGCGAACCGCATCCCCGCTCGACCGAGTTGCTGGAAGTCGTGGCGCAACGCGTCGAGCAGGCTGGCATCGAAGCCTGGTTTGCACTGGATCCGGCCGAACTGCTGGGTGACGATGCCGCACACTACAACAAGACCGGCCACACGCTCGACGTCTGGTTCGATTCGGGCGTGACGCACGCCTGCGTGCTGAAGCGCCGCCCCGAATTGGGCCATCCTGCAGACTTGTATCTGGAGGGCTCCGACCAACATCGCGGCTGGTTCCAGTCGTCGCTGCTCACCGGTTGCGCCACCGACGGCCATGCACCCTACAAGGCCTTGCTGACCCATGGCTTTGTCGTCGACGGCAAGGGCCACAAGATGAGCAAGTCGAAAGGCAACGTGGTCTCGCCGCAGAAGGTGATGGACCAGTTTGGCGCCGACATTCTGCGGCTGTGGGTGGCAACCACCGACTACTCCGGCGAACTCACGATTTCCGATGAAATCCTCAAGCGCGTGGTGGAAGGCTATCGACGGATTCGCAACACCCTGAAATTCCTGCTCGCCAACCTGTCAGACTTCGACCCCAAAGTGCATGCGCTGCCGGTAACCGACTGGCTTGAAATCGACCGCTACGCACTGGCGATGACACGCAGGCTGCAAGGGGAATTGCGGGCACACTACGATGCCTACGAATTCCATTTCGTCGCGCAGAAGCTGCAGGCCTTTTGCTCCGAAGATCTCGGCGGCTTCTACCTCGACATCCTGAAAGACCGCCTCTATACCAGTGGTGCCAACAGCCGCGACCGGCGCGCCGCGCAGAACGCGCTGCACCATCTGACCCATGCATTGGCACGCTGGATGGCGCCCATCCTGTCGTTCACGGGCGAAGAAGTGTGGACGCAACTGGCAGGAAATGACGACTCCGTGTTTCTGCACACCTGGCATGAGCTGCCCGCGCTGGATGACGAGGCAGGCCTGCTCGACCGCTGGACCCGCATCCGCGCGGTACGCGCCGAGGTGCAGAAAGAGCTTGAAACCGTGCGCGCTGCCGGTGACATCGGTTCATCGCTGCAGGCCGAGGTCACGCTTCACACAAGCCCCGACACCCAGGCGCTGCTGGCGCCTCTGGGCGACGACCTGCGTTTCGTATTGATCACCTCGCAGGCGCGGCTTGTCGCGGCCGCAGCCGACCGCGTGGAAGTCACCGCCAGCACGGCGAAAAAATGCGAACGCTGCTGGCATTACCGCGACGACGTCGATACGCACGCCGAGCATCCCGGCCTGTGCGGACGATGCGTCAGCAACCTGTCCGGCAATGGCGAAAGTCGCACCCATGCTTGATTTCATCCGTCCGGCCATGCGCAAGTGGTTGTGGCTTTCCTTTGCCGTCATCGTGGCCGATCACCTGACCAAATGGTGGGTCACATCCACGTTCGACTATCAGGAAGCCCTGCCGGTGTTGCCGTTTTTCTCGCTGGTGCTGGTGCACAACACCGGTGCGGCATTCAGCTTTCTGGCCGACGCGGGCGGCTGGCAACGCTGGTTCTTCATCGCGGTGGGCGTCATCGCCACGGTCATCATCGTGCGCCTGCTGAAACACCACGCGCACGAACCCCGCCTGGCCCTTGCGCTGGCCCTGGTGCTGGGCGGCGCGCTGGGCAATGTCATTGATCGTGTCGCACTCGGCTATGTGGTGGACTTCCTGTACTTTCACTACCAGAGCTTTGCCTGGCCAGCGTTCAATATTGCGGATTCCGCCATCACCATCGGCGCGGTCATGCTGATCTGGGACAGCCTGTTCGGCAAGCCCGCCCCGCCGCATCAATCATGACCCGCCGCACGGTCGCCCCGGGCGACACCCTCCTGCTTCGTTATGCCCTGCGCCCGCGTGGCGGCGAAGACATCATCACCAACTTCGACGACCCCGAATCCGAAACGGTGACGCTCGGCGACGGCACCCTGGCGCCGATGCTGGAACAATGGCTGCTCGACCTGCACCCCGGGGAGCGTCACGTCTTCCTGCTCGATCCATGGCAGGCCTTTGGCGAAAGCCAGCCCGAGCTGATCCAGGCCCTGCCCAAAACCGACCTGCCCGCCGACATGGCATTCGAAGTCGATCAACTGGTCGAATTCGCCATGCCCAACGGCCAGACCGTCGCAGGCCGCATTCTGGAGATTGGAGCTGACGACGTGAAAGTTGATTTCAACCACCCGCTGGCCGATCTTTCCATCGAATTCGAAGTGGAAATCGAACGCATCCTGTAGTCCCCCTTCAAATTGAGTTTGACGCAAACAAGAACTACACTTCCGTAACCACATAAGAGGGGTTACGATTGTTTTCGTGGGATAACGCAAAGAACGCCAGGAACCAACGCAAACACGGGGTTGGTTTTGAGGCTGCCACCCTGGTATTCGACGACCCGTGGCATATCTCCCGGCTGGATCGCATCGAAGATGGCGAACAGCGTTGGCAGACCCTTGGTACGGCCGGCAGCGTAGTCCTGCTGCTGGTTGCACATACATGGCATGAAGCGGAGAGCGGCGCGGAACACATCCGCATCATCTCGGCGCGACGCGCGACCCAATTGGAAAGGAAAATTTATGAACAAAATACCTGAATCCGTCCGCAAAGAACTAGCGGCGCTGGCAGCCAAGCCGGAGAATGAAATCGATTTATCCGACCTTCCGGCCACAACCGGGCAAGACTGGCGCGGCGCGGCGCGCGGGAAATTCTATCGCCCCATCAAGCAGCAATTGACCGTGCGCATCGACGCTGACGTACTGGAGTGGTTGAAGAGCCAGGGCAAGGGCTATCAGAGTCGCCTAAATGACATTCTGCGGGCTGCCATGCTCGACAAGGACCATCATCAGTGACCCCCACCATCCTGCTTGCCAACCCACGTGGATTTTGCGCCGGCGTGGACCGCGCCATCGCCATCGTCGAACGGGCACTGGACAAGTTCGGCGCGCCCATCTATGTGCGCCATGAAGTCGTCCACAACACCTTTGTCGTCAACGACCTCAAGTCCAAGGGTGCAATCTTTGTCGAGGAACTTGCTGACGTGCCAGCGGGTGCCACCGTCATCTTCAGTGCCCACGGCGTCTCGCAAGCCGTGCGCGCCGAAGCCGAAGCACGCGGCCTCAACGTGTTCGACGCCACCTGCCCGCTCGTCACCAAGGTGCACGTCGAAGTCAGCAAAATGCATGACAAGGGATTCGAGATCGTCATGATCGGGCACAAAGGCCACCCCGAAGTCGAAGGCACCCTGGGCCAGGCCGAAGACGGCATGTATCTGGTCGAAACGCCGGAGGATGCAGCCAGTCTGCACGTGACCGACCCTGACAAACTCGCCTACGTCACCCAGACCACGCTGTCGGTGGACGATGCCGCGCGCGTGGTCAATGCCCTGCGCAAACGATTTCCCAACATCACCGGGCCTAAAAAAGACGACATCTGCTACGCCACGCAGAACCGCCAGGACGCCGTCAAGGCTCTGGCGCCGCAGTGCGAGGTCGTCATCGTGGTCGGCTCGCCCACCAGTTCCAACTCCAACCGTTTAAGGGAAGTGGCCGAAAACCTGGGCGTGCCAGCCTTCATGGTGGACAGCGCGTCTGAAATCAATCCGAAGTGGGTGGCGGGTAAAACCCAGGTCGGCCTCACCGCCGGGGCCTCCGCACCGGAAATCCTGGTGTGCGCCGTGATCGATCGGCTGAAACAGCTGGGTATCGGCACCGTGACGAACCTCGAAGGCGCACAGGAGAAGGTCGCATTCGCCTTGCCGAAAGGTCTATAGACACGTCGCCCGCAGGATTGTCGTTTCCCCCGGAGGCACGTGATGTGGTCGGATCAGGCAGATGCGCTGATCCGACCGACAGCATGCTCTATTTGGTTACGCTGACATGGAGCTCAACAAAGTCCGACTGCTGTTTGCTAAAGGAGTAAGTGGCGAGCGATGGATTATCTCCAACAAATGTAATCGTTCCATCGTATCCGCTTGTTCCCCTGGGCACCGTGCAGCTATAGGACTTTCCTCCGGCTGCAATGCTGCATGACCCGCCTGTTGCAGCAACGCTGGTCAGTTTTGCGCCGCCATTCGTCGCGGTAATCGATCCGCTGATGAGGACAGTTGGGCCGTAAACGGTCACGACGCCCGCAGTTTTCTTCGAACTTACTATGCCAAGCGTCTGGCTGGCCGGATTGAAACTATAGCCCGATGCCGAGGACGAATAATCCAGTTTGACATTGGCGCCGCTGGCAACTGAACAGGTGTAGGGCATTTCATTGCCGATGGCAGTCTGCAAGGTGCAGGTGGCCCCAGCAATGAGCAGGGTGCTGTAATTCACGCTCACGTTTGAACGGATGAATATTCCTTCAACCGCCACACTGGTCGACGAACTGGGCACCGTGACCGTGATGAAATCGCTCAGCGGCGCGGTATTGTCATAGCCACTGATGCCGTAGCTGGGGCTGGACGTGTTGACCCCGCCCGTCACCCCGCTGTTGTGCAGCCGTGCCGTCGCCTTGATGGTTGCGGTTCCGGCCGCGAGCGCCTTGACCTTGCCGCGGCTGTAGCTGTTGTAATAACCGCTGCTGACATCGTTGATATCCTCAATCGGCTCGCTGGTGACCTCAGCCTTGGTTGGATGGGAACTGCCCCAATCAATCAGCAGAGTCAGGTTGGCTTCATAGAATGGCACGATATTGAGCCAGTCCTTGCTTGCGGCAATCAATCCCACGAGCTTGCTGTAATAGGCCGAGTCCAGCGTCGTCGGCTCAGCCGCCTGATAGACCCTGTCCACATAGATAGCGCGGCCGAGCAACTGCTTGACCTCTCCCTCCGCCGAGAACGTAACATCACGTCCGTCAAGTGCCGGAGGGTCCTTTGAGCCATTGTCCGAATCGGTGCGGATTGTGTTTTCCACCACCGCCTCGATCACGTCCACATAGGCATTCAAGTTGGCCGTGGTTTGCAGAAAGTCATACGGCATGACCGTCATCTTGACCTCGCGCCAGTCCTGCCACAGGCGCCAAATGCCATCCACGCGCTTGAAGCGGCAGGATTCCAGATAAGCGCCTGAGAGCACCTCGCTGTAGCCGTTTGCAGGAGCGGACAGGTCTTTGTCGTTGGCGTTGCATCCCGACGTGCTGCCAACCGTGCCGGACGTACACTTCGAATACCAGTAGTGCTTGTGATCGCCATTAATCGCATACCCGCTGGAGGGCCGATCCGGGTCGTATTTCGGCTGCGTGGTGCCATTTACATCATGATGATCCCTGCAGCATGCGGTGCACAATTCGGATTGCCCGCTGGCAGCCGTACCCACGGGCTTGCTGACCTGATCGCCAATCTTGGCTTCCAGGCCCGCGCCATTCCAGACCATGCGCGAAGGCGCATAGCCGGTACCGGTACCGTTGAACGAACATTCGCAGGCTGTGGTCACGAACTCTTCTCTCTGCGTGGTGTTGTAGCCACCCGTTCCATTGCTGGCATAGCTGATCGCATCAAAACTGACTTCTGCGCCGGTGGCTTGGGCGCTTACATCCGGCACCGGCTTGCTGCTTTCCTTGAACTTGTCGCCGCCGGTATTGATTGGCACGGGCACGGCATCCGGAACGCCAATAGGCGTGTAGCTGACGATGGGCTTTCCCCCACCCGAAGGCGATGCCACCATGGTTCCCTGTGCCAGCGGATCGGAAGAATAAATCGAGGCCTGCATGACAACGGACTGTGCCGCATTTTTCTCGTCGGTCCAGTCCACGGTGAGCGTGACAGTCTTGAAATCCGGATAGGGCTTGGCGTTGGGCGAAGCGCAATTGGCCGTGGCGGGCGCCGAACCCGGGGTGCAAATATAGTAGTTGGTGACGGTCCAGTTGCGATTATAGGTATAGCTGTAGGCCGCATTGGTGATGGCACCGCTGGGCAGCGTCAGCGTGCCGTCAGCTTTTTCCCTGCCGCCCGCATTGTTGGCAATTTCCGAGAAGCAAGAGACAGGGGCCGCGCACTCGTTCACGGCAGTCGTTTCAGGATTGTCAGCCAGAACAGTAAAGGATTTGAGGTCATCCAGCTTTTCCCGCGCCAGGTTGGCTGCCACCCCTCGCGCCTTGGCGTAGCTTCCGTCCTGCGTCACCATCGCGTGAAGGCGCGCCGTGGCCAGCAAGGCGATGGAAAGAATGACAATGGCAAACAGCACTTCCAGCATGCTGACGCCACGGCTGTATCGGGGTTGGGGTCGGTGGCACATCATGCCTCTCCTGACGGGTTCAAGACGTTGCATCAGTAATCTGCCCAGCTGCCTGGTATCTTCGCCAGACCGCGACCTGCCGGGTTGAGCGCCAGATTTTTCAGCACATTGCTATCGAAGCGCATTTTGTAGTTGCCGTTCGACAGGGTGACGTTGGCATTGGTCATCATTGCGCCATAAAAGGTCGGCGTGCCGTTCAGGTCCATACTTAGCGTGGCGGCCGGATTGGTGCTGAAGGCAAACAGGAGGCCGAAGAAGTAATTGTTCGCATTGATCTTGCTGGCGCCCTCCACGACCACCATGACAGGCGCGGCAAAGGAACCCACATCCCCGGGAGGCTGACAATTGCCGGTCACCCAGTAGAGGCCGGAGGAGGAGGTGTTCAGCCCGTCGCAATTGGCAATGACGGTGGCCTGATTCTTGATTTGCGCATAATCCGCCGTCTTGACCCCGAACAGGTACTCGAACACGTCAGAGGGGAATGTGGTGGTGTCCGCGTTGGCGCCCAGGTTGCCGTCCTTATCCAGGATATCGATGCCTTCCACGCCATTTTTACTGATGGCATTGCTGGTTGGGCAGGTGCATTGCGCGCACATGGTCAGGGTACGACCGTTGTAATCGGTCTGGGTCACATAGGTGCTGTCGCTGGACAGAAATTCGCTGAGCTGGCAGGTGGTGGGGCTGCCTGAAGCGATGCTGATATCGGAGTTAGACCAGGCTGTGAGCGGCACGCCATTCCCACCGCCATTGGCATTGGTGACCGCGCTGAAGTTGCCGTTGAAGGTAATGTTGCCGGCTGCGACCATCGGGGCATCCACATCCCTGATGATAAGCGGAAAGAAATAGGCGCCCTGCTTGGTGACATTTTGTGCGGTTTTATCTGCGGAAACCCCCACGGAAACCAGATTGAACAGCAGTTTGCTGTTCACTCCAGTCTTGGGTGTCATCAGGTTCAGCGTATAGGTGCCACTGGTGGGCTGCACGATCTGCCCGGCAGGGACGGTGCGATATTTCCAGTTCGCCCTGTCCGCAGAAGGGATGACGCTGCAGGGCGTGACGGTTTCGGTGCCTGCGCAGTTGGTCCAGGTCCAGTCCTTGATCTGCTTGCGATTGGTGTTGAGATGGGCAATGGCCTGCTCGATGCCGGACTCGGCCGCCAAAGACGCCTCCTTGGCTCGAAACTCATTGGCGGATGAACGCTGATCCATGACGCTCATGCCGACCCCGTACACCGCAAGGATCGCCAGCAGTGCCAGGGTGATCAATGCAATGACGAGGGTTGCGCCACGCTGTTTATCAGATTGGGTATTCACAGTTTTCCTCTCAGGAAACGCGGTCGTTGCGCACACGGATGGTCTCCCGCAGGAAGCGTTCAATGCTGTTGTCGCTTTTCAAGCGCCCCCTCATTTCTATGCTGTATTGGCGGATATTGACATCAAAATTTCCTGCACTGAGCACGCCCGGGGATTGGTCCTCAATGTTGAAGAACGTGATATCGATGGTCTTTTCATCGGTGACATTTTCCCAGTCGTCGCCGCTGCAATTCGAATCCGTGCCGCCTTTACGCATTTCTACCGCCATGTTGGTGGCGTTATAACGAAAGCCCATGCGCTCCGAATTGTCTATCAGGCCATTGGCGTCGAGGTCGTAGCTGAAAATGGCGCAATCGTTACCCGTCAGACTGACGGCGGCCGCAATTTCGGGGGCCAGCAAACCCCAGCCGCCCTTTGCAACACCGCCTTTGCTTGCTTCCAAGTATTCAATTTCTTGTGAGTTGTATAATACTTTTCGGGTATGGGGTGTGTACCAACAACAACCGGGATCCCGTAATAGGTTTCAATAAAATTTTTGAAATAATTAATTCGAGGGCAGGGCGGGTAGCCTACAACCATTCCGGTAGCGAAATGGATTGTATCTACATTGTTTTTGCTCATTTCCAATGGAGCGTATTCAATATTTCCACCCGGACAACCGCCGCAATTTGCATAGCCCACAACTTCAACTTCTTTATCCTTATAAATGTCAAATGCACCTGCTCTTTCTCGAATGGCTCGAAAGCATTTTCCACCGGAACAATCTTTATAACGGCTGCAAATTATTATGCCGATATTAACTTTCGATTTCATGATGTTCTTCCTTAAAATGATTCTCAATTAATTTAACGATTGATGAAATTGATTTACCTACTTCACCGTTTGGTTTATCTAAAACAACTGGTTTACCTGAGTCTCCTGAAATTCTTGCATCAATATCAATTGGTATTGAGCCTAGGAATGGGATGTCAAACT
>JAWOJD010000085.1:0-17194 GCA_046484355.1 Thiobacillus sp.
GCCGAGGCCGGCTACCACGGGCTGCTGGTCTACCGCGATCCGGACTGGAGCAAGGGCACCGGTCCGATCGAGGCCACGATCGAGATCCAGCGCACCCCGCCGGACTTCATGCCATACCTGGCCGCCGGCTGGCATGCGCCCATCGTCCCGCGGCCGGCCCTCGACGGCACGCCCTCCTCGGTGCCGGCGCCCACCAGCCTGCCGGGCAACGTCGCCTCGACCTACTTCAATATGGCCGTCCGCAACGACAGCCCGAGCCCGTCGCCCTACCTGCCCGGGTTCGTCCACGTCGACGGCATCTACTCCGCCTGGGTCACCTGGGGCGCCTTTGCCCGGCTGGGTGTCAGCCGTATCCGCCTGACCGGCGGCGAGCCGCTGCTGCGACGCAACATTTCAGAACTATCCCGGCGCATTGCCGACCTGCCCGGCATCGAAGACCTGTCGCTGTCGACCAACGCCACCCAACTCGACAAACATGCCCATGCCTTGAAGGCTGCCGGCGTGACGCGTCTCAACGTCAGCCTCGACTCGCTGCAGCAGGCGCGGGTCGAAAAAATCAACGGCCGCGACGTGCTCGCCAAAGTGATGGACGGCCTGACCGTTGCGCAGGCAGTCGGCTTTGCGCCGATCAAGCTCAACATGGTGGCCCTGCGCGGCACCAACGACGACGAAATCGACGAAATGGTTGCCTTCTGCATGGAACGCGGGTTCGTGCTGCGGCTGATCGAGGCCATGCCGATGGGCAGCACCGGCCGCAACGCCGAATACATGGACTTGCAGCCGGTCAAGGAACGTCTGCGCGCCCAGTTCAATCTCATCGAAACCACCTTCCCCGGCGCCGGCCCCGCGCGCTACCTCGGATCAAGCGATGGCCGCTTCAACGTCGGCTTCATCACCCCCGTATCGCAGCACTTCTGCCAAACCTGCAACCGCGTCCGCATCGCCGTCGACGGCACCGCCTACATGTGCCTGGGCCAGGACGAAAAATTCGAATTCCGCCCCCTGCTGCGCGGTGGCTGCAGCGACGCCGAACTGGAAACCGCGATCCTCCACTCCATCAACCTCAAACCCGAACGCCACGAATTCAACGAAGCCCCGCACAAGATTCTTCGCTTTATGTCGATGACAGGTGGCTAGCCAGGGCTGTCTGGTACTCGGCCTTATGTAAAGCTTTAGTGCGACCTGAAAAGTCGCTTTTATTTCTGTTTCACAGGAGGAATTATGAACTGATGAAACCGGTTGTTCCATCAACCGTTCCCTACCCAGACATGCGGAGCTGGTAACAGCTCGGTGTGAAGCTCTGGGGACAATGTAATAGGTTGATCTAACACTCTCGGCCGGAACTAACAGTCAGGGCTGTCGCCGGATAGCAGCCGTACAGATACGACAAACCACCAATAAATTGCTATCCTCCAGTCGCCTTACTATAATGATATAGGTAAGGATAAAAGGAGATTGCAATGTCAAACGACGCCACGCTTACTAGCAAGGGCCAAACGACAATTCCCAAGGAAATTCGGGATAGTCTTTCCATGAAGGCCGGTGATCGGATGACGTTCACGTTGATGCCAGATGCCACAGTAGTCATGCGGGTGAAGACCAAGAGCGTCACCGAATTGGCAGGCGTGTTACACAAGAAGGGTCGCAAGCCCGTTCCGGTTGAGCAGTTGTCGCGGTGATGCTGGGGGTTGATACCAATGTTCTCGTTCGCTTTCTGGTTCGGGATGACGAAGTTCAGTTTGAGAAGGCACGCAAACTGATCAGGCGTGAAGTCGCGGCAGGGGGCCGCGTTTTCGTAAGCCAATTGGTTCTCCTGGAAACCGAATGGGTACTACGCAGCCGATACAGCCTACCGAAGAATCTGATCATTGAAGCTATCTCGGGTTTGCTCAATACGACCGATGTTCGATTCGAGGATGAACCAGCCATCGAGGAGGCTCTTTTCATCTGGAAGGATACGACTGCCGATTTCGCTGATTGTCTGATCGGTGCCCAAAACCGACGGCTTGGATGTCGAGCTACGGCGACCCTCGATGTGAAGGCTTCCAAGTTGCCGGGGTTTATAACTGCCTAACGATAATCGGCGAAGCGTGGTCACATCGCGTTTGCTGGAGGCTTTCCTGGCCTGCCCCGTCAAGTGCCATCTGCTGTCCGAGGGGGAACTCCCAGCGGGCACCGAATACTCCGCATGGGCCGTCGCGCGGGAAGAATCCTACCGGCGTGACGGTATCCGGAAGCTGATCTCCCAAGAGACGAGCCCGGGCATCGCGTCACCGGAACCCGGTCTGTGGAAACACGAATCTTGGGGGTTCGCCATCGGCGAAACCGTACGAGCCCAAGGATGGGAGGCCGAGGTCGCGCTGATTCAACGGATCACGCAGACTGGGGCGCCGTCCCGATTCGTGCCTATCCGTTTCGTGGCGAACAACAGGCTGTCTGCTTCCGACAAAACCATGGCGGCGTTCGAGGCGCTCTCACTCGCGAAGGCTTTGGGTACGAAAACCGGCACAGCGAAAATCGTGCACGGAGAGAAACAGGCGACGCTTTCTGTGAACGCCGCCGCGTTGTCGCGTGCCGTGCACAGAAAAGTCGCTCAGGTCGCATCCCTGCTCTCCGCCGCCTCTCGGCCGGACACGGTTATCAACCGGCATTGTCCCGAGTGCGAGTTCCATGACCGGTGCAGGAAAGACGCGATCGGCAAAGACGATCTGAGCCTCCTTTCCAACCTGACCGGGAAGGAGCGGGCAAGGTACAGAGGCAAAGGCATTTTCACCGTGTCCCAGCTTGCATACACCTTCCGTCCGCGCCGCCGTTCCAAGCGCCTGGCCGCAAGGCCCGAAAGGTACCACCACGCCTTGAAAGCCCTGGCCATCCGCGAACGGAAAATCCATGTCGTCGGGAAGCCGGGGCTGCCCATGGTCGGCACGCCCGTGTTCCTCGACGTCGAGGGGCTCCCCGATCGCGACTTCTACTACCTCGTCGGGATCCGCGTGGAGGGACCGGGCGGCACGGAACAGCGGTCCCTCTGGGCCGACTCGCCAGCCGACGAGCAGCGGATTTGGGAGGAGTTCCTCGGTATCCTGTCGGGAACCGACCGGCCGATGCTGCTGCATTACGGCAGTTTCGAGAAAACATTTTTGAAGAAGATGTGCGAGCGGCATTGTGGGCCTCCTGAACATTCCACCGCAGCGACGGCCATCGCGTCCTCGACAAATCTTCTGGCAGTGATTTATGCGCGGATCTACTTCCCCACATATTCCAACGGACTCAAGGAAATCGCCCGATTTCTCGGGTTCGAGTGGACCAATCCTTCGGCCTCGGGGATCCTGTCGATCGCTTGGCGTTCCCGATGGGAAGAGTCGCGGGACGCCGGTCTGCGGGACAAGCTGATCGCCTACAACGCCGACGACTGCGAAGCCCTAAGCCTTGTTACCCGCACCATCGTCCGGCTGCTGTCTTCGGAAGTTTTAGCCGACAAGCGGGGGGGCGACCCAGAGTTGGTTCATGCCGAAGAACTGGGCAGGAACATCCTATCGAAATGGAGGGTCTTCAAGAGCCCTCTGCCCGACATGGAAAGGATCAACGAAGCGGCATATTGGAACTACCAGCGGGATCGGGTTTTCATACGAACGGGAACGGAAGCCAGGCCAAACCCGAAACAGCCGAAACGGACAAGCCGATGCCAAAAGAAGGCCGAGAAGGTCGTTGTCGGAGAACCCCCAGCCTCCTGCCCGGAGTGCGGCAAACAGGGCAGGACAAAAAGCCGACTTCTGACGCGAACCGTCGAGGATCTGGTTTTCGGTAGGGACAGCGTGAAACGGCGCGTGGTTCGGTATATGTTCCAAGGATACCGGTGCCGGAGTTGCGGGCACGAGTATGGGCTGAACGAATGGTATCTGCACGCCCGCAAATGGGGCTGGAACGTCGTGGCTTACTTCGTTTACAACATCGTGGGGCTGCGCGTCCCGCAACTCACCATGCAACATAGCCTCAACCGGCTGTTTGGCTTCAATCTGGTGCGGAGCACGCTGAATAATCTCAAGATCAAAGCCGCCGACCGATATTCGTTCGCTAAAAGAAAGATTTTGGAACGGATCGTTGGCGGCGATCTCGTCCATGCCGACGAGACCCGTGCCAACATCAAGGGGCACTTGGCCTACGTCTGGGTTCTGACCAACATGACCGAGGTGGCTTACGTCCTAGCGGAGAGCCGGGAGGCCGAGATCGTCCATGTGTTGCTGAAGGATTTCAAGGGAGTCCTGGTGTCCGACTTCTACGCTGCCTACGAGTCGATTCCCTGTCCGCAGCAGAAATGCCTGATTCACCTCATGCGAGACCTGAACGACGGAATTTTGGATAACCCGTTCGACGAAGAGATGAAGACGATCTCTGCCGGCTTTGCTGGGTTACTTAATCAGATTGTGGAAACCGTTGACCGCCGCGGTTTGAAGGCGCGCTTTCTCCGGAGACACCAGATTGACGTCGACAGGTTCTTCGGATTGCTCGACTCCTCGGAATTCAAAAGCGAAGCAGCCCTGAAATGCAAACAGCGTTTTGAGAAAAACCGCGATACGCTTTTTACGTTCCTGAGTTACGACGGCGTGCCATGGAACAACAATAACGCCGAGCACGCGATCAAGGCCTTCGCACGGCTGCGCGACGTGATCGCCGGAACGTCGTCCAGGAAGGGCGTTGACGAATATCTAACGCTCCTGAGCGTGGCGGAGACCTGCGAATACCGGGGCATCGACTTCCTCGATTTCCTTCGGTCCGAAGAACGGGATGTCGATACGTTTGCCAAGCGGCGCAAACGGATACGGGTTCATCGAACGATCCCAACGTAGCGTTCGCATCATCCCTGATTGGCCGCTATTGTATCTCTCGAACGGCTACAGGGTCGGATTCGTCAACCCGAAGTTGGAAAAGCGGCCATTGGCAAACGGCCGTAATGCAAATATCTGACTGGCCCCAATGGCCGGATTCTGTTGAAAAACTCAAATTTCCGCTGCTCCGAATTTCTGCCAAATACCGTATCGATCGGGAAACCTGTTCCATAGGCATGCATAGATTCGTGTGGGTTATCTTGGTTAAGTTCGAGATCAATTTCCGTGCCCCCCCCATATCCATGGCCGACGCACGCTCCATAAAGCCCCAGAAGTTTTTCTACTCCACCAAAAAAGAGTTTTTCAACAGAATCGCCGACCTTCAGACAGTCGCCCCCTCAAAATTAATTTCCTCTTCTTGCAAACCCAGCCTGAAGGAGTAATCACACCCCACCCCCGGTTGATTCGCGCCGGTCAGTCCTCAATTCGATCCAAACACCACTTCCGCCACATCCTGATACCGCTTGGCGAAATGCACGGTCAATCCTTCGCGGATATGGTCGGGCAGTTTCTCGAAGTCGCGACGGTTGGCGTCGGGCAGGATGAGCTCGGGAATGCCGATACGACGGGCGGCGATGACTTTTTCGCGGATGCCGCCGACCGGCAGAACCTGGCCGGTGAGGGTGAGTTCGCCGGTCATGGCGAGGGGGCGCTTGATCCTGGCGTTTTTGGCCAACGACAGCAGCGCGGTGGCCATGGTGACGCCGGCGCTGGGGCCGTCTTTGGGGGTAGCGCCTTCTGGGACGTGCAGATGGACGAAGCTTTTGTCGAAGAAGGTGGTGTCGGCGCCATAGCCCTTGAGATGCGAGGCAACGTAACTGTAGGCAATCTCGGCGGATTCCTTCATCACTTCGCCAAGTTTGCCGGTGAGCTTGAAGCCCCGGTTCAGGGTATGGATGCGTGACGCTTCGATCGGCAGGGTCGCGCCGCCCATCGAGGTCCAGGCCAGGCCGGTGACGACGCCGATTCCGCTCATGGGCTTTTCGCGGGTGAACACGGGCTTGTCGAGATAGGCTTCAACTTCCTTGACGCCGATCTTGATCGGCGTGGCTTCGCCGCCCAGGATCTTGACCACTGCCTTGCGCGCCACCCGCCCCAGCTGTTTTTCAAGGTTGCGCACGCCGGCTTCGCGCGCATAGCCTTCGATCACGTGACGCAGGGCGCCTTGCGAGATCGAGAGCTGGCTTTTCTTGAGGCCGGCGCGCTCCAGCACGCGCGGCCACAGGTGGTGCTTGGCGATGGCGACTTTTTCCTCGGTGATATAGCCCGACAGGCGGATGACTTCCATGCGGTCGAGCAATGCGGACGGAATGGAAAAGTCGTTTGCGGTGCAGATGAACAGTGTTTTCGACAAATCGAAGCGCACGTCGAGATAGTGGTCGAGAAAATCGGCGTTCTGTTCCGGATCCAGGATTTCCAGCAGCGCCGAGGCGGGGTCGCCCTGGTAACTGGCGCCGATCTTGTCGACTTCGTCGAGCATGATGACCGGGTTGGCCGATTCCACTTCTTTCAGCGCCTGCACGAACTTGCCCGGCATGGCGCCAATATAGGTGCGGCGGTGGCCCTTGATTTCGGCTTCGTCGCGCATGCCGCCCACCGAAAACCGGTAGAACTTGCGGCCCAGTGCCTCGGCCACCGATTTGCCAATCGAGGTCTTGCCGACGCCGGGCGGCCCCACCAGCAGCAGGATCGATCCCGCCATTTCGCCCTTCATCGCGCCGACGGCGAGAAACTCGATGATGCGGTCTTTCACGTCGTCCAGTCCGTCGTGGTCGCGGTCGAGAATCTTGCGCGCGCGGTCGAGGTCGATCTTGTCCTGCGTGTACACGCCCCACGGCAGCACGGTCAGCCAGTCGAGATAATTGCGGGTGACGGTGTATTCCGGCGACCCGGTTTCCAGCAGCGACAGCTTATGCATCTCCTCGTCGATGCGTTTCTTTGCTGGTTCGGGCAGCGTGAGCTTGGCGAGGCGCTCATTGAAGGTGTCGAGTTCGGCGGTTTTGTCGTCCTTGGCCAGCCCCAGTTCCTTCTGGATCGCCTTCAACTGCTGGCGCAGGAAGAACTCGCGCTGCTGCTCGGTCATCTTCTCATCGACCTTTTCGCGGATATCCGATTGCAGGCGCGCCACGTCAAGCTCTTTCTTCAGCAGCACCAGCACCTTTTCCATGCGTTTCTTCAGGCCGAAGGCTTCCAGCACGTCCTGCAGGGCCTGCTTGGGGGCAGTGGTCAGGCTGGCGGCAAAGTCAGTCAGCCGCGAGGGCTCGTTTGGCCCGAAGCGATTGAGGAAGAACTTGAGCTCTTCGGAATACAACGGATTGAGCGGCAACAGGTCCTTGATGGTGTTGATGATGGCGATGGAATAGGCGCGGATTTCCTCGGAATCGGGCTTGCCCGTCTCGTTGGGATAGTCGACCCGCACCTTGTAGGGCGGCGCGTCGGACAGCCATTCGACGATGCGGAAACGCTGCCGGCCCTCGGCGATGAACTGCATCTTGCCGTCGGTTCGGACCGGATGATGAATCCGCACCACCGTGCCGACGCCATGGAAATCCGCCCGTTTCACGTCGTCGGTGTTGTCGGGCTTGACCACCACCAGCCCGACCATGTGGTGGTCGGTCTCGCCGATCGCCTCCACCGTCGGCAGCCACGGCCCTTCGTTCATCAGGAGCGGCAGGGTCTGCGCTGGAAAAAACGGCTTTTCGGTCAGCGGCAGCAGGTACAGTTCGGAAGGCAGCACCGGCGGTGCCGGCAACTGGCGATTATCGGACAGGAATTCGCCTTCGAGGGGGGGATCATTCGGCATGTTCGGGTCTTCTCAATCCGGTCAACGGGATATCGAAGTATCGGGCCTATTCGCCGATTTTCAAGGCCGGGGCGGATTGGCTAGCAGCGGGGCCGGCTGAGGTGGAGCGGGCTGGGCCGGATTGGGGCGCACTGGGATTTCCTCGATCTTGTCCGGCAAGGCCGACAGGATCATCAATTCGACCCGACGGTTGCGGGCACGGCCCTCGGCTGTGGCATTGGAGGCAATCGGCTGGCTGGCTTCGCGCCCGATTGCGATCAGGCGCCCGGTGTCGATGCCGTTGTCGGCCAGCAAGCGAACCACGCTGGTGGCGCGCACCGCGGACAATTCCCAGTTGGAGGGAAAACTGGAATTACTGACCGGCACCACGTCGGTATGGCCGGTGACTTCCATGTTGAACGGTTCGTTCTTCAATTGTGATGCCACGGCCCGCAGGACCTCCAGCGAGCCCTGCTCCAGTTCGGCCTGCCCCGGCTCAAACAGCACGTTTGCATTGATTTCGATGCTGACGCCCCGGCGGCTCTGCGTGACCCGCACCTTGCCCTCTTTCACCAGCGGCCCCATCACTTCCATCAGGTTGCTGGCCACCTCTTTCATGTGCGTCTGCTCTTCCAGCCTCTGCTGCTCTTTCAGCGTGCGCTGCCTGATCTCGGGCGGCAACGTATCGGGTGCCAACTGCGGGCCCGGAAGATCGCCTACCGGCGCCTTGCCGAAAGCGGTGCCGAGCGTGCTGGCGAGTACCCGGTACTTGCCCTCGTTCACTGCTGAAATGGCATACATCACTACGAAAAAGGCGAACAGCAGCGTGATGAAATCGGCGTACGAGATCAGCCAGCGTTCGTGGTTGTCGTGATCGTAGTCAATCCGCCGCCGTCTACGCATCAGAGATAACCTTTGAGGCGCGTCTCGATGATGCGTGGGTTGTCGCCCTGCGCAATGCCCATCAGGCCATCGCAGATGATTTCACGCTCGGTCACCCGGCGGGCGATGGTGAACTTGATCCGGTTGGCGATCGGCAGGAACACCAGGTTGGCCAGCCCCACCCCGTAAATGGTGGCGACGAAAGCGACTGCAATGCCGGGCCCCAGCTTGCTGGGTTCGGACAGGTTTTCCATGACGTGGATCAGGCCGATCACCGCGCCCAGAATGCCGAGGGTGGGCGAATACCCCCCTGCGGCCTCCCACACGCGCGCGGCCTGGCGTTCGGCCGTTTCGAAGCTGACGATCTGCACATCGAGCGTATCGCGCAACTTGGTCGCGTCGGCGCCATCGATCAGCAACTGCAGGCCGGTTTTCTGGAACGGGTCACGCACCCTGTCGACGTGTTTCTCGAGTGCCAGCAGGCCTTCGTGGCGCGCGGTGTTGGACCACTGGATGATGCGGTGGATGGCCGCCTGGGCATCCGACTCGGGCGGGCGGAACACCCATTTTGCCATCCGGATGCCCTGCATGAACACGCCAAACGGGTAATGCACCAACACGGCTGCGAGGGTGCCGACCACCACGATCATGAACGCGGCAGGCTGCACGAAAACACCGATATGCCCGCCCTCCAAGGCCTGGCCGCCAAAGATGGCAACCGCCGCCAGGGTGAGTCCGATCAGGCTGCCGCGATCCATGCGTCTTCCTTCAGTTTGGCGCGCAGCCGCGCAATGGCCTGCCCATGCAGCTGGCAGATTCTGGATTCGGTCACGCCGAATACTTCGCTGATTTCACGCAGGTTGAGCTCCTGCTCGTAATACAGCGACATCAGCAACTGCTCGCGCTCGGGCAGATTCTCGATCCCGGCAATGATGCAGGCGCGCAGATTGGCGTCGAGCAGTTGCGGCAACGGCATGGAGTTCTCGTCGGCAGACTGCTTGTCCATGAACGAGTCGCTGTCCTCCGTTTCGCCGAAGTCCTCGAAATACAGCAGTTGATGACCACGCGCATCACCCAGCATGGCCTGATACTCAGCCAGTGGAATGTTCATGTAGTCGGCGATTTCGCTTTCGATCGGTTGCCGGCCCAATTGGTGCTGCAAGCGCCCGATGGCCTGCTCGATCTTGCGCATGGCATGGCGGGCTCCGCGCGGCATCCAGTCAAGATTGCGCAGCTCGTCGATCATCGAGCCCCGGATGCGCTGGATGGCATAGGCCTCGAACTGTGCGCTTTGCGCTTCGTTGTAGCGGCTGATCGCGTCAAGCAGGCCGATCATGCCGGCCTGCACCAGGTCGTCCTCCTCCACGCTCGGGGGCAGCCGCCCCATCATGTGATGGGCCAGCCGCTTGACCATGGGCATGTAGTCGGTCAGTAGATCGCTTTTTTCGCTTTTGCCGGTTGCGGTGTACAAGGCTTACCCCCTTCTGCAGGCATCCAGCAAACGATTGCCCTGGATCACGCGCTCCATGAAGCTCCCGACGCTGCCCAGGCTGGTGGACTGCGGCCATCGCAGCAGACCATCGGCCAGCATGCGGAACTGCGACGTGGACTGGGCGACCGGAAACGCGTCCACCACCGTCGTCTGTAAATGGCCCGCGCGGCTCAGGCGATCGTCGAGCGGAATATAGCCCAGGTAGTCAACGGATACGCCCAGGTAACGCTCGGCCGTGTGGGAAAAGTTATGCGCCAGGGCCTGTGCCTGCTCGGGCGAACCCATGCGATTCAGCAGCAGGCGGAACTGGCGCTTGCCAAAGTTGAGCGCCAGCCGCTTGACCAGTGTGTAGCTCTGGGTGATCGCCATGCCGCCGGGCGGCAGCACCACCAGGATTTCGGACGCGGCGAGCCCCAGCGGCAAGGCATCGGGATCGGTGGCCTCTTCCATGTCCACCAGCACCGTGTCGACCCCGCTTTGCAGGCTGCTGAAACTTTTTGCCAGCCACTCCTGGTCGGTTTCCGACAGACGCCCCAAACGATTGAATCCGCCACCGATCGGCAGCACCTGCACATTATCGGGACCGTTGAGAATCAGCGCATCCAGCGTGCATCGTCCTTCGAGGACGTCGGCGATGTCGAAACGCGGCTTGAGCCCCAGCGCCGCGCAGGCGCCGCGCCCGTGCTGGTTCTGGTCGATGATGAGCACATCGCGTCCGGAACGCGCCAACGCAACCGCCAGATTGGCCGTTGCGGCGGTTTTGCCGGCGCCCGGCTGGCCCGACATGACGGTAATGACCTGAAACCCGGTCTGCCCCAGTAAACGGCGCAGTCCCGCAGCCTGGTCGCTGACGAGCTTAGCCATGGGCCACCGCGCTTTCAGCATGGGTTCCGCCCATTCCGGAGAGGGCAAATGCCAGCTCGCTGTCGTCCAGCTGCCACGGCGACGCGGCAGAACGGGACTTGAAGGCACGGTGAATGAGGTACTGGCGATTGGCCATGTGGAGGTCTTCCGGGACGCGCTGGCCGGTTGCCAGATAGTGCACGTTCAACTGGTGGCGAATCGCGCAATCGAGCGCCGGGCCCATGCTGGCGGCCTCGTCGATCTTGGTCAGGATGCAGCCATCGAGGCCGTGCGTCTGGTAGGCCTCGACCACTTCGTTCAGCGTATCGCCGTGGCTGGTGGCGTTGAGCATCAGCAGGCGATTGATCGGCTTGCCGGCCTGGCACAGCATTTCGACCTGTTCAGCCACCGCCTGGTCCCGCTGGCTCATGCCCACGGTGTCGATCAGCACGGTGTGCTTGTTGCGCAGTTCGGACAGGGCCAGCCGAAGATCGGCGGCATCGCGCACGGCATGCACGGTCACGCCCAGAATCTTGCCGTAGATCCGCAGCTGCTCATGGCCGCCGATCCGATAGCTGTCGGTGGTCAGCAGCGCCAGCTTGTCGGCGCCGTGGCGCACCACAAAGCGTGCGGCCAGTTTGGCGGTGGTGGTGGTTTTGCCAGCGCCGGTCGGCCCCATCAGGGCGAACACCCCACCGGCATCGAGCATTTCGGTTTCACTTTGCATCACCTGCAGGCGCTTCATCAACGTATTCCGCATCCAGACTTGCGCCTGCTCGTTGTCCGACTTCGGCATGATGTCCAGCAACTCGCGCGCCAGGACGGCACTGAAGCCCGCCCCCAGCATCTCGCGCATCACCGTCGCACCGGCAGGATCGCGTCCTGGGAGGTCGCGCCAGGCCAGGTCCGCCAGCTGGTTTTCCAGCCGCAGATGCATGCTCTTGATTTCGCTGATGACGCTTTGCGCCAGCTGGGCGCTGTCCTCGCTGGGCATGGCCACGCGTTCGATCAGGCGACGCTTGATCGTGACGGCAGGCTCTGGCTCCAGCACCGGCTCGCTTCGGTAATTCGGCTCGCTGTACGGATCAGGCATGCTTCGCTGTTCCGGCTCGGGGCGCGCTTCCGGTCGGGACAGTCTCGGCGCGGGCGCAGCCCTGGGCGTATCGACCGCAGGGGGGGCCATGGCGGCGATGTCGTCCGCAGGCATGGCCAGCACCTCGACCCCGCCATCCACAGCGCGATTCGAGAGAATGACCGCATCAGGCCCGAGGGTGTCGCGCAACTGGCGCATGGCTTCACGGGATGTTTTGGCGACGATACGTTTGACGTTCATGCTGCTGCTCCTCCTACAAGGGAAGTCACTTTAATCTGTTTGCCTTCGGGCACTTCTGCGTGCGAAAGAACCTTGAGTTGCGGCACCGCGCGCCGCAGAAAACGTGCAAGCAAGGGACGCAACAACGCGGGTGTCAGAAGCACCGGGGGATAGCCCAGTGCTTCCTGCCGTTGCGTCGAGGTCTGGGCGCGTTCCAGTAGCGTGTCGGCAAGGCCGGGTTCCAGACCTGCCGCGTCCTGCCCGGACTGAAGGGTTTGCATCAGCAGGCGCTCCAGCCCCTGGTCCAGGGCGATCACGGGCAGTTCGCTGACCGAACCGTAAATCTGCTGCACGATGGAACGCCCGAGCGCCACCCGGATCAGGGCGGTGAGTTCGTTCGGATCCTGCACCCGTGCACCATGCTCGAGCAGGATATCGATGATGGTGCGCATGTCGCGGATGGCCACGCCTTCGAGCAGCAGGGTCTGCAGCACTTTCTGCACGGTCGACAGCGGCAGCAGCTTCGGCACCAGGTCTTCCACCAGCTTGGGCGCGCTCTTGCCCAGATGATCGAGCAGAGCCTGGACTTCCTGACGCCCCAGCAGCTCGGCTGCATGTTGCGTCACCAGATGATTCAGGTGCGTGGCCACCACGGTGCCGGGGTCGACCACGGTATAACCCATCGACTGGGCCTGCTCGCGCAAGTCCGGATCGATCCACACTGCCGGCAGGCCGAAGGCGGGATCCTGCGTGGTGACACCCGGCAGCGTGGCGGTGATGTTGCCGGGATCGATCGCCAGGAACAGACCGGTGCGCACTTCGCCACTGCCGATGTCCACGCCTTTGAGCGTAATGCGATAGCTGTTCGGGTTGATTTCGAGGTTGTCGCGAATATGCACGGCAGGCGGCAAGAAGCCCACTTCGCGCGCGAATTTCTTGCGGATGCCCTTGATGCGGCGCACCAGCTCACCGTCAGCGGCGTTGTCCACCAGCGGAATCAGCCGATAGCCGACTTCCAGCCCCAGGGTATCGATGGGAGCAACGTCTTCCCAGCTCGCCTCCTGGGACTCGATAGTCGCCACAGGCGTTGTTTCCGCTTCGATCGGGACGTCCTCCTGACGCTTGCCACTCTTGTATGCCAGTGCGACCAGACCGCCGGCCAGCAGCAGGAACACAAAGTTTGGCATGCCGGGAATCAGGCCCATCAGGCCCATGATCGCAGCCGTGATGTAGAGCGCCTGCGTTTTGTTGAAGACGTTGGACATCATCTGTCCGGTGATGTCCTCGTCGGTGCTGACGCGGCTGACGATGATGCCGGCGGCAATCGAAATGACCAGCGCCGGAATCTGGGCCACTAGGCCGTCGCCAATCGCCAGCAGGGTGTAGTTGCGGGCCGCATCGGAGACCGACAGATCATGCTGCATCACGCCGACGAGCAGGCCGCCGACGATGTTGATCAGCAGAATCAGGATGCCGGCGATGGCGTCGCCGCGCACGAATTTCGACGCACCATCCATCGAACCGTAAAAGTCTGCTTCCTGGGAGATTTCGGCGCGGCGGCGACGCGCCTCGTTTTCTTCGATCAGGCCGGCATTGAGATCGGCGTCGATCGCCATCTGCTTGCCCGGCATGGCATCGAGGGTGAAGCGCGCGCTGACCTCGGCGATGCGCCCGGCGCCCTTGGTGATGACGATGAAGTTGATGACCACCAGGATGACGAACACGATGATGCCCACCGTGTAGTCGCCCCCGACCAGGAAATGGCCGAAAGCCTCGATCACCTTGCCTGCGGCATCCGGCCCGGTATGGCCTTCCAGCAGCACGACGCGGGTCGAGGCCACGTTGAGCGACAGCCGCAGCAACGTGGAGAGCAGCAGCACCGTGGGGAAAGCGGCGAAATCAAGCGCCTTCTTGGTCGACAGGCTCACCAGCAAGACCATGATGGAGAGTGCGATGTTGAAGGTGAACAGGACGTCCAGTGCAAATGTCGGCAGCGGCAGCACCAGCATCGACAGAACAAGGATGATGAAGACCGGCGCGGCAAACGAGCGGGCCTGGGTACCGCTGAAGAGTCCGGAAAGGTTCAGGACGCCGTTCATGATGCAGCCTGCAGCGGATCAAGGTCGGGGGGAACCGGCAAAGAGGTCGGCGCGTTCGGATAGAGACCGCCCTCCTGCTGGAAATGGCGCAGCTGGAATACATAGGCCAGCACTTCGGCCACTGCCGCATAGAGCGTGGCCGGAATTTCATCGCCGATTTCGGTGTGGCGGTACAAGGCCCGTGCCAGCGGCGGCGCTTCGAGCAGAGGCACCTTGTGTTCTGCGGCCAGCGCGCGGATGTTGGCGGCGATGGCGTCGGCACCCTTGGCCACCACGCGGGGCGCGCCCATCTTGCCTTCGCTGTACTTGAGCGCCACGGCGTAATGGGTCGGGTTGGTCACCACCACGTCGGCTGTGGGAATCGCAGCCATCATGCGGCGACGCGACACTTCGCGCTGCTGGGCGCGAATACGGGCCTTGAGGTAGGGATCGCCTTCGGATTCCTTGTTTTCCTGGCGCAACTGCTCTTTTGTCATCTTCAGCTTGTGGTAGTAACTCCACAACTGGTACGGCAGGTCGATTGCGACGACCACGATCATCGTGCCGGAAACCAGCAGGAAGATTCTGCCGATGATGTCGCCCATGTGCTGAATGGCAATCGTCGGGTTTTCCTGACTGAGCGAAAAAATGGCTTCCAGGTTGCCCCAGATCAACCAGCCTGCGACGCCGCCCAATAGTCCCGCCTTGGCCAGCGACTTGACCAGTTCGGCCACCCCCTGGCTGGAGAAGATCCGCTTGATGCCGGACATCGGATTCATGCGATTGAATTTCGGGGCAAGCGCCTTGGTGCTGAACAACCAGCCACGCAGCAGCAGCGGTGACAGCATGGTGGCAATTACCACCAGCCCCAGAAAGGGTAGCAACGCCAGCGCCGCTTCATAAAACTGGCTCTCAAGCTGGGCCATGACGTGGGCAGTGTCGCGGGCGATACCCGGATCGAATTGGAGGCTGCCATGCATGATCTGCTTCATGGTCTGGCCCAGGCCGCCGGCCATCATCCACAGTCCTGCACCGCCGGCCATCAGCACGATGAACGTCGACAGCTCGCGCGATTGCGGCACCTGGCCGTCTTCGCGCGCTTTCAGCAGCCTCTGTGGCGAGGCCGATTCGGTCTTCTCCTGATCGCTTTCTTCAGCCATTCCAGACTTCACCTGTTGGGTGCATGGCCGTCCGGGTTGCGTATGGACGGGCTATCTTCAGGCTGAAGTATTCGCCATATCTGGCGTGGGTGATCAGGGGAATAAGGGTGGATTTGGCCTGCTATTTCGCGCCAGATGGCTCAAAGAGCGGATTGAAGCCGTGCGAGCGCACTCGATTCTGCTTGGGTGCGTCGCGCTGCGGGTCCAGCGGAATCGTTACGATCAGGGTGATGCGAGCCGTCGCTGCCGGGGCGGCGGCCAGATACGCGCTATTTCGGCGCGTTGACCTGCTTTAACTCGTCGCGCAGATCGCCTTCGTCCGTCACCTCAACGCCGCCAGCCTGTTTGGTGACGGCTTCCTCGGTGCGCTTGTTCATGACGATGATGCTGATGCGGCGGTTGACCGGGTCGTTGGGCTCGGCTTGATTGAACGGCACCGAAGACGACAGTCCGACCACGCGCAGCATTTTGTCTTCCTTCATGCCGCCAGCGATGAGCGCGCGCCGCGACGCGTTGGCGCGATCGGTCGACAGTTCCCAGTTGCTGTAGCCAAGGCCCTTGTTGGCATATTGCGTTGAATCGGTGTGGCCGGACAGGCTGACCCGGTTTTCCACGTCGTTCAGCACGTGGCCGATTTCCCGCAGGATCACCTTGGTGTACGACTGCAATTCTGCGCTGGCCAGATTGAACATGGGTCGGTTCTGCTCATCCACGATCTGAATTCTCAGACCTTCGGAAGTGATGTCGATCAGCAACTGTCGTTTGAATTGCTTGAGCGTGGGATTGGAGTCGATCGCCTCTTCCAGTCGCTTTTTCAATTGTTTGAGCTTGGCCGCCTCGATGCGCTCGTATTCCGCCTTTGCTGCCTTGAGGTTATAGGTTTTCTTTTCGGCCTCGGTCTCGCCTTTTTTCACCTGGCCGGCCGTGCGCGTCAGATCCTGGCCACCGCCCTTGATCACGCTGGAACTGTCGCCGCTGCCCGACCCGCCCTGCATGGCAACTCTGAGCGGCGTGGTGAAGTAGTCTGCGATCCCCATCAAATCGCCCTTGGCGGTTGACCCCAGCAGCCACATCAGCAGGAAGAAGGCCATCATCGCCGTCACGAAGTCAGCATAGGCAATCTTCCATGCGCCGCCGTGGTGGCCACCTCCGGCCACCTTCTTGACGCGTTTGATAACGATGGGCGCTTTTTGCTCGCTCATGATGTGACTTCAATCCTGTCGGGTGGCGAAAGCCTTAGCGTGATTTCGCGCCTTTGACGTGTTCTTCCAGTTCGCTGAAGGAGGGACGTTCGGTCGAGAACAACACCTTGCGTCCGAATTCGACGGCAATCGCGGGCGCATATCCATTGATACTGGCCAGCAACGTGACCTTGACACACTGGAACATCTTGCCCGACTCGTGAAGCTTCTGCTCCAGCAAGCTGGAAAGCGGGGTAACAAAACCGTAGGCCAGCAGAATACCGAGGAAGGTGCCGGTCAACGCGGCCCCGATCAACACGCCCAGTTCGGCGGGTGGCAGGTGAACCGATCCCATGGTTTTGACCACGCCCATCACCGCCGCCACAATGCCGAATGCGGGCAGGCCATCGCCCAGCTTGGCTACGCTGTGCACGGGAATCTCGCCTTCCTGGTGGTGGGTTTCGATCTCGTTGTCCATCAGGTTCTCGATCTCGAAGGCATTCATCCTGCCGCTGACCATCAGGCGCAGATAGTCGGTGAGGAACTCAATGATGTGGTGGTCGGCCAGGATGGTCGGGTAC
>JAWOJD010000101.1:0-4803 GCA_046484355.1 Thiobacillus sp.
CGCCGGTGAAACGCCACTCTTCGGGGCGGCGGATGTCGATCAGCGTCAGTTTGCCGCTGCGCACCTGATCATGGGCCTCGGGTGCGGACAGGTTCGGGCCGCTGTCGAGGGAATGGGCGTTGAACGATAGCAGCAACAGGACGGCTGCGCTGGCAAGGGTGAGGCGTTGCACGAACATGAAGACTCCAGCATAAATGAAAAACGGAACAGCCCACAGTTTGCCGCATCGCGCATAAGTTCGGCCTTTGGTGAGCACGCCTGGGCGACTTGCGCCAGAATAGCGCATGGACCTCTTTCGCATCTTTCACCTGCAATGTGCGCGCCGCCTGCCGGCGTTGCCGGACACCCACCCCTGCTCGCGGCTACACGGCCATTCGTTCAGGGTTGAACTTACCGTGAGCGGCGAGATCGACCCCCGATTTGGCTGGGTGCTCGATTTCGCCGAGATCGACACCGCCTGGCAGCGCATCCACGCCGCGCTCGACCACCGTCACCTCAACGACATCGCCGGGCTGGAGAACCCTACCAGCGAGAACCTGGCGGTGTGGCTGTGGCAGCAACTCAAGCCCGCGTTACCGGGCCTGTCGCAGATCAAGGTGATGGAAACCCACGATTCGGGGTGTGTCTACCGGGGGCGCTAGCCCTGCCCGTGACGTGATTGACGCCCCTTTGCGGGGCGCCTGCTGGTATTACTTCAGCACTTGCACCACCACGCGCCGATTCTGGCGACGGCTTTCGAAAGCGGGATCATTGCTCACCGGCTTGAGGTCGCCGTAGGAAATGGTCGACATGCGGTCCAGCGGCAGGCTGCCGACTTCGTGCAGGTAACGGCGCACCGATTCGGCGCGTTCGAGCGCGATGCGGTTGTTGGTGCTGTTGAGGCCGGTGTTGTCGGCAAAGCCGATGATTTCGACGAACACATGCGGCAGCTTGGGCCGCACGCTGGCGATCAACTTGTCGAGCTCGGCGCGGCCAGACGGCGTCAGCTCGGGCGCTTCGTAGCTGTACGACACCATGTCGTCGTTCAGTTGCAGCCGGTCGATCACCTTGCCGCTGACAAGGCGGCTGTCGCGCGCAATCTTCACCGCATCGGTTGCCGCTTCGTGCGCCTCGGTGACCGCGCGGGTCTGCTTGTTGAGGGTGTCTTCCGCTGTTCGCAGCTTGTTCGCAACGTTGTTGCTGACCTGCTGGCTGTCGCGGGCGACCTTCAGCGCCTCGTTGGCCGCATCTTGCGTCTGGGTGAGGGTCGACGCCTGCCTGCTGATCGTTTCCTCGGCCCGGCTCAGCTTGTCGGAAAGCGTCGCGCCCGTCTGCTGCGCGTTGCGCGCGATCTGGAGTGCTTCGTTTGCGGTGCTCTGGGTCTGGCTGTGCGCGCGGGCCTGGTTGTCGACCGTCTGGGTCAAGGCGGCCAGTTCATTCTGCGTGGCCGTGGTCTGTGCGCGCAGCTTGTTGAATTCGCGCTGGAGGGCGGCGCTCGCTGTGCCATCCTGGCTGAGGCGGGTGGCGATCAGGGCCTGCTCCGATTCGAGCCGGGCCAGCCGGGCCGCCAGTTCCTTCTGGGTGCTGGACATCGAGGCCTGGGACTTGCGCATGTCGGCCAGTTGCTGGCTGATCGTGCTCGACTGCGCGTCAAGCTGGCGATTGACCGCGTCGGCCTGCTCGTCGAGCGTTTTCTGGGTGGCGCAGCCCCCCAGCAGGGCAAACGTGGGAACGATGAGGGTTAAAGCGGTCGCAAAACGCACAATGGACTCCTTAAATGTATTGGCAAACCTTTAAATATCATAACCGAAGTGTTAAATCCCCCCGGCGCGGCCTGCCTGGGCCGCATGCCTCAAGCCGGTCCGGGTGGCGCGTCAGAATGCGTTGAACCGGCAGGCTCGACCGGCATGGCGAGGATCTTGTCGATGCGCTTGCCGTCCAGATCAACCACTTCCAGCTGCCAGTTTTCCAGCGTTAGCACGTCGCCGGTTTGCGGCAGTTGTCCGGCCAGCCACATCACCAGCCCGCCCAGCGTGTGATAACGGCCCTTGTCTTCCTCCGGCAAGGTTTTCAGGCCGAGCCGGTCCTTGAACTCGGGGATCGGGATCAAACCGTCGAAAAACCACGAGCCGTCGGCGCGCAGCACCGCCCAGGCGTCTTCCAGATTGCGCGGCGTGAATTCACCCGCCAGCGCCTCCAGCACATTCTGCAAGGTGACCAGGCCGTCGACTTCGCCGTACTCATCGACAACCAGCACCATGTGTGAGTCGGACGCGCGGAAGTGCGCCAGCACGTCCATCCCGGTCAGGCTTTCCGGCACAAAGATCGCCGACATGAGCTGGCTGGTCAGATCCAGCGGATTGTCCGACTGCGTTTGATTGAATAGTTGTTTGGCGCTGATGATGCCCAGCACCGTGTCGAGGCCGTCCCGGCACACCGGAAAGCGCGAATGCGCCGAATCGGCCACGCGTTTCAGGTTGTCTTCCAGCGGCAGTGTCGTGTCCAGATAGACAATCTCGCTGCGCGGTGTCATCAGCGAACTGATCGAGCGGTCATCGAGGCGGAGCACGTTGCGCACCATGTCGCGCTCCTGCTGCTCGAACACGCCGGACTCCGAGCCCTCCTGCAACAGGGCATGGATTTCCTCCTCGATCACGCCGGCCTGGCTGGATTGCCGTTTGCCCAGCAGGCGCAAAATCGCATCGGTCGACAGCGACAGCAGCCGCTCAAAAGGCCGCGCCAGCAGTGCCAGCAGGTTCATCGGCCGCGCCACCCGTCGCGCAATGTCCTCCGGGTTGAACTGGCCGATGCGCTTGGGCACCAGCTCGCCGATCACGATGGAAAAATAGGTGATGACGATGACCACCAGCGCGGTGGCTGCGATGCCACTGGCTTCCGTGTCCACCCCGGCCGACTGCATCCACCTGGCCAGCGGGGCCGCCAGCACGGCCTGGCCGACGATGCCGTTGAGAATGCTGATCGAGGTGATGCCGATCTGCACCGTCGACAGGAAGCGCGTCGGGTCGTCGTGCAGCGTGATCGCCACTGCGGCCGAACGGTCGCCGGCGTCGGCCAGCCGGGCCAGCCGGGCGCGCCGCGCCGTCACCAGGGCGATTTCCGACATGGCAAACACGCCATTCAGCAGGATCAGCGCGGTCAAAAGCAGGATTTCCATGATGGGTGCAGTCGCGGCTCCCGCCAGACTGTCGGAGTGAACATGCTGTAAGAGTAAACCAGCCGGCCCCAAGCGTCCCGCCATGCGACGGATCACACTGCCATGGCGATCAGGAAAGCCGCCAAAGAAAGCGGCACCGCTGACCGGTGCCGCATGTCGGGTACGTTCGACGCTTACTGGATCGTGAGCTTTTTAGCTGAACTTGCCGATTTCTTCGGCAGGGTCAGTTCAAGCACGCCGTCCTTGTATTTGGCTTCTGCCTTCGTTTCGTCGACGTCGTGCGCCAGGGTAAAGCTGCGCTCGACCTTGCCGCAGTAACGCTCGGAACGCAGCACCTTTTCGCCTTTTTTATCTTCTTTTTCCATCCGCGACTCGGCACTGATCGAAACCTGGTTGCCGTCGATGTTCACGTGGATGTCGTCCTTCTTCACGCCAGGGATATCGGCATGCACCCTGTAAGCGGCGTCGTCCTCCTTCAAATCCAGCTTGATTTGCATCTCAGGCGCTTGTTCCATCCAGGTCGGGCGTACAAGGAAGCCCTTGAACAGGTCGCTGAAATCGTTGAAAGGATCGTAGCGTGTGATATTGGCCATTGTGTCCCCCTTTCTGTCAAAACGGATTGAACAACCGGCGCGCCGTGGATGGATGCTCCACATTGCCTCCTTATTCCACTTTCAGTTTAGTTCATCCTGAAAAGGGCGGATTGGTGGCGGGCGGCTCCCCGCCAACCGGGTGAATCCGTGAGCGGGTATGCTCCAGAGTGACGGATGCAGGATGGGACGCGCGAACCTGGGGCGCGCGCGGTGGCTCCGGCCCTTATTCATCGAAGCAGGGGGAAAGCGTGAACGACCGAATCCACACATTGCTGGCTCAAATGGCCGCCCTCGAAGACGAGATGCGGGACGCGCTGCACGAACAGGAAACCAGCCTGCTGTTCCAGATCAAGGGCAAGCGGGTCGAATTCGAGCAGTCCATCCAGGAAACGCATCGTCGCCTGAAGACGCGGTTTGTGCGCTGGCTGGTGACCGATCGTTCGCAGATCCTGATCACCGGGCCGGTCATCTACAGCATGATCGTCCCGCTGGTGATTCTGGATGTGTTCGTCACCGTGTATCAGGCGGTGTGCTTTCCCGTTTACCGGGTGGCGAAAGTGCGCCGGGGCGATTACATCGTGCTCGACCGGCAGCAGCTCGAATATCTCAATTTCATCGAGAAATTCCACTGCACCTATTGCGCCTATGGCAGCGGGCTGATTGCCTATGTGTATGAAATCGTGGCCCGAACCGAGCAGTATTATTGCCCGATCAAGCACGCCCGCAAGATTCTCGGCACCCATTCGCGCTATCGCCGTTTCCTCGACTACGGCGAAGCCGAAGACTATGAGGCCCAGCTCGAGAAGTTCCGGGTCGCGCTCGACAAAAAGCAATAAGGAAACCGTGCCGGCGCGGCCGCTTGATTACATGAAGCCTCCCGCCGCTAAAGCCCGTTCGGTCTTGTAGCGGGGGTTTCCGGGGTCACAGACCAGAGCGCCTGGGTGTTTCCACCCAGGCGACTTACCGCGATCTCACCCGGCGTGGGCCGCGTTTCCGCAGCCGGTTCGGAGCCTTCCGCCCCTACCTTTTTCCTTGTAATTCCGCACCGCTTCTTTT
>JAWOJD010000108.1:0-20253 GCA_046484355.1 Thiobacillus sp.
CAAACGGTTTACCGGATGCGGCAGGAACTTGCCGCCATTTGGGGGCGCTCCACCGCGTCGCGCGAGCAGTTGCTGGAGCAGTTGCAGACATGGTGCAAACGCGCTGAGGAGAGCGGGATCGAATCCCTGAAGGATTTCTCGGTGCGCCTGCGCTGCTATGCGTGAACTGCAACCGGACGTCCCGATGGGGCGTCGGGTGTCCGAATAGATCGCATGCACCCAATAAAAAACCCGCCGGTTGGCGGGTTTTTTATTGGGTTACCGGCTGAATTACTTCAGCTTGGTTTCCTTGTACATCACATGCTTGCGAGCCTTGGGATCGAACTTGCTGATCTCCATCTTCTCGGGCATGGTCTTCTTGTTCTTGGTGGTGGTGTAGAAGTGGCCGGTGCCCGCAGTGGACTCCAGCTTGATTTTTTCGCGTCCGCCTTTAGCCATGATCCGACTCCTTAAACGGCAACGCCGTTGGCGCGCAGGTCAACCAGGACAGCGTCGATGCCGTTCTTGTCGATAGTGCGCAGGGCTGCGGTGGACAAACGCAGACGAATCCAGCGGTTTTCGCTTTCGACCCAGAACCGGCGGTATTGCAGGTTGGGGAGGAAACGACGCTTGGTTCTATTGTTGGCGTGGGAAACGTTGTTTCCGACCATGGGCTTCTTGCCCGTAACGACGCATACGCGAGCCATGACACTGCTCCAAAATTGATAGGTTATCCGGTCAGGGCCAACCCATGGGTCAACCCGAGAACCGCGATTTATACCACAGCCCGAGCGCGCGAGGCAAGTGCCGCACGTTTCTACAGTTGGCCTGATTCCATGAACGATAGTGAAGACGCGCCTGCCACGATGAAATGGTCGAGTACGCGCACGTCGACCAATGCCAGCGCTTCCGCCAGTTTTCGGGTGAGCGTACGGTCAGCCTGGCTGGGTTCGGCCACGCCGCTTGGATGATTGTGCGCCAGGATCAGCGCGGCGGCGTTATGCGACAGTGCCCGCTTGACGATCTCGCGCGGGTAGACGCTGGTCTGCGTCAGCGTGCCGCGAAACATTTCTTCCACCGCGATGACGCGATTCTGCGCGTCGAGATAGACGCAGCAGAACACTTCGTATTCCTTGCCGCGCAGGATCAGCCGAAGGTAATCGCGCACGGCATGGGGCGATTCCAGGGCATCCCCGGCCTGCATGTCCTCGGCTAGCGTGCGCCGCGCCATTTCCATCACCGCCTGCAACAGTGCGAACTTGGCTTCGCCCACGCCAGGCGCGGCGCAGGCAGATTGCCTGTCGGCACGGCACAAGCCGCCCAGCCCGCCAAACCGCGCGATCAGTTCGCGTCCCAGGTCGACGGCGCTCTTGCCGACGACGCCCGTGCGCAGAAATACCGCAACCAGTTCGGCGTCGGTCAGGGCAGCTGCCCCCTGTCTCAGGAGCTTCTCGCGCGGCCGTGTGTCCTCCGGCCAGTCCCGAATCGCCATGCCTGTCTCCCTCCCGTAGAATGTCGCCATTGTGTTGGAAAGCCGATCCGTGTCGCTGGCAAACAAAAAAATTTTACTCGGAGTGACCGGCGGCATCGCCGCGTACAAGGCTGCCGAATTGTGCCGCCTGCTGGTCAAGGCCGGGGCCGACGTGCAGGTGGTGATGACCACTGCGGCGCAGCAGTTCGTGACCCCGCTCACGTTTCAGGCGCTGTCCGGCAAATCTGTGCTGACCTCCTTGTGGAACGCTGACAGCGGCGACGGCATGGAGCATATCCATCTGTCGCGCACCGCCGATCTGCTGCTGGTCGCGCCGGCGTCCGCCGACTTTCTGGCCAAGCTTGCGCAGGGACGGGCGGACGATCTGCTGTCGACCCTGTGTCTGGCGCGCGCGTGCAGGCTGGCCGTCGCCCCCGCGATGAACCGTGAGATGTGGGACGCCGCACCGACCCGGCGCAACCTGCAGCAACTTCATACGGATGGCTTGAGCGTGCTGGGGCCGGCTGCGGGCGAACTGGCCTGTGGTGAAACCGGACCGGGGCGAATGCTGGAGCCCGGCGAAATACTGGCTGCCCTGCCAGGATTGTTGGGACTGGGCCTCCTGGCGGGTAAGCGCGTGCTGATTACCGCCGGTCCCACGTTCGAGCCGATCGACCCCGTGCGCGGCTTGACCAACCGGAGTTCCGGCAAGATGGGCTACGCGGTGGCGCGGGCAGCGGCCGAGTCGGGCGCCGAGGTGTGCCTGGTATCGGGTGCGACCTGTCTGGATTCACCGGCAGGCGTGCGCCGCATCGATGTACAAAGCGCGGCGGACATGTGCGCGGCCGTGCTGGCCGAGTTGCCCTGTGATGTGTTCATCGCCGTGGCGGCGGTGGCGGATTACCGGGTGGATGCGACGGCGCTGCAGAAAATCAAGAAAAGCGCGGACCCCCTGACGCTGCAGCTGGTGGCCAACCCGGACATTCTGGCTGAAGTGGCGGCCTTGCCCGACGCGCCTTTCTGCGTGGGATTCGCCGCCGAGACCGAACAACTGGCAGCGCACGCCGAGGCCAAGCGCCTGCGCAAGAAACTGCCCCTGCTGGTGGGCAACCTGGCGCAGGACACGCTCGGGCAGGACACAGCCGAGCTGGTGCTGTTCGACGACCGGGGCCAGACCCGGCTGCCGCGTGCCGACAAGCTGGCCCAGGCGCGCCGGCTGATCCGCCATCTTGTGCCCCTGTTGACTGATTAACTGACGAAATTCCGACGAATATGAAGATGGATGTGAAGATTCTCGACGCCCGCATGCGCGATCAGCTGCCGCAATACGCGACCACCGGTTCTGCGGGTCTGGACCTGCGCGCCTGCATCGATGCGCCGATTTTGCTGGAACCGGGCCAAACCCAGTTGATTCCAACCGGCTTGGCGATTCACCTGGCCGACCCCGGCTATGCGGCGATGATCCTGCCGCGCTCGGGACTCGGGCACAAACACGGCATCGTGCTGGGCAATCTGGTCGGGCTGATCGATTCGGATTATCAAGGCCAGCTCATGGTGTCCGCCTGGAATCGCGGCCAGCAGGCCTTTGAACTGGCGCCGATGGAACGCCTCGCGCAACTCGTCATCGTGCCGGTGATGCAGGCTGAACTCAACGTGGTGGAGGACTTTGAAGCCAGCCATCGCGGCGAGGGCGGATTCGGCAGCACAGGCAAGCACTAGTGTCGGATTTCTTTACAGAAACAAACGCGTAGGCGTCCTGACCGGGCGCGGGTACGTCAGGGCATGGATTTTGCTGAAGTGAATCGCATGTCGGCTGGTTATCCGGACATGAATCGGAAACCGGCTATTGCGGAGATTATATATAAAGAGGTACGCGTCGACTGGCGCATACGTCATGCCCCACACGTCCATATTGCGGCTTGGTTTGATCCTTGTTACTGCCTTGGTCCTGCTGACAGGGCTGGTCACGTTCACGATTTACCAATCGCGCCCGCAAACGTCGCCGGCGCACGAAGAAATCGGCAAGCCGGTGATGGCTTCGCAGATCGAGTTCATGGCCGATGCCATGCGCCAGCGCGCCGCGCTCATTGCCGCCCACCCGCAGACGCTGGCGTGCTTCGCGAGTGCAGCGCCGGCCGTCTGTCAGGCCCAGGCGACCAACCTGCAGGCGCTGAATCAAGATGCCGCCGTGCTGTTCGTCACCGATGGTCAGCGCCAGCTGCTGCCAGGCTTTTTGCCGGGCGACACCCAGCGGCGCCTGGCCCAGGCGGGGCGGGGCGCTGCTGGGGCGACAGCGACGGCCACCTTCAACCTGTCTTTGTCCCACCCGGTGATGGGCAGCGACGGCAAACGGCTCGGTTTTGTCATCGTCGAGCAGAGCGTGCCGCAGTTGCAGGCGCTGTTCGATACACTGCCGTTGCCGGATGACGCCGCGTATGCCGAACTACAGCAAACCCAGGCGGGTGAATCCCCAATGGTGTTGATGCGACGCGGCAACCAGGCGATCAAGCGAAACACCCAGCCGGCCCAGATCGCCCTTGCGGGTACGCAGTGGCGAATCGCGGTGTGGCGTCCGGTGACGCCATTCATCGAAAGCGTGGCGCCCTATGTGCTGAGCTGGCTGGTGGCGAGCCTGCTGATTGCCATCCTGGTGGTGGCGACGATTCTTGCGGTGCGTAACCGGGTCAACGACAACCTGCGCACGCTGGTCAAGTTCACCAACGATCTTCGCCAGCAGCGACTCCGCACGGATTATCCGGTTAGCCTCGCCGAGTTTCAGCCCCCGCTCGAGACTATGCTGAAACTGGCCAAGGCGATGCTGGGCCGCCACAAGCAGGAAACCACCCAGGCCCGGCTCGACCACCTGTCGCAGGTCAACAACCGGCGCAGCTTCGACGAGAAGCAGAAGGAACTGTTTGCCAGCGTGAAGGATGGCTGGACGCACAGCCTGCTGATCATGGACATCGACAACTTCAAGCAGGTCAACGACACCTTCGGCCACGAGGCAGGGGATCAGCTCATCATCAAGTTTGGCAATGCGCTCAAGACCTGCCTGCGCAGCAGCGACTTTATCGCCCGTCTGGGCGGCGACGAATTCTGTGTGCTGTTCCCCTTCACGCCGCTGGAACGGGCGCAGGAACAGGCCGATCGCTTGCGCGCCAACATGCCTGAAAGCGTGGAACTGATTCCCGGGGTGACGCAGAAGATCTCATGGAGTGGCGGCCTGTCCGAATACAGCCGCAACGACAAGCAGGACAACGAAGCGCTGGCGCGTGCCGACGCCGCCCTGCTGGAAGCCAAGCGCAGCGGCCGCAACGCCACGCGGATCAGGGCCGCCGCCTGAACGCCGCGATCAGCAGTCCGATCCCAATTACACCCCACACCGCAAGAATGGGCGCATTGCCCCAGCGCACATACGGCGTACTGCCGGCATAGCCCTGGATCGTGCCGCGCAGGCTGCCGGGCTGAAACAACGGCAGCGCGGCCAGCACGCGGCCCTGCGTGTCGATGATGGCGGTGACCCCGGTATTGGTGGCACGCAGCATCATGCGGCCGGTTTCCAGCGCACGCATCTGCGACATCTGCGCGTGCTGCCAGGGCGCGAACGAATCGCCGAACCAGGCCAGATTGCTGACGTTGACCAGCACGCTCGCCGCCGGCAACTGGCGGATGATCTCTTCGCCAAAAGCATCCTCATAACAGATGTTGGCCGCCACCCGTTGGCCGCCAATGGCCAGCGGCTGCTGGTCGACCGCGCCGCGCGCAAAGTCGGACAGCGGAATGTGCAGCACCCTGATCACCCAGCCCCAGACCGCCTTTAAAGGGATGTATTCGCCGAACGGCACCAGATGCACCTTGTGGTAGCGCTGGCTGGGCGCGCTGCCGTAGCTGACGACGCTGTTGTAGTACGCGCCATCTGTGGATCCGGTCGGCAGGCCGGTCAGTACGTCGCCGCCATTTTTCTGGCCGAGCGAAACCAGTCCGGCGCGATAGGGATCGGGGAGGTCGGACTCGAACACCGGCAGCGCCGTTTCCGGCAACACGATCAGCTGCGCAGGCGAGGCCGTGGCCATGCGTGCGTAGCTCTCCAGCGTGGCCAGCGTTTTTTCCGGCTGCCATTTCATGTCCTGCGGGATATTGCCCTGCAGCAGGGCCACCGAGGTCGGGGCGCCATCCGGCGTGGTCCAGACGACGCCGCGCAGGGCCTGGCCGCCGACTCCAAGCGTCACAATCGCCACCATGGCCCAGATGCGCTGCGCCAGCGGACCGTGTGTGGTGACACTCCACGCCAGCAGCGCAGCCATCCCGGCCAGCAGGAACGACACGCCATATACCCCGACCAGCGGCGCATAGCCCGCCAGCGGGCTGGCCGGCACCTGTGAATAGCCGGCCACCAGCCAGGGGAAACCGGTGAAAACCCAGCCGCGCATCCATTCCGTGACGCCCCACAGCAGCGGGATCAACAGCAACAAACGCTGCGTGGGCTCATCATCGTGCCAGCGTGCCTGGAGCGCGCCGACCATGGCCGGGAACAGCGCTAGCACGCTGCAGAACAGGAACGTGGCGAGCGCTGACAGCCCTGTCGACATGCCCCCGTACACCGACAGGCTGATGAAGATCCAGCTCACACCGACGATGAAAAAACCGAGTCCCCATGCCAGGCCGACGAAGAATCCGGCGCGCATGGAGGTGGTTCGAACCAGCAAGCCGAACAGCACGGCCAGACTCAGCATCGGCACAGGCCAGGCGTTGAGCGGCGCAAAGCCGGTGACGGCCAGCGCACCGGCGAGCAGGCTGGCGAGCAGCACGGGAATGGACACGCGTGGCACAGCGGGGCGATTATCCGCCCGGAATGACGATGCGAAGTTCAATGAACAGATTCGAAGTCGATATGGCCGTCGATCACCGTGTAGCGCACCCGGCCCATCATCGGATGATTGAGGAAGGGCGTGTTGTTGCCCTGGCTGGCCAGTTCCCTGGGAGTGACGATCCATTCGGCGGTTTCGTCGAATATGCAGATATCGGCATGGCCGCCAACCGTCAGGTTTCCGCCAGGCACCCCCAGGATCTGCGCGGGCTTCCAGGAGATCAGATCGATTGCCTGCATGAGCGGCACGCCCATTTCACGCGCCCATTTCAGGGTCAGCGGCAGCAGCAGTTCGACGCCCGAGGCCCCCGGGGCCGATTCGCCGAACGGCACCTGTTTGACGTCCTCGTCGACCGGCGTGTGGTCCGAACACAGCGCGTCGATGGAGCCGTCGCGCAGGGCCTCGCGGATGGCGTCGCGGTCGCGCAGGCTTCGCAGCGGCGGCACCAGATGCAGGTGCGAATCGAAGCTGACAAGGTCGTTTTCAGACAGGTGGACGTGCGGACTGGCGACGTCGCAGGTGACGGCCAGCCCTTGCGCCTTGGCGGCGCGCACCATGGCGATGCCTTCGCGCGTCGACAGCCGGGCAAGGTGGATGCGGGCGCCGGTTTCACGCGCCAGCAGCAGGATCGTCGCCAGTGCCACGGTTTCGGCCAGCGCCGGAATGCCGGGCAAGCCCAGCCGCGACGCAACGGCCCCGTCGTGCGCCACCCCATCGTGTGCCAGCGTCAATTCCTGTGGACGCAGCCACAGGCTGAAACCGAACGTGGCGGCGTATTGCATCGCACGCAACAATACTTGCGTGCTGGTCGGTGGCGCATCAGCCTGGGTGAAGGCGCGGCACCCCGCTTCGGTCAGTTCGGCCATCTCGGTCAGCATCTTGCCTTCGAGCTTCTGGGTCAGCGCGCCGATCGGGTAGACGCGTGGCCCGGGCAGGTTGCGCGCACGGAATTTCAGCATTTCCACCAGCCCCGGCTCGTCCAGCGGCGGGTCGGTGTCGGGTGGGCAGGCCAGCGACGTAATCCCGCCCGCGGCGGCGGCAAGCATCTCCGATTCCAGCGTGGCGCGGTATTCGAAGCCGGGTTCGCGCAGCCGCACCGACAGGTCGACCAGACCCGGGCAGACGATCAGGCCGCTGGCGTCGAGGGTTCGGTTGGCGTGGAAGTCGTCGGGCGCGGAGCCGATGGCGACGATCTTTCCTGCCGCCACGAACACGTCGGCAACTTCGTCGCGTGCGCTCATGGGGTCGATCACGCGGCCGTTCTTGATGTGAATCTTCATGCTGTCGTCCCTCCGGCCAGAATCGCCATCACCGCCATCCGCACCGCGATGCCGTAGGTCACCTGCGGCAGGATCACCGACTGCGGACCGTCGGCCACTTCGGAATCGATTTCCACGCCCCGATTCATCGGGCCGGGGTGCATGACAATGGCGTCCGGCTTGGCGAGCGCGAGCTTGTCCGGCGTCAGGCCGAAGAACTTGAAATATTCCTGCGAACTGGGCAGCAGCGCGCCTTTCATCCGCTCGTTTTGCAGGCGCAGCATGATGACGACGTCGCAGCCTGCGAGCCCGGTTGCCATGTTGTGGAACACCTTGACGCCCATCTGCTCGACGCCGGCGGGGAGCAGCGTTTTCGGACCGATAACGCGCACTTCCGGCACGCCCAGCGTGGTCAGCGCGTGGATCTGCGAGCGCGCCACGCGCGAATGCAGCACGTCGCCGACGATGGCCACGGTCAGGTTGTGAAATTCGCCCTTGAAGCGGCGGATGGTGAACATGTCGAGCAGGCCCTGCGTCGGGTGGGAATGGCGGCCGTCGCCGGCGTTCACCACTGAAATGTGCGGCGCCACGTTGCGGGCGATGAAATGCGCCGCCCCCGATTGCGAATGGCGCACGATGAACATGTCGGCGTGCATCGCGGCCAGGTTGTCGACAGTATCGAGAATGGCTTCGCCCTTGGTCTGGCTGGAGGTGGCGATGTTGAGGTTGACCACATCGGCCGAAAGCCGCTTGGCGGCGATCTCGAAGGTGGTGCGGGTGCGTGTCGACGGTTCGAAGAACAGATTGAAGATCGACTTGCCACGCAGCAGGGGGACTTTCTTCACTTCGCGTTCACCGACGTCCATGAAGGACTCGGCGGTGTCGAGGATGTGCGTCAGGATGGCGCGCGGCAGGCCGTCGAGGGTGAGCAGGTGGCGCAGCCTGCCGTCGGGAGTGAGTTGTGGGTTCATGCTAATGAAAGGGTCAGGTGGCCGTCGTCGAGGCGCGACAGCTGAATGTTCTGGTTGCTGGGTACGGCGAGCGTGAGGCCTGCAAAATCGGGTCGGATCGGCAATTCGTGACCGCCACGGTCGATCAGCACCGCCAGCCGGATCGCGCCAGGACGACCATAGTCGAACAGCTCGTTCATTGCTGCGCGCACCGTGCGCCCGCTGTGGAGCACGTCGTCGACCAGCACGATGGTGCGGCCCTCCAGATCGACCGGCAGGTTCGACGGCTTGACCTGCGGGTGCAGACCGATGCGCGAGAAGTCGTCGCGATAGAACGAAATGTCGAGCGTGCCCAGCGGCTGGGCGCATTTCAGCAGCGCATGCAGCCGTTCGGCCACCCACGCGCCACCGGTATGAATACCGATAATCAGCGTGTCGGGCGTCAGCGTTGGCGCAATCGCATCGGCGAGCTGCGCGATCAGGGTGTGGACGTCAGGCAGTGAGTCGTGCATCGAAAAATCCTTGCAGAATGAGTTGCGCAGCCACGGCGTCGGTCAGCGCCTTGTTCTTTTTGCCGTGGATGCCCCGCGCGTGGAGTTCGGATTCGGCCGCCGTGCTGGTGTGGCGTTCGTCCACCATGAACACCGGCAGGTTGAATCGCGATTCCAGCTTGCGCGCGAAATTCCGGGCCACCTTGGTCATGTCGTGCTCGCTGCCGTCTGCATGGGTGGGCAAGCCCAGCACCAGTACGACCGGTTGCCATTCAGCGACGAATTTGGCGATGGCGGTCAGCCGCGCATCGGTGGAATCCGCCTGAATGACGGAGAGGGGATGCGCAATGCCGATCGATAATTCACCCGACGCCACGCCCGTCCGTTTCAGGCCCAGATCGAAGGCGAGCACGGTGCCGTGGGCGTCTGCGTAACTCAAGCGTGCCCAGCCTCTTCGGACAGGCTGGCGAAGTCGATCCCCAGCAGTTTCATGGCGGCCGGCAGACGGTCTTCGGGTGCCAGATCAAAAATCACCTCGGGGTTGGCTTCCACCGACAGCCAGGCGTTCTGCTTGATTTCCTCTTCCAGTTGCCCTGCCGCCCAGCCTGCATAGCCCAGCGATATCAGGAACTTGTCAGGTCCGGTATCCTGGCTGACCGACTCCAGCACATCTTTCGAGGTGGTGAGACTGACCGCGTCGCTGACGTTGAGGGTGGAACTGAAAGTGTGCGGCGGAGTGTGCAGCACAAAACCGCGTTCGGTCTGCACCGGCCCGCCAAAATAGACCATATCCCCATGCCGGCGCTCGGGCAGGGTCAGACCGATTTGTTCGAACAAGGTCGACAAATCCAGTTCGATCGGCCGGTTGATCACCACGCCGAGCGCCCCCTGAGCACTGTGGTCGCAGATATAGGTCAGCGTGCCGTGGAAATTGGGGTCGACCATGCCGGGCATGGCGATCAGGAAATGGTGGGTGAGGTTGACGGTTTCCATAATTGTCCCCGCATTGTAATCTGCCTCAAATCCAGCAAACACATTTTTACGCACTTTGCTCACACTATAGCGACCCGCAACGCCCATGCCTGAATACGCTCGTGCGCTGGTCTGGTTTCGTCGCGACCTGCGCGACTTCGACCATGCAGCGCTGCACCATGCCCTTGAACACGCCCGTCAGGTGATGTGCGTGTTCATCTTCGACCGGGACATTCTGGATGCGCTGGCTGACCCGGCGGACCGCAGGGTCGAGTTCATCCATGCCAGCGTGACCGAACTGCAGCAGGCCTTGCAGGCCAGGGGCGGCGGCCTCGTCGTCAAGCACGGGGCCGCACGCGACGAGATCGTGCAGTTGGCCATCGATTTCCAGACCGATGCCGTCTATTTCAATCACGACGATGACCCCGCCGCATTGGCGCGCGATGAAGCCGTCGAGTCTGCGCTGCACACGCATGAAATCGCCGTTCATCACTACAAGGACACGGTGGTTTTCGAACGTGAGGAAATACTTACATCCACGGGTACGCCCTACAGCGTGTTCACGCCATACAAGAAGGCCTGGATGAAAACGCTGACCCCCGACGCGCTGCGCGCCTATCCGGTAACCGTCGACGCTGGTCGGCTGGCCCCACGGTCAACTGCAATCCCGTCCTTGCTGGAAATGGGGTTTGTTCCAACGAACCTGGCCGAGCTGAGGCTGCCGACCGGGATGTCAGGTGGCGCGCACCTGCTGGCAGATTTTCTGGAACGCATCGATCGCTATCAGGAAACGCGGGACTTTCCCGCGCTCAAGGGGCCGTCGTATCTGTCAGTTCATGTGCGCTTTGGCACCGTATCGATCCGCCAGCTTGCTGCAGCTGCCTGGCAGCGTGGCGGGCGCGGGGCGCAGACCTGGTTGTCCGAACTCATCTGGCGCGATTTCTATCATCAGGTCCTGTGGCACCGTCCTGAAGTCGCCGCAGGCCATGCCTTCAAACCACAATACGACGCGCTGCCGTGGCCGAATCCGCCTGGCCATTTCGCAGCCTGGTGCGAAGCACGCACCGGTTATCCGCTGGTCGATGCTGCGATGCGCCAGCTCAACCAGACCGGCTACATGCACAACCGCCTGCGCATGGTCGCGGCTTCGTTTTTGACCAAGGACCTGCTTGTCGACTGGCGGCTGGGCGAACGCTATTTCGCCGCCAAGCTCATCGATTATGATCGCGCGGCCAACAGTGGTGGCTGGCAGTGGGCGGCTTCGGTTGGCTGCGATGCCCAGCCCTGGTTCCGCATTTTCAATCCGATCACCCAGTCGGAAAAATTTGATTCGCAAGGTCAATTCATTCGAACTTATCTGCCTGAGCTTGCAGCCGTGCCGGATCGGTTTATTCACGGGCCTTGGACGTTGCCAGCCAGCGAACAGTCGCGCCTTGGCGTGATTATCGGTCAGTCTTATCCGGGGCCTATCGTCGAACATGCAGTTCAGCGTACGCGGGCACTTGCTTTGTTCAAGGCAGCTTCGCCGAGAAACAAGGCTTAACAGGCTTATAGCGGCGCGGCCGCTTGCCGGGCAAGACCGCGAATCAGCCATTTCAGCACGGGCAGCCGGGCATAGAGCTCTTCAGCGGCATCCCAGTAATCGCGATGATGTGTCGCCTTGCCGTCAGCATCGAAGGTGAGGTGAGTGGCGCCACGGATGGTGGTGGACTGGCGTGTGACAGGCATGACGAAATCCATTTCCCACAAGATGACAGCTTGCATATCCGTACCGGGGAAGCGCCTGACAACGCGAAAGTGCGCGCCTGGCAGCTTGTCGAAGGTATGGCGCAGGATTGCGCGGATGGCATCCACCCCCGTCACTTCATGGAACGGGTCCTTGAACCAGGCATCCGCTGCGTAATAGGTGTCGAGCTCGTCCAGGTTGCTGGCAGAGAGTTGTTCGAAATACACGCACAGGGCATCAAGCGCATTCATAAGCCAGTGATCCGGTGGACAAGGGGGAAATAGGCGCGATACGGCAGCAGCTTCAGCAGCTTCAGTGCGCGGGTGAAGCGCTTGGGAAAATGAATCTCGAATACGCCGCGCTCGATGCCGGAAAGAATTTCGCGTGCGGCCTCATCGGCCTCGATCAGTGCCGGCATCTTGAAATCATTGAGGTCAGTGAGAGGCGTTTTGACGAAGCCGGGATTGATGAGATGTACCGCTACGCCCCGCGGTGCGAGGTCGAGGTATAGGGTCTCGGCGAAGTTGATCAGTGCCGCCTTGGTCGCGCCATACACCAGTCCGCTTGGCAGGCCGCCGTAGCCCGCCACGCTGGCGGTGATCGCCAGCCGCCCCCTGCCGCGTTGTGCAAAATAAGGCGCAAGCAGGGCGCTGGCATTCATCGCGCCGACCAGATTGACCTGCACCAGCTTTTCGGCGGCCACGGCATCCAGTTCCCAGGCGCGCACCGGCTGATGGGTGCCGGCATTGATGATGGCCACATCGATATCGCCAAAGGTGGCGCAGATCGTCTCGAAGGCGGCTAGCAGGCTGACGCGGTCAGTGACATCGGCAGGTGCAACCAGTGCGCTGCCGTCGGCCAGCGCCATCAGCGCATCGCGGTTGCGTCCGGTCAGCGCCACTTGCGCCCCGCGCGCCATCAGCAGCTTTGCCGTTGCCTCGCCGATGCCCGAACTGGCACCGATCAGCCACACACGCTGGCCGCGCCAGTCGGCGAGTTGAGGATTGAGGCTCATGAACCTTTCCTGAAGGCAATCACGATTTCACCGAGCTTGAAACCGAACTTGCGCATCTCGGACTTGTTCAGCATCGTTGCGTCATCCATCTGGTACATCCAGTCGTCGAACTGCACCTCGTAGGTTTTGCCGCCTACGGGTAGCAGCAGAGTGTATTTCCATTGCAGTGCGTTGCCGTAGGCGGTACCCGTGGCTTCGCCCTTGACGTCGTCGGCACGGCCGATGTAGCGGTGTGCGTCGAGCTTGCTGATGCGCCAGATGCGCTGCGATTCTTCACCGTCAGACCAGTTAAAGTGTTCGGTCAGCACGCCTTCGTTGCCGTTCCATTCGCCGGTCATCTTCACGGTGAAACGACGTTTCACCTCGCCGGAGCGGTCGGCGAAATACCCCCAAGCGGTGAGCGGGCCGTTGAAGTAGGTGGCAATGTCGAGTGCGGGCTTCTGGTCGCGATAAACCTCTGGCGAGACGCCGGCGCAGCCGGTCAGCCCCAGCACGGTACACAGAATGGCGAGCGGGTTTTTCAGCATGGGACGACTCCAGCGTGGGCGATTGGGCGGGCACGCCAGAACCAGACCAGCGCGCCGAGTTTCATGACGATGGGCAAAAGAGCATAGGTGGCCGACAACGCGAACAGGTTGCCGCCACCGGGCGCGTAACCCCAGAAATCAAGCAGCGGCAGTGCCGTGCCTGCTGCGAGCGCCAGGGTGAGCTTGGCGAAAAAGCTCAGCAGTCCGTAATACGCGCCGGGCTGCGGTGCGGGGTCGGCGTCGATCATGTCGGCGACCAGGGCCGGCGGCAGTGCAAGATCAGCACCAAGCGCGAGACCGGATGCTGCGCATACCAGTGCATAGCCAACCAGATCGCCGGCACCGAGCCAGAATGCGCCGGTAAAAGCAGCGATGGATAGCGCCATCGAGACCAGCCAGGCGTCGAGCGTGCCGATGCGTTTGGCCAGTCGTACCCACAATGGCAGGCCAAGCGCGCCGCTGAGAAAGTAAATCACCAGAAACAGCCCGCTGTGGGAGGCGAGTTCCAGGACGTCATCGATGAAAAAAATGACCAGCGTGGCGGGCAGCGCGGCTGCAACGCCGTTGAGCAGGTAACCCGGCACAAACCGGGCAAATGCCGGGTTGGCCAGCGGACGCAACATCTGTCTGAATCCAGGTGAACGCGCGCTGCGTTGCATCGCGGGGGTGGCGATCAGGGTGAACATGGCAAAGCCCAGCAGCAGACCGAGAAAGATCCAGCCCATGCGTGCCAGCCCTTCGGCAAGATTGGCGGCCAGCAGGGTGGGCAGTGCGGCGGCGAGCACGACGCCTACCAGGCCAAAGCCTTCGCGCGTAGCAAAGAGCCGGGTGCGCTCGTGTGGCACGTTCGACAGGCGCGCCCCCCAGCTGTTGTGCACCACGGTGGCGAGACTGTAGCCGACTGTGGTCAGCGTCAGCATCACGATCAGCCAGGGCACCACCGGCAGCGATTCGGGCAAGGTAAACACCCCGATCCAGCCCAGCCCGAGCAAAGGAAGGGAAAGGGCTACCAGGCTGCGTGGATGAGGGAAGCGGTCGAACAGTGCGCCGATCAGAGGATCGATAACGGCGTCGAGAAAGCGCAGCGCGAGCAGGATCCCACCCAGTAGGGAAAGCGAAATCACGCCACTGTAAAACGGCGCGAGGTGAACATAGAGCGGCAATGCCGCGAACGCCAGCGGCAGGCCAAGGCCGCCGTAGGCGACCAGGCATGTACGTGGCAGCGGTGTCATGGCGATTTCAGCAGACGGGCGCGCAGGTCGGGCGCGCGGGTGTCCGGATGGAGCCAGATGCCGAAGAAAGCGTCGGCAAACGTCTCGTCATTGATCTGGCCGAGTTTGCGGGGGCCGCTGTAAAACGCTGCGCCTGATCCGGGTATGCGCACGCCGGTAAGACGATCGCCGCTTTTGACATCCGGGAACAGCGTGCGCATCTGCTGTTCCCAGCGCGTCAGTGTTGCGGTGGGAAAAGCACGCTGGGCACGCATTTCATCAATTGAGCGGCGCGCGATGGCGGCACCATCGAAGCTGCGTGCGTAGACCAGTTCCAGCGCATAAGGCTGGTGGGCAGACCACACGCCGCCGGGCGACCACAAGGTGGCGTCGTAAATGCGCAGGCCAAAAAACCGCATGGTGCCGCTGCCTACCACCTCATAGTTGGACAGGTGTGGCAGCGGGCTGGCGTGCAGCGCCGATACCGCCAACAGGGAGGCTATTGCAAGCGCCGTTTTAAGCCGCGTGTTCAAGCCGGAATTGCGCGACATCGACGGATCCGGCGTGAAAGCCGGCCTCGCAATAAGCCAGATAAAAATGCCAGATACGCAGGAAGCGTTCGTCGTAATGCTGTGCGCGTACCGCGTCGATCTGCTCGTGGAAGCTGTGTCGCCAGCGTTTCAGGGTTTCGGCGTAATCGAGGCCGAAGTTTTCCTGTCGGGTGACGGCAAGCCCGGCATGCGTAGCTTCTTCAATGAAGCGGGAGGGCGACGGCAGCATGCCACCGGGAAACACGTATTGCTGGATAAAATCTGAGCCATTGCGGTAGCGTTCGAACAGGGTATCGTCGATGAGGATGGTTTGCACCACTGCGCGACCGCCGGGCTTGAGGCTGCGCTTCAAGGTGTCAAAATAGGTGGGCCAATAGGCTTCGCCCACTGCCTCGAACATTTCGATCGACACGATGCCGTCGTATTGCTGGGCTTCCTCACGGTAGTCCTGAAACGCGAACTGACAGCGGTTGCTCAGCCGGGCATGGTCAATGCGCTTGCGGGCATAGTCGAGCTGTTCCTGTGACAGGGTGATGCCACGCACCTGGTGTCCCGCCGTGCGTGTAGCGTGTTCGGCAAAACCGCCCCAGCCACAGCCGATTTCTAGCAGCGACTGGCCATCCGGTAGGTCGAGAAGATCGAGCATGCGCTGGTATTTTCGGGTTTGCGCGTCCTGCAGCGACAAGGTGGTGTCGCCATCGAAGCGCGCGCTCGAATACGTCATCGAAGGGTCGAGCCACAATCCATAAAAATCGTTGCCCAGATCGTAGTGGCTGGCGATGTTGCGACGCGATCCTTTCATCGTGTTGGCGTTCAGCAGATGGCGCAGGCGGTTGTATAGACGCCCCCACCAACGGCCATAAATGGCGCGATCGAGTGCACTGCGGTTGTTGGCCAGCAGAGTCAACACGCCGGTAAGGTCGGCGGTGTGCCAGGTCCCGGCGATATAGCCTTCGGCAAACCCGATGTCGCCCTTGCTCAATACGTCGCGAAACGCGCGCCATTGGTCGAACTTGAGATAGGCGTCCGGTGTGCCCTGGCCGACCGTGAGCTGCACACCATTGGGCAGTTCCAGATGCAGACATCCATGTTCGATTTCCTGCAGCAGATGGATTACCTGACGGGCATACCAGGGGGTGTTGCTGTGTTGCAGGGTGGTGCTCAGGCTGGCGGTATTCATTCGGTGACCTCGTTCAATGGCAGCGGGGGTTTGCGGAAAAATGGCACGCGCTTGATCAACAGCCGCAGCGCCTGCAGGTGGATGCGTGCAATCACGCCCCAGGTCATCAACGGGTAGCTGAAAAACGCACGCAGACAGGCACGTGGCGTGAGCGGCTGTAGTCTTCCCAGCCAGGCAGTCCGGAGCGTCTCGCCGCAGCCGGTGGCGTAATCGATGCGCGCGCGAAAAATGTCGTCGTGCTGTTGAAAGTGAAAGGTGTAGTCGCCAAGCACCGGAAAAAAAGGCGAGACGTGAAACACCTTTTCTGCGTGCAACGTGGCATGGGGGTCGTCCGTTCGCAACAGGTAGACGTGGCGCTCACCGAAGGTGTTGTTGACTTCGGCCAGCACCGCCACCAGTTCGCCGTTGGCGCGGTGGCAATGCCAGAAGCTCACTGGCTTGAAGGCATAGCCGAGCACGCGCGGAAAAGTGGTAAGCCAGATCGCGCCGTCGGCGGTCAGACCGTGTTGCTTCAGCAAGCCGCGTGCCCAGGCCAGGCTGTCGCTACCATCGCCGTGGTCGCGATCATGAAAGCTCAGCAGATTGAATCGGTTGCGTGAGAACCAGCGCGACTCGACATGGGCCAGGTCGTGCATCGGCAGTCGCACGAAATACACCCGATAGTCGAAACGATGCGTGACCGGCTGCTGCCGAATATGCATGACATGGCCGAAGCCGATCTGCGCGAAGGAACGGGCTTCAGGCCGCATGGGCGACTCTTTGCCAGGGTGCGGCGGCATCAAGACGGCGCGCCACCCGCAGCGCGGAGGCAAGGCCGTCCTCATGGAACCCGTAGCCGAGCCAGGCGCCCGCCAGCCAGATGCCATCGCGACCATTGGCCGCAGCGATCTGGCGCTGGATGCCGATAGCCTCGCGGCTGAACACCGGATGGCTGTAATGGAATTCGCCATGCACCGTTGCCGGATCGGGTGCCTGCAGCGGATTGAGCGAAACGATCACTGGCGTGTCGGTGGGCAGCGGCTGCAGCCGGTTGATCAGGTAATGCACTGCGACGGGGCGATCGCTCAGTTTGCTGTGGCCTGACTGATAGTTCCACGCCGCCCACAGATTCTTGCGGCGCGGCAACATGCTGGCATCGCTGTGCAGCACCGCGCGGTTCGGCTGGTAGGGCATGCGCCGCAACAGTCGGGACTGGGCCGGGTAGTGTGCGGCCAGAATGGCACTAGACTGGTCGCTGTGGCTGGCCAGCACGACCTGATCGTACAACCCCGATACGCTGCCGCTCACCAATTCGATCTTGTCACCGCGCGGGCGCAGCGATTCCACCGGTTGGCCGAGATGGATCTCGCCGATACCGGTGGCCAGCTTGTTTACATATTCGCGTGCGCCACCCTTGACGGTGCGCCACTGTGGCCGGTTCGTTATCTGTAGCAGGCCATGGTTGTGGCAGAAGGTGACGAAAGATGAGAGCGGAAATTCCAGCATCTGCGCAGCCGGGCATGACCAGATCGCAGCCGCCATCGGCAGCAGATACCACTCGATGAACGGCTTGCCGTAGCCGCGCGCCTTGAGGTAGTCGCCCAGCGCCATACTGCTGGCAAGCGTCGGTTCGCGCACCGCTTCGCGGTTGAAGCGCAGAATGTCGCGCAGCATGTGCCAGAAGGCTGGCCGCGCGAGATTGGCGCGCTGGCCGAACACGGTGGCAAGCGAGGTGCCGGACCATTCCAGGTCGGGCTGGTCGAGCCGCACACTGAACGACATTTCGCTGGCGACGGTTTCTACCCCCAGCGTGTCGAACAGTCGGGTCAGTTCGGGATAGGTGCGATGGTTGAATACCAGAAAGCCGGTATCGACCGGGAAGGTCTGGCTGTCCAGCGTGACGTCCACCGTATGGGTATGACCGCCGAGACGGTTCTCCGCCTCGAACAGCGTGACCTGATGCTGGCGGCTCAGCAGCCAGGCGGCTGACAGACCCGATATCCCCGATCCAACGACAGCGATGTGCATTTTATTGTCCTGTCTGGGTGAGCTTGGCCGCGCCCGGTTTGGCCTTGAGCAGGGACTCGATGGCGTGCACCATTTGCTTCGATTGCGGTTCGACGTGGCTGGCGAACGACAGCGCGCGCGTGCCGCTGCGATCGATCAGGTATTTGTGGAAATTCCAGCGCGGTCGCTCGCCAGTGACGTTGGCCAGCGCTTCGTGCAGCGGGTTGGCGTTAGCCGTGGTGACGCCGGTCTTGGCGAACAGAGGGAAATCGACCTGATAACCGACCTCGCAGAAATTCTTGATGGTGGCGTTGCTGCCGGGCTCTTGCCCGCCGAAGTCGTTGGTCGGCAATCCAAGTACCACCAGGCCCCGCGGCCCGTATTGGTCGGACAACGCTTGCAAGCCCTTGTACTGACCGGTGTAACCGCACTGGCTGGCCGTGTTTACGACAAGCACCACCTTGCCTGCATAGGTGCACAGGTTGCGGGTTTTACCGTCGATATCCGTGAGGCTGAAATTGAGCAGCGGGGGGCAGGCGGGCGCTGCGTTCACGCTGGCTGTGAGTAGCAGCGTTGCTATAAAAAGGATGGGTTTCATGTGCGAATCACCTTACGGGCAGGACAGGGGGCCGAGTCGGAACGCGGGTCGAGCAGAGACGGATGCGATGCGGCCAGCGCGTGATAGAACCAGTACTCGGCCGGCACGTTTGGAGTGGAGGCGGTGCAAGCTATTTGCTGTGATGGCGGGATGCGGGCATCCGGCACAGATTGGCTGGTCGCCGATTCGCTGATCAGCAACACCGCCGCCAATCCGGCCAATGAAACGAGTAGTTGAGAACGTGGCCGCATTTTGTCTTGGTCAAAAGTTGGACATGTGCTTAAATTAGGTCAATTATTTGTATATGTCAATGATTTGTCCAGGACAATAATGAACGCTGAGGCTCTGTCATACGTTCCCGGTCTGCCGATTGCATCGGTTGAGCGCGAAACCGGTTTATCGAAGGACACTTTGCGCGTATGGGAGCGGCGCTATGGGTTTCCGACCCCTGAGCGGGATACGAATGGCGAGCGCCTGTATGCGCCGTCGCAGGTGCAGCGACTGACGCAGATCAAGCGTTTGATGGATCATGGGCACCGGCCGGGCAAGCTGCTGGCGCTGGATGATGCGGCCCTGAATGCGCTCGACGAAGCCCGCCCCAGCATATTGGCTGCTTCCAACGTGCCACAGCTCGATCCATGGATGCATCTGGTCAAAACCCACGACAGTGAAGCCCTGCAGCGGCAGTTTTATCGTGAGATGGCTAAGCGAGGGTTGGTGGGTTTTGTCCAGGACATTATTGCGCCTCTGATTACCCGCGTGGGTGAAGCCTGGTCACGCAATGAACTCGGCATATTCGAGGAGCATCTGTTCTCGCAGCATCTGGAAAAAATGTTCCGCTCCGTGCTGGCTAACATGTCGCCGCGGAATGGCAGCCCGCGTGTGCTGCTCACGACCTTGTCCGGCGAGGAGCACACAATGGGGCTGCTGATGGTGGAAGCCCTGATGGCGACGGAAGACGTCTACCCCGTGCTGCTGGGCCCGCAAACCCCCATCGACGAAATCGTGCGCGCTGCGCAACTCAAACAGGTCGATGCCGTGTGCCTGTCGTTCAGCAGCGCCTATTCGCTCACTCTATTAGCACAGGGATTGCGTGACCTGCGACAGATGCTGCCCGCTGGCATTGCGCTTTGGGCGGGCGGCTACGGTGTCAAGGCCATCCGCAAACCTATCGATGGGATCTGTCTGATGCCCGAGTTCCAGGATTTGTACGATTGCCTCGCCAAATGGCGGACCGAACACGGCCGCGAACCCGTTTAAGCCTGTGATCAGCTAAAAAGATGAAGCCTCCCGCCGCTAAAGCCCGTTCGGTCTTGTAGCGGGGGTTTCCGGGGTCACAGACCAGAGCGCCTGGGTGTTTCCACCCAGGCGACTTACCGCGATCTCACCCGGCGTGGGCCGCGTTTCCGCAGCCGGTTCGGAGCCTTCCGCCCCTACCTTTTTCCTTGTAATTCCGCACCGCTTCTTTT
>JAWOJD010000116.1:0-43228 GCA_046484355.1 Thiobacillus sp.
GGCACCTATCCGATGGATGCGGAGAAGAGCAAGCTGACCACCATGACCAAGGTCACGTTTAAACGCGACGGCAAGGATTTCCGCGCCATCGGTGTCCTCAACAAGGCCGACTCGAACCTCATGTGCGCCCAGTGCCACGTCGAGTACAACTGCGGCCCGGGCTTCGACTGCAGCGATCCGGAGGACCACAAGCCGGTCGGCATGGCTGATCCTCGCACCAACATCTTCCCCTGGACCAACGTCTTCGGCTACAAGAAGGTCATGACCGAGGAATTCAAGTTCAAGGACTTCAAACATGCCGGCACCGGCGTCTATCTGCCGAAGATCCAGCATCCGGAGTTCGAGACCTTCTGGGGTTCGAAGCATGAGCGTGCGGGGGTGCAGTGCAAGGATTGCCACATGCCGAAGAAGGTGCTGCCCAATGGCAAGACGCTGACTTCGCACCAGCAGCAATCGCCGCGCTATCAGATCAAGGAGACCTGCCTGACCTGTCACCAGGACTGGACCGAGAAGGATGCGCTGTATCACATTGACTCGATCCAGAACTACACCAAGGGCAAGTTGGCCAAGTCGGAGTTCTGGCTCGCTTCGCTGATCGACTGGATCGGCAAGGCCCAGCGTAACGGCAAAGTTGACAAGGCGACCATGGACAAGGTCTACGACCTGCAGTACGACGCCACCCTGTACTGGGAATGGTGGACCGCCGAGAACTCCGCCGGTTTCCACAACCCGGATAACGCACGTGAGTCGATCACCCGCTCCATCGATGCTTCGCAGGAAGGGATCGCGATGCTGAAGAAGGCGCTGGGCGCCGATGCGGAACCGAAGCTGGTTGGCAACTCGAAGACCAAGACCGAAGCCAAGAAGTATTGATCGTCTGATTTCAGTCTGAACCTTGGGGAGCCGGCAAAACCGGCTCCCCTTGTTTTGTGCCTGTTTCTCACTCGTTTTTCTTCCTGTCGACCCAGATGAAAGCCTCTCAGATCGATGCTGTTTGCACCGCATTCCATGGCGGTTTCCCATGATATTTCTGGTAAGCTCCAGCCCGTTGTTTATTGACTGCTTTTGATGACTCCACCCGTTTTGACTGTTCATGATTTGGCCTGCGAACGCAGTGAACGCGTGCTGTTCAAGGGCCTGGGTTTTGATCTGGGCGAGGGCGAGGCATTGCTGGTGCGGGGTGGCAACGGTCACGGCAAAACCAGTTTGCTGCGTATCCTGTGTGGCCTGTCCCAGCCGGCTGTTGGCGAAGTGCGCTGGCGCGGCGAGCCGATCGCCCGCGAGCATGAGCGATATTGCCAGGAGATGGCTTACGTCGGTCATGCCAATGGCATCAAGGACGATCTCACTCCGCTTGAAAATCTGCGTCTGGCCGCTGCGCTGGATGGGCGCGAACTGGAACTGCCGGTGGCTATGGCCGCGCTGCAGCAAGTCGGCTTGTCACGTTGCCTGGAGTTGCCTGCACGCGTTCTCTCCTTCGGCCAGCGTCGGCGGGTTGCGCTGGCGGGGCTGATGACCGCCGGCGCGATGCTGTGGATACTCGATGAGCCGCTGACCGGTCTGGATGTCAACGGTGTAGCCATGGTGGAAAGTCTGATTCGCGATCACGTTTTGTTGGGCGGGATGGCGATCATGACCACCCACCAACCGCTTACGCTTGAGGGGGTGGTTCCAAAATCCATCTCGGTCGGGGACTGACGACCGTACCCATGCTACGTTTTTTGCTCACTGTTATTCGCCGCGATGTGTTGCTGGCCGCTCGCCGTCGCGGTGACTGGCTGACCGCGCAATTCTTTTTTGTCATGGTGGTGAGCATGTTCCCGCTCGGCGTGGGGCCGGAGCCGAGCATGTTGCGCGCCATTGGTCCGGGCGTGGTGTGGGTGTCGGCATTGCTGGCCTGTTTGTTGTCGCTGGGCCGGCTCTATGCAGACGATTTTCGCGATGGTAGCCTTGAGCAAATGCTGCTCTCGCCTTACCCGAATTCGCTGTTGGCACTGGGCAAGGCGCTGGCGCACTGGATTATCAACGGCATTCCGCTGCTGCTGATTGCGCCGGTGCTGGGCATCCAGTTCGGTTTGCCCACCGAGGCGCTGCTGATTCTGGTGCTGTCGCTGGCGATCGGCACGCCCATCCTGTCGCTGCTGGGCGGTATTGGCGCGGCGCTGACACTGGGCTTGCGCGGCGGCGGTGTGCTGATTACCCTGCTGATCCTGCCGCTGTATGTGCCGGTGCTTATTTTTGGCGCAGGCGCGGTGGAAGGCGCAATGTCGGGAACTGGTTCGGAGGCGCACCTGTCACTGTTGGGGGCGTTTCTGGTGATGTCCTTGTTAATCGCCCCCTGGATCAGTTCGCTGGCCCTCAAAGTTTCCGTGGAGTAGGCATTTGAATCTTTACTATTACGCCTCACCGGCGACCTTTTACCCGCTGGCCGGCAAGTTGATTCCCTGGTTTGTCGCCCTCGCCGTCCTGTTCACCGTGATCGGCCTCTACATCGGCTTCTTCGTTGCCCCCAGCGACTTCCAGCAGGGCGAGGGGTACCGCATCATCTACATCCACGTTCCGGCGGCCTGGATGTCGATGTTCATCTACGTGGTCATGGCCTTCTGGTCGGCCATCGGTCTAGCCTTCAACACCCGTTTGTCGTTCATCATGGCGCGCTCGCTGGCGCCCACCGGCGCCATGTTCACCTTCGTCGCCCTGTGGACCGGCGCTTTCTGGGGCAAGCCGATGTGGGGCGCCTGGTGGGTGTGGGACGCCCGCCTCACCTCCGAACTCATCCTGCTGTTCCTCTACGTCGGCTACATGGCCCTGCAGGCCGCCATCGACGACCCGCGCCGCGCCGATCGCGCCGGCGCCCTGTTGAACCTGGTCGGCGTCATCAACATCCCCATCATCTATTTCTCGGTACAGTGGTGGAACACCCTGCACCAGGGTTCCTCGGTCAAGCCCGGCTCGTCCTCGATGGCCGAGATCATGCTGTGGGGCATGCTGATCATGGCCATCGCCAGTTGGATGTACACCATCGCCGCCGCGCTCGCCCGCTCGCGCACCCTGATTCTCGAACGTGAACGCCAGACCGAATGGGCGCGCGCGCAACTGGAAGGACAAGCATGATCTGGGAAAGCTGGCAGGCCTTCTGGGCCATGGGCGGCTACGGCCTCTACGTCTGGGGCTCGTATGGCATGACCGTCCTGTGCATCATCGGCGAAATCTGGCTGCTGCGCCGCCATCGCCGCACCACCCTGGAGACGCTGCGGCGTTTGCAGCGCTTGAATCCGTAATCGTGGAAATCGTAAGGAAAGACACATGAAGCCGCGCCACAAGAAACTCGCCCTCATTGCTGTCGTCGTCGCCGCCCTCGGGCTGGCGGTGGTGCTGGTGCTCAACGCCTTCAACAGCAACCTGGTGTTCTTCTTCTCGCCGACGCAAGTCGTCAACGGCGAAGCGCCGACTGCCCGCGCCTTCCGCATTGGCGGTCTGGTCGAGGAGGGCAGCATCAAGCGCGAAGGCGATGGCCTCACCACGCGTTTCATCGTCACCGATACCGCGAAGACCATCCCGGTGACCTACACCGGCATCCTGCCTGACCTGTTCAAGGAAGGGAAAGGCGTGGTGGCCGAAGGCCGGCTCGGCCCCGATGGCTTGTTTGCCGCGACCCAGGTGCTGGCCAAGCACGACGAGAACTACATGCCGCCGGAAGCCGCGCAAGCCATCGAGCAGGCACAGAAGGCCCAGCAGACCGTGGTGGAGTGACGAACGTACTGAGCCCTGCTTTTGCGGGAACACTAAAACAAGATTTACTGGAGGTAGGCATTCATGATTCCTGAACTTGGCCATTTCGCCCTGATCGTTGCGCTGCTGCTGGCGCTGACCCAGGCCATCCTGCCGCTTTATGGCGCGCAGCGCGGCAACCTCGCGCTGATGGCCGTGGCACGGCCGGCGGCGCAGGGCCAGTTCCTGTTCGCCATTCTGGCGTTCGCCTGCCTGGCCTGGTCCTTCCTCGCCAACGACTTCTCGGTGTTGAACGTGGCGAAGAACTCGTACTCGCAGTTGCCCGAGCTCTATCGCTTCACCGCCACCTGGGGCTCGCACGAAGGCTCGCTGCTGTTGTGGGTGCTGGTCCTCGCCTTCTGGAGTGCGGCGGTGTCGGTGTTCTCGCATCATTTGCCGGAAGACATGGCGGCGCGCGTGATCGGCGTGATGGGCCTGATCTCGGTCGGCTTCCTTGTCTTCCTGCTCGCCACCTCCAACCCGTTCGAGCGCCTGCTGCCCGCGGCGATGGACGGCAACGACTTGAACCCCCTGCTGCAGGACTGGGGCATGATCATCCACCCGCCGATGCTGTACATGGGCTACGTCGGCTTCGCCGTCGCCTTCGCCTTCGCCATCGCCGCGCTGCTGTCCGGCAAGATGGACGTCGCCTGGGCGCGCTGGTCGCGGCCGTGGACCACGGTGGCGTGGGCCTTCCTCACCCTCGGCATCGTGCTCGGCAGCTGGTGGGCCTACCGCGAGCTGGGCTGGGGCGGCTGGTGGTTCTGGGATCCGACCGAGAACGCCTCGTTCATGCCGTGGATCGCCGGCACCGCCCTGATCCACTCGCTCGCCGTCACCGAGAAGCGCGGCGCCTTCAAGGCCTGGACCGTGCTGCTGGCGCTGACCGCGTTCTCGCTGTCGCTGCTCGGCACCTTCCTGGTGCGTTCCGGCGTGCTGTCCTCGGTGCACGCCTTTGCCACCGACCCGGCGCGCGGCGCCTTCATCCTCGGCTTCCTCGCCGTGGTCATCGGCGGCTCGCTGGTGCTGTACGCCTGGCGCGCGCCGAAGATGATCACCGGCAGCGGCTTCACCTGGTTCTCGCGCGAGTCGATGCTGCTGGCCAACAACGTCATCCTGATTGCCGCGCTCGGCTCGGTGCTGCTCGGCACCCTGTACCCGCTGTTCATGGACGCCATGGGTCTCGGCAAGATCTCGGTCGGCCCACCCTACTTCAATGCGGTGTTCGTGCCGCTGATGGCGCCGGCGCTGTTCCTGATGGGCATCGGCCCGTTGACACGCTGGAAGGAAGCCAGCCTGCCCGACATCGTCACCCGCCTGAAGTGGGCGTTGGGCATCGCGGTGGCGGTCGCACTCCTGCTGCCGCTGACGCTGGACGGCTTCAACGCCTGGGCCAGCCTCGGCTTCTTCCTTGCTGCCTGGATCGCCCTGGCGGTGCTGGTGGGGTTCATCGATCGGCTCAAGCATGGCCAGGGTGGCCTGCTGCAGAAGCTGGCGGCGCTGCCGCGCGGCTTCTGGGGCATGCAACTGGCGCACTTCGGCATGGCCGTCGGCGTCGCCGGCATCGCCGTGGTCGCCAACTACGCCAGCGAACGCGACGTGCGCATGGACGTCAACAGCCGTGCCGAGCTTGGAGGCTACAGCTTCACCTTCCGCGGCGCCACCGAACTTGACGGCCCCAACTACCGGGCCGCCCGCGGCACCATTGAAATCAGCAAGAACGGCAAGCTGATGGGCACCGTGTATCCGGAGAAGCGCGTCTACAACGCTTCCGGCATGGCGATGACCGAGGCCGCGGTGCGCCCGGTCGTCTTCAGCGACCTCTACGTCGCCATGGGTGAACAGCTCAATGATGAGGGCGCCTGGACCGTGCGCCTGTTCCACAAGCCCTTCATCAACTGGCTTTGGCTTGGCGCCCTGTTCATGGTGGTGGGCGGCTTCATGGCCGCGTCCGACAAACGCTATCGCATCGCGCTCCGTCACAGCGACGTGCCGAAGCACATCGCGGCGCAGGGAGCCTGAACATGAAACGCTGGCTACCGCTCGTCCTGTTCCTGGCGCTCGTGGGCTTTTTTGCCAAGGGCCTTTTCCTCAACCCGCGCGAAGTGCCGTCGCCGTTTATCGGCCGCACCGCGCCCGGGTTCACCTTGCCGCTGGTCGGGAATGCAAACGCAAGCTTCAGTCCGGCCGACATGAAGGGTAAAGCCTGGATGCTGAACGTATGGGCACCCTGGTGCATCGCCTGCAAGCAGGAACACGGCTTTCTGATGCACCTGACGCAATCCGGGATCATCCCCATTGTCGGGCTGAACTGGAAGGACAAGGACCGCGAGGCCGAGCAACTGCTGGTGCGGATGGGCAATCCTTATATTGCTGTCCCGGAGGATCTGGATGGAAAGGTGGGCATCGACTACGGCGTGACCGGCACGCCGGAAACCTACCTGATCGACAAGACAGGCGTTGTGCGCATGAAGCACATCGGCCCGATCAGCCCCGAGGTGTGGCAGACCAAGTTCGACCCAAAACTGAAGGAGCTGGGCGTATGAAGCCTTATCGTATCAAACATGTTCTGCTGGCGCTGCTGTTGGCCGTATCCCTGCCGGCCGTGGCGGTGGAGCGCGGGGCGACGACAGAAGCGTTGCCCAATGCCGAGGATCCGGTCATCGAAGCGCGTCTGGTCAACCTGGCGGACGACCTGCGCTGCCTGGTCTGCCAGAACGAGTCGCTGGCCGGATCGCACGCCGAATTGGCGGAAGACCTGCGGCGCGAGATTCGCGAACAGATGAAAGCCGGCAAGAACGACCAGGAAGTGGTCGCCTACCTGACCGAGCGTTACGGCGACTTCGTGCTGTACCGTCCGCCCTTCAAGCCGGTCACTTACCTGCTGTGGCTCGGCCCGGTGCTGTTTCTCGGTATCGGCGGCGGTGCCTGGTATATGACGCTGCGCCGGCGTCGTGCCGTCGATGCTACCCCGGTGGACGAGAAGAAACTCGCCGCTGCCGCACAACTGTTGGAAGAAGATAAATGAACCCGTTCTGGACTGTCTCGTTATTCTGGATTGGCGCTGTCGTCTGCGTCGTCATAGCCCTGGCCTTTGTGCTGCCCGCCCTGTTGCGTTCGAAGGCCGCTGCCGGCAAGGCCGACCGGCGTGAGATCAACATCGCGGTGTATCGCGACCAGATGAAGGAACTGGAGGCCGATCGCGTGAACGGCCTGGTTTCGGAAGAACAGTTTCAGACCGCCAAACTGGAACTGGAAGGCCGCCTGGCGGACGATGCACTGACGCTGGATACGACGCCCGAACCCGGCCGCGTCGGCAGCCGCAAGCTGGGCTACACGCTCGCCGCCATCATCCCGGTTGCCGCGTTCGGACTGTATTTTGTGATGGGGAATCCGGAATCGTTGATGGCAATTGCCGATACGCAAACCGGTCCGACCCAGGCAGCCATGGGCAACGCACCGGACGATCATGATTTCATGCAGATGATCCAGCAGGTCGAGGAAAAAACCCGGACCAATCCCGATGACGGCGAAGCGTGGGGCATGCTGGCCAAGACCTATGGAGCGATGGAGCAATGGCCCCAGGCCCTGCAGGCATATGAGAAGGCAGTCAAACTGCTGCCCGGCTTGCCTTCCCTCATGACCGGCTATGCCGAGGCGCTGGCCATCACCAACAATCGCGTGCTTAAGGGCCGGCCGATGGAACTGGTGCTGACTGCGCTGGAAGCCGATCCCGATGACATAAAGGGTCTGGAGTTGGCGGGCATCAATGCCTTCCAGGAAGAAAACTTTGCCCAGGCAGGCTATTACTTCAAGCGACTGCACAAACTGCTGCCGCCTGAGTCGCCTTATGCGCAGGATATCCTGGAAGCCCGTAAGGAAGCCGAGCGCCTTGCGCACGCCGCCGCCACCGGCCTGGACAATCTCGCCAACCCGCCGCCTGCTGCTGACAGCAAGTCAGCCGCCGTTGAGGGTGCCCGCATTGTCGGCAGCGTTGATATTGCCCCGGCGCTGAAGTCCAAATTGAGCAGCAACGATACGGTTTTCCTGTTTGCGCGTCCGGGCACCAGCGGCGCACCGGTGGCGGCCGTCCGCAGCACGGCTGGCAAGCTGCCGCTTGAATTCAGCCTCAATGACAGCATGGCGATGAACCCCGGCAATGTCCTCTCGCAGCACAAGGAAGTGGTGCTGGTGGCGCGGGTTTCGAAGTCGGGTAACCCGATCGGCCAGACGGGCGATTTGGAGGGCCGGATTTCGAGCGTGAAGGTCGGCGCGACCGGCGTGAAGCTGGTGATCGATCAGGTTCTGCCTTGAAGTCTGGCGGGCGACGCGCGCACCAAACCGTTGGTTTTTGCCCCGCCGGGTGAGCGAAACGTGTTGTCGGCGCATTGAGCGGTAACAGGGGATGGAGTAGAATCCGTCATCACCCGCCCCCGCCCATAAAATGACGAAGTATGTGTTTGTCACTGGTGGGGTGGTTTCTTCCCTCGGGAAAGGGATCGCCTCCGCTTCACTCGCTGCGCTGCTCGAATCGCGCGGTATCCGTGTCACTCTCTTAAAGCTCGATCCGTACATCAACGTTGATCCTGGCACCATGAGTCCGTTCCAGCACGGCGAGGTGTTCGTGACGGACGATGGCGCGGAAACCGATCTCGATCTGGGCCATTACGAGCGCTTTTCGAGCGCCCGGATGAGCAAGCGCAACAATTTCACAACCGGACAGATCTACAAGTCCGTCATCGACAAGGAACGTCGTGGCGATTATCTTGGGGGGACGGTGCAGGTCATTCCGCACATCACCGATGAAATCAAGCGCTCCATCCGTGCGGGTGCCGAGGGTGCCGATGTCGCCCTGGTTGAAATCGGCGGCACCGTGGGCGATATCGAGTCGTTGCCCTTTCTCGAGGCGATCCGCCAGATGGGTTTCGAGGATGGTTCTGAAAACACCTGCTTCATCCATCTGACGCTGTTGCCCTACATTGCGACAGCCGGCGAGCTGAAAACCAAGCCGACCCAGCACTCGGTAAAGGAGTTGCGCGAAATCGGTATTCAGCCCGACATCCTGTTGTGCCGTGCCGACCGCGAAATTCCGCTGGACGAACGGCGCAAGATCGCGCTGTTCACCAATGTGCGCCCCGAGGCCGTGATCGAGATGCTGGATGCCACCTCGATCTACAAGATCCCGGCCATGCTGCACGAGCAGATGCTGGATGAGATCGTCTGCCACAAATTGAAAATTCTGGCGCGCGCAGCGAATCTGACCGTGTGGAAAAGCCTGGTGCATGCGCTGGAGAACCCCAAGCATGAGGTCAATATCGCCTTTGTCGGCAAGTACGTTGATCTCACCGAATCCTATAAATCGCTGACCGAAGCGATGATCCATGCCGGCATGCATACGGAAAGCCGGGTCAGGGTCCATTACATTGATTCCGAGCAGATCGAAAAGAACGGCATCACCAGCCTCAAAAGCATGGATGCGATTCTGGTGCCTGGCGGATTCGGCAAGCGGGGGGTGGAAGGCAAAATCGAAGCGATCCGCTACGCACGCGAAAACAAGGTGCCCTACCTGGGCATCTGCCTGGGCATGCAGCTTGCCGTGGTCGAGTATGCGCGCGATGCCGCCGGCATGGCCGATGCACATTCCACCGAATTCGATCCCGCGACCACGCATCCGGTGATCGGCCTGATTACCGAATGGCTGGACCGGGCAGGGCAGGTCGAAAAGCGAAGCCAGCAGTCGGACCTCGGCGGCACCATGCGCCTGGGCGGACAGCCGTGCGAACTCAAGGACGGCTCGCTGGCGAGGCAGATTTATGGTGCAACCAACATCGTCGAGCGCCACCGCCATCGTTATGAAGTCAACAACACCCTGCTGGCCGAACTCGAAGCCAAGGGCCTGGTGGTGGCAGGGCGCGCGCCGGGCACCGACCTGTGCGAAATGGTTGAATTACCCCCCTCCGTGCACCCCTGGTTCGTTGGCTGCCAGTTTCATCCTGAATTCACCAGCAACCCGCGCAACGGCCATCCGTTGTTCATTGCCTTTGTACAGGCTGCGCTGGCGTATCAGACCACCGTTAACGCTGCGCCGGCGCAGAAACAGGAGCACGCATGAAACTCTGCCACTTTGAAGCCGGGCTTGATCAGCCGTTGTTCCTGATTTCGGGCCCCTGCGTGATCGAATCCGAGCAGCTGGCAATGGATACCGCCGGCCAGTTGAAGGAAATGTGCGCGGAACTGGCGATTCCGTTCATTTACAAGTCGTCGTTCGACAAGGCCAACCGTTCGTCGACTCAGTCATTTCGCGGGCTGGGGCTGGAGGAGGGCTTGCGCATCCTGTCCGAAGTCAAGGCCAAGATCGGCGTGCCGGTGCTGACCGATGTGCACGAAGACACCCCCCTGGACGAAGTGGCGGCCGTGGTCGATGTCCTGCAGACGCCGGCCTTCCTGTGCCGGCAGACCAATTTCATCCAGAACGTGGCGCGCACCGGGCGGCCGGTCAATATCAAGAAGGGCCAGTTTCTGGCGCCTTGGGACATGCAGAACGTGGTGGACAAGGCGCGCGCGGTGGGCAACGAGCAGATCATGGTGTGCGAGCGTGGCGTCTCGTTCGGCTACAACACGCTGGTATCCGACATGCGGGGCCTGGCGATCATGCGCAGCACCGGTTGTCCGGTTGTGTTCGACGCCACCCACTCGGTGCAGCAGCCGGGCGGACAGGGCGCCACCAGCGGGGGGCAGCGCGAATTCGTGCCGGTGCTGGCACGCGCAGCGGTGGCAACCGGCGTGGCAGGCGTATTCGCCGAAACTCATCCAGACCCGGCAAGTGCCCTGTCCGATGGCCCCAATGCGTGGCCGCTCGGCATGTTGAAAGAACTGCTGGAATCGCTGAAGGAAATCGACACGCTGGTGAAGCAGCGCGGATTTATTGAACACAAATTGATGAAGAACTGATTCGCAACGGGTAGGTACCCTGTTCACAGGGTTCGTTGCAGACAAATTGGAAAATTAGAGGAAAGAAATTGAGCGCAATTATTGATGTCATCGCACGGGAAATTCTGGATTCCCGCGGCAATCCCACTGTTGAAGCCGATGTGCTGCTTGAGTCCGGCGTATTGGGTCGTGCCGCCGTGCCGTCCGGCGCCTCCACCGGCAGCCGCGAGGCGATTGAACTGCGGGATGGCGACAAATCACGCTACCTGGGCAAGGGCGTGCTGCAAGCGGTTGAGCACATCAACACGGAAATCTGCGAAGCCATCATTGGCCTGGATGTCGAAGACCAGGCCTTCATCGATCGCACCATGATCGACCTGGACGGTACCGAGAATAAATCGCGCTTGGGCGCCAATGCGCTGCTGGCGGTGTCGATGGCATGCGCCCGCGCCGCTGCCGAGCAGGCAGGGTTGCCGTTGTATCGCTATCTGGGCGGTGCCGCGCCGATGGCCCTGCCGGTGCCGATGATGAACATCATCAACGGCGGCGCGCACGCCAACAACAACATCGACATGCAGGAATTCATGGTGATTCCGGTCGGCGCGCCGAGCTTTCGCGAAGCGCTGCGCTATGGTGCCGAGGTGTTCCATGCACTGAAAAAGCTGCTGGACGATGCCGGCATGGCGACGACCGTGGGCGACGAAGGCGGTTTCGCGCCAAGCCTGGAATCGCATGAGGCTGCCCTGAAGCTGATTGTGCAGGCAATCGAAAAAGCCGGTTTGCAACCCGGCATCGATGTCGCCATCGGGCTTGATTGCGCCAGCTCCGAGTTTTACAAGGATGGGCGCTACCATCTCGAATCCGAAGGCTTGAAGCTGACTTCTGCTGAGCTTACCGATTACCTGGCAGCCTGGTGCGATACCTATCCCATCATCAGCATCGAAGATGCGATGGCTGAAGGTGACTGGGACGGCTGGAAGATCCTGACCGACAAATTGGGCAAGCGGGTGCAACTGGTCGGCGACGATCTCTTCGTCACCAATCCGAAAATTCTCAAGGAGGGGATCGAGAAAGGCGTTGCCAACTCGATCCTGATCAAGGTCAACCAGATCGGCACCCTGTCTGAAACCTTCCAGGCGATCGAGATGGCCAAGCAGGCGGGTTATACGTCGGTGATTTCGCACCGTTCGGGGGAAACCGAGGACACCACGATCGCCGATTTGTCGGTGGCAACCAACGCGGGCCAGATCAAGACCGGTTCGTTGTCGCGTTCCGACCGCATGGCAAAATACAATCAGCTGCTGCGCATCGAAGAAGAACTGGGCGACACGGCAAGCTACCCTGGGCGCGATGCCTTCCGCCAGCGCGGCTGACTCCGGCCTTGCCGGGCTGGGCGTCCGCATTCGCAGGGACGGCCTGGCCTGGGCGCTGTTTGCAGCAACGGTGTTGCTGCAGTATCCATTATGGGGGGGCGAGGGAGGATGGTTGAAGGTGCGGGAACGCTCCCAGAAGATTGACACCCAGCAGGCGCTGAATCAGCGCCTGCAAACCCGTAATGCAGGGTTGCTGGCCGAAGTGGGCGACCTCAAGCAGGGGCGCGACGCCATTGAAGAGCGTGCGCGCAATGAACTGGGCATGATCGCGCCGGACGAATGGTTCGTCCGGGTCGTGGCGGCCCACTCCGTTCAGTCGGGAAAATGAATGAGTGATTTGCAAATCTCGCTGTTGTTGATCGGCGCGGCCATTGTGGCGGCGGTGCTTGTATTCAACTGGATCCAGGAACGGCGCTTCAGAAAACAGGCCGATGCGGCATTTCAGGCTCCGGAAGTCGATGCACTCATGAAACCCGGCGCGGGCGCGCGCGATAAGCAACAGTGGGTCGAGCCCGAGTTGCGCGAACCTGTCTTTGCCGCGGACGACACGCACGTTGTCGATGAGAACGGCGAGCCCCGGCTCCAGATCGATGCGGATGAACTGCCGCAGGACGCGCCGGAAGCACCACCCGTGGAGGCGGCTCCTGCTCCTCCCGCGCCGTCTGCGGCGCCTGGGCTTCCCAGGCCTGCTCCGCCCCCCGCTCCAAAGCGTCCTGCCAGCGCCCCTGTGGCTGCACCGCCTGCGCCCTATGATGAACTGATCGAGTTCCGCATCCGCTTGCAGTGCGACGGCCTGCTGGCCAATGTGTTTGCAGATGCCTTCAGCCACGCGCGCAGCATCGGCAAATCGGTGCGTTGGTACGGGTTGCCCGTCGACACGCCGCAATGGGAAGAGCTGCAGCCTTGGCGCGATGTGCATTATCAGCAGGTGCTGATCACCATGCAGCTGGCTGACCGCAACGGCGCCGTGCAGGAAGAACAGTTGCTGGCGTTGTGCAAGTTGGTGGAATCTCTGGCAACCGCTCAAGGCATGCAGATAGCCTGTGACGATGTCCCCGAAGCGCTGGTGCGCGCCGACGCGATCGATCGTTTCTGTGTCGATGTGGATGTCCTGATCGGGTTGAATGTTGTGGCGAGGGGTGAAGGCACGGTCAATCTGACGCGCATCGTGCGCGAGGCCGAGACCAGTGGCATGGTGCTCGGTATAGACGGGGTGTTCCAGTTGATCGACACCCGTGGCGAACCGCTGTATGCGCTGTGCAACCATGATGCCGAACCGTTCAGCGCCATGGTAATCGATGGCCAGACTTCGCAGGGCGTGACGCTTCAGTTCGACGTCCCGCGCGTGCCGGATGGCCTCAAGGTGTTCGATGGCATGGTAGCGTTTGGTCGCAAGCTCGCCAATGAAGTCGGTGGAATCCTGGTTGACGACAACCTGCGCCCCTTGACCGATACCGGCATCGAAAAAATCCGCACCCAGCTCACGCACCTCTATGAACGCATGGAAACGCGTGGCGTGCCATCCGGCTCTCGGCGGGCGCTGCGTCTGTTCTCCTGATGGCGTCATCCGATGTGCTGGCCCGCGTGACTGCGCTGCGCCGGGACATCGAGCACCACAATCACGCGTATTACGTCCTCGATCAGCCGACGATTCCGGATGCCGAATACGATCGCCTGTTTCGCGAGCTCCAGGCCCTCGAAGCCCACCATCCCGAACTCGTTGTACCCGATTCGCCGACCCAGCGCGTGGGCGGCAAGCCGCTCGATGGATTTGTGCCGGTACGCCATGCCGTGCCGATGCTGTCGATCCGGACCGAGACCGATACCGAGGCCAGTGGCGCACAGGCTTTCGATGCGCGGGTGCGGCGTGAACTGGGCCGGGATGAAAGCGATCCGCCCATTGAATATGCGGCCGAACTGAAATTCGACGGCCTGGCGATCAGCTTGCGTTATGAAGACGGTGTGCTGGTGAAGGCCGCCACGCGCGGCGACGGAGAAACCGGCGAGGATGTCACCCAGAATATCCGCACCGTGCATGCGATTCCCCTGCGACTGAAGACCGAATCGCCGCCCGCCGTGCTGGAGGTGCGGGGCGAGGTGTTCATGCGGCGCAAGGATTTCGAACGTTACAACGCGAAGCAGCGCGAAGCCGGCAAGCCGGCGCTGGTCAATCCCCGCAACGGCGCGGCAGGAAGCATCCGCCAACTCGACCCCGCAATGGCCGCGCAGCGTCCACTGTCTTTTTTTGCCTATGGTCTGGGCGAGGTGCAGGGCTGGCGCGAGGCGCCCGACACGCACAGCAAAACCCTCGACGCGTTGGCTGGGCTGGGCGTTCCGGTGTGTGGCGAGCGCATCATCGGAAAGGGCGCTGCGGCCCTGATTGCGTTTCACGATGACATCGCGGCGCGCCGTGACAGCCTGCCGTTCGACATCGACGGCGTGGTGTACAAGGTCAACCGCTTCGACCTGCAGCGTGAACTGGGTTTCCTGACACGCGAACCGCGCTGGGCGGTGGCGCATAAATATCCGGCACAGGAACAGCTCACCACGGTGCTTGGCATCGACGTGCAGGTGGGCCGGACAGGGGCGCTGACCCCGGTGGCGCGGCTGGCACCGGTGTTTGTCGGCGGCGTGACGGTGACCAATGCCACCTTGCACAATCAGGATGAGATCGACCGCAAGGACGTGCGCGTGGGCGATACTGTCATCGTGCGGCGCGCGGGCGATGTCATTCCGGAAGTCGTCGCTGCGGTGATCGACCGGCGCCCGGAACCGCCGCCGGCGCGTTTCAACATCCTGGAAGCCTATCCGACCTGTCCCGAATGCGGCTCGCACGTGGTGCGGCTAGAGGGCGAGGCGGCTGCACGCTGCACTGGCGGTCTGGTGTGTCCGGCCCAGCGCAAACAGGCCTTGCTGCATTTTGCGGGTCGCCGTGCCATGGACATCGAAGGGCTGGGCGATAAACTGGTCGAGCAATTGGTCGAGCGGGGTCTAGTCCATACGCCAGCCAATGTGTATGGGCTGAATCTGGAGACGCTTGCCGGACTGGATCGAATGGCCGAGAAATCGGCCGCCAATCTGCTCGCGGCGATCGAGTCCAGCAAGGCCACCACGCTGGCGCGATTTGTCTTCGCGCTGGGGATTCGCAATGTGGGTGAAACCACGGCCAAGGATCTGGCGAAACATTTCGGTTCGTTGGACAGGCTGATTGCCGCAAGCGAGGATGACTTGCTGGGCGTGCGCGATGTCGGCCCCATCGTGGCGCAGTCCATCCTTCAATTCTTTTCCGAGCCGCACAACCTGGACGTCGTCAACGCAATGCGCGCGTCGGGAGTCAAATGGCCTGAGTCCGAAGGCCTGTCGCACGCGGCTGGTACGCTTGCAGGCAAGACGCTGGTGTTGACCGGTACGCTGCCGTCTCTGACGCGCGATGCCGCGAAGGACATGATCGAGTCCGCAGGTGGCAAGGTCGCGGGGTCGGTCTCGAAGAAGACAGACTATGTGGTCGCAGGCGAAGAGGCGGGCAGCAAGCTTGCCAAGGCGCAGACGCTTGGCGTCACGATCCTCGACGAGGCCGCATTGCGGGCGTTGCTTGCATCCAGCGGCACGAACGAGCAGCAGCGCCTGGACATGTGAATCACAGATTGATTGAGGGAAGAAACATGCAAAAAGTCAAAAAAGCCGTTTTTCCGGTTGCCGGCCTGGGCACCCGCTTTCTGCCGGCCACCAAGGCCAGCCCCAAGGAAATGCTTCCCATCGTCGACAAGCCACTGATTCAATACGCTGTCGAAGAAGCGATGGACGCGGGCATTACCGATATCATTTTCATCAGCAGCCGGACCAAGCGTACGGTCGAAGACCACTTCGACAAAGCCTACGAACTGGAAACCGAGCTCGAGGTGCGTGGCAAGCACAGCGACCTTGAACTGGTGCAGTCGATTCGTCCGCCTGGCGTCAACTTCATTTATATCCGTCAGGCCGAAGCGCTCGGGTTGGGCCATGCCGTGCTGTGCGCGCAGCCGGTGGTCGGGAATGAACCGTTTGCCGTCATCCTCGCCGATGACCTGATCGATAGCCGTCCGGCGGCGATGAAGCAGATGGTTGACCAGTACGACTTTTACCAGTGCTCGGTGCTCGGCGTGCAGCAGGTTGCCCCCGAGGAAACGTCGTCCTATGGCATTGTCGATGCCACGCCAATGGACGAGCGCGTGTCGCGGGTGAATGCCATTGTCGAAAAGCCCAAACCGGAAGAGGCACCGTCCAATCTGGGCGTGGTCGGTCGCTACATCCTCACTCCGCGCATCTTCCATCACATCGCGAAGCTGACGCCGGGCGCGGGCGGCGAACTGCAGCTCACCGACGCCATCGCGGCCCTGCTGATCGAACAGCAGGTACTGGCGTATGCCTTCGACGGGGTTCGCTACGATTGCGGCAGCAAGCTGGGCTATCTGCAGGCCACGGTGGAATACGCCTTGAAGCACCCCGAAGTCAGCGAAGAATTCGGCGCGTACCTCAAATCCCGTCTCTGTTGACGTCCTCCCCATGCAGCCAGACGGCGGCTTCCAGTGCGTCACCCGCGGCCATTCCCTGGGCCAGTCGCGCGGCCACCATCCCAGTCAGGCGGTCACCCGAGCCGGCCTGCGCCAGCCAGGGGCCACCGCTGGTATTGATTGCGTAACGGCCGTCTGGGTGTGCGATGACGGTGCCTGCCCCCTTCAGGGCAACGTGCGCCTGGAAACGCTGGCTCAGGTTGAGGGCATGTTCAATCCGGCTTGACTGAATCCCCTGTACCGACATCCCGAGCAGGCGCGCCGCTTCGCCGGGGTGCGGCGTGAGCAGGGTAGGGTGGCCGCGGGCGGTAGCCTGGCGCGCCAGATCAGGGTCGCTGGCCAATAGCGTCAGCGCATCGGCGTCCAGCACCAAGGGACAGTCGGCTGCCAGCGCGGTTTCCAGCAGCGCATGTGCTCGCGGACTCTGTCCCAGCCCCGGACCGATTGCCAGCACGGTCAACTCAGCAGGTGCCAAGGTTTCAGGCACCGCGAACATCAGGCGAGGGTCGCCATAATCCACCGCGATGCGCTCGTCCAGCACGCCCAGCGTGACGCTGCCCGCGCCTTGCTGCAGTGCGGCGCGCCCGGCGATCAGGCAGGCGCCCACCATGCCGTTGCAGCCGCCGATGATGCCGACACGGCCAAACTGCCCCTTGTGGCTGTTGCGCGCGCGTGCGGTCAGGCAGTGGCGGCTTTCCAGTTGCGTCAGGGCATAGCCCTGCGACCTGGGCAGCATGGATGCATCCACGCCAAGCGGGTCGAGATGCAACACGCCGGCGTGATCCGGCCCATCGGCCGTGAACAGTCCGGGCTTGAGTCCGATCAAGGTGAGCGTATGGTCAGCACGGAACGCACAGCCACGAATCCGGCCGTTGTCGCTGTCGAGTCCGCTCGGCACGTCGAGCGCCAGTCTGGGGCAGGCCAATTGATTGGCCTGTGCAATCCAGCGGGCGTCTTCATCCTCCATGTCGCGGGTCAGGCCCATGCCGAACAGGCCGTCGATGACGAGGCTGTATCGCTGTGACGGCGGAATATCGGTTAGAAGGGCCCCGCCACTTTCCCGCCAGGCGGCCCAGGCTTGCGCGGCTTCCGGCGGCAGATTAGCCGGGTGGGCGCGGCTCACGACGTGCACCCGGCATCCCGAGCCAGCGAGCCGCCGTGCGGCGACCATCGCATCGCCACCATTGTTGCCGGGGCCGACGAGAACCAGGATCGGGTCGCCCGACTCACTGGCCAGCGTGATTGCCAGTTCCGCTGCGGCTGCACCGGCGCGTTCCATCAAGCCGCCATCGGGGTGAGCGTCCAGCCACTGCCGTTCGCCGATCCGGATGTCGGCGGCCAGGAAAAGTGGCGGGGAGATGAGGGAAAGCGGGTCGATCAGCATGGGATGCGGCCTTCTCACAGAATCGGGGGGATCGTTATTCTACGCGCGCGTCAGTCACGAAATGGTCTTATTACGATGATACAATCGCCTGTTTTTATTGGCTTTTGGCGAGATTGTGCTCGATCCGGGCTGGCAAGTCCGGATTGGGCCAACTGGGCCCAGGCCCGGGCTTTTCCAGAAACCCTGACCGCTAGCGGAGAGTGAGCATGACCGAAAGCCAGATCATCGAAACGGAAAACCTGATCGATCAGGTGAGCGCCGCGCTCGAGGCTGGCGACACGGATCTGCTGCGTGCGTTGCTGGCCGAACAGGAGCCGGCCGAACTGGCCAACCTGCTCGAATCCTTCCCGCGCGAAAAGCGGGTGATGCTGTGGCACAGCGCCGGCGACGAAATCGATGGCGAGACGCTGCTAGAGATGAGCCAGGACGCTGCCGCGCAGCTGGCGGCGGCGCTGGGCATCGACCGGCTGCGCGAGGCGACCGAAGACCTGGACGCCACCGATATCGCCGAGCTTGCCGAAGTGCTGTCCGACGAGGTGACGGCCGATCTGCTGGCATCGATGGACCACCTGCGCCGTGAACAGGTCGAGGCGGCCCTGTCGTTCGAGGAAGATACCGCGGGCCGCATCATGCGCCGGGATGCAGTGACCGTGCGCGCGGATGCGTCGTTGACGCTCGTTCACCGGTATGTTGGGAAGCTTCCACAGGTGCCCGACAACACCGACCAACTGATGGTGGTGGGACATGACGGTCGCTTCGTCGGCACGCTTGGCGTGCTCGATGTGCTTCGCCACCCGCCGGAAACGCTGGTGCAGGATGTGATGGACACCGAGGTGGAAACGGTCAGTCCGGAAACAGAGGAACACGATGTCGCCCAGATCTTTCTCGCACACGACTTGCTCTCACTCCCCGTAGTCACCAAAAACGGCGTACTGCTCGGGCGCATCGTCGCCGAGGACGTGATGGACATCATGCAGGATGAAACCGAGCGCGCGATCATGTCGCATGGCGGTATGGACGAGGAGGAAGACCTGTTCGCCCCCATCGTGCCGGCGGCCAAGGGACGGGCGCTGTGGCTGGGGATCAACCTGTTTACCGCCTTGATGGCGTCCTGGGTGATTGGCCTGTTCGAAGCCACCCTCGAGCAGATTGTCGCCCTGGCCGTCCTGATGCCGATTGTGGCCAGCATGGGCGGCGTTGCCGGCTCCCAGACCCTGTCGCTGGCCATTCGCGGCATGGCCCTGGGGCAAATTGCCGATGCCAACACGCCCTGGCTGATCAAGAAGGAGGTCAGCATCGGCTTGCTGAATGGTCTGCTGTGGGCATTGGTGGTGGGTGTCGTCGCGACCTTCTGGTTTTCCAATGTCAAGATCGGTTCGGTCATCGGCGCGGCGCTGGTGATCAACATGGTCGCTGCCGGTTTCGCTGGCATGATGATCCCGCTCATTCTCAAGCGGATGAAGATCGACCCGGCCCTGTCCGGTGCCGTCATCCTGACGACCGTGACCGATGTGGTGGGCTTCATGAGTTTCCTTGGGCTGGCCACGCTGATTCTGCTCTGACCTGTTAGGCGCCGCCTGCTCGCAGCACCTTGCATGGCCGGCGGGACAACCTATACTGAGGATCGTTTCGATTCTTTCAGGAGGGGTGTTATGGATACCGAACACCGCACGCCCGCAGGCGGCCTGGTTGCGCAGTGCTCAGACGAAGCGTCCTGCACGGTCATGAGCTGTGAAGTCTGCCTGAACGAAATCCCGTCTGACTCGGTCGGGCTGACCGATGCGCAGGACTACGTGCACCATTTTTGCGGCCTCAATTGCCTCGAGGCATGGCAAAAACAGGCCGCGCTACGCAGCAAGCAGTCCAGCTAGCCCCGACGCGATCAGCTAAAATAGCGCCTTTGCCCCGTTTGCAAAGACGCTCATGTCTTCCATCGTATCGCTTCCTGGCAGCGCCGCGCTGTCTCCCTTCCGCATCGACAAAATTCGCCTGGAGGCTGCCGGGCTAGGCGTTGAACTGGGCGAACTGACAGCCCGCTACTGGCATTTTCTGGAGCTGGATGCCGAGCTCGATGCGGCTGCCAGCGCTCAACTGGGCAAAACGCTGGATTACGGGATGGCTGCCGAACGACCGGCTGCGCATGAGGTTCAACTGCTGGTCACCCCGCGGCCTGGCACGATTTCGCCCTGGTCGTCCAAGGCGACGGATATTCTCAGGAACAGCGGACTGACCCAGTTGCGCCGCATCGAGCGCGGGGTGGCCTACCGCCTGTGCGACAAGCAGGGCGCTACGCTGTCGGCGCAGGCGCTGAAGACGGTATTGCCGCTGCTGCACGACCGCATGACGGAATCCGTGATGGATGCGCTGGCAGGCGCCGAGGTGCTGTTCCAGCATGTGCCGCCGCGCGAAATGACCACGGTCGATGTACTGGCAGGCGGTCGGGTCGCGCTGGCAGCGGCCAACCGCGAACTGGGCCTCGCGCTGTCGGACGACGAACTCGATTATCTGGTCGACAATTTCACCCGCATGGGACGCAATCCCACCGATGTCGAGCTGATGATGTTTGCACAGGCCAATTCGGAGCATTGCCGCCACAAGATTTTCAACGCCTCGTGGGTGATCGACGGCGCGGCGCAGGACAAGACCTTGTTCGGCATGATCCGCGACACCCACGCAGCCCATCCTGCGGGCACGGTGGTGGCGTATTCGGATAACTCCTCGGTCATTGAGGGCGCGCAGATCGACCGCTTTTATCCGCGTGCCGACGGCAGCTATGCCTACAGCAGCGAACTGACGCATGTGTTGATGAAGGTGGAAACGCACAACCACCCGACGGCGATTTCACCGTTCCCCGGTGCCGCAACCGGCAGCGGCGGAGAAATCCGCGACGAGGGGGCGACGGGCACCGGCTCCAAGCCCAAGGCAGGACTGGGCGGCTTCTCGGTGTCGAACCTGAATATCCCCGGCTACCTCCAACCATGGGAAAGCACCCCCTACGGCAAGCCCGACCGCATCGTCACGCCGCTCGCGATCATGCTCGAAGGCCCCATCGGCGCAGCGGCGTTCAACAACGAATTCGGCCGCCCCAATCTGGCGGGCTATTTTCGCAGCTTCGAGGAAACCGTGGCCGGGCAGCGCCGCGGCTATCACAAGCCCATCATGCTGGCGGGCGGCGTGGGCAGCATTCGCGACGACCATGTCCACAAGAAAATGCTGCCGACCGGCACATTGCTGATTCAACTGGGCGGCCCCGGCATGCTGATCGGCCTTGGTGGAGGCGCGGCCTCGTCGATGGACACAGGTGCCAACGCGGCTGATCTGGATTTCGATTCGGTGCAGCGCGGCAACCCGGAAATGGAACGGCGCGCGCAGGAGGTCATCGACCGCTGCTGGCAGCTGGGTGAAACCAACCCGATACTTTCCATCCATGATGTCGGCGCGGGCGGCCTGTCGAACGCGCTGCCGGAACTGGTGCATGGCGGTGGCCGCGGCGGCCGTTTTGAATTGCGCGCCGCGCCATCGGAAGAGTCCGGCATGTCGCCGCGCGAAATCTGGTGCAACGAGGCACAGGAACGCTACGTGCTGGCGATTCCGCCAGACCGCATCGGCGAATTCCGTGCAATCTGCCAGCGCGAGCGCTGCCCGTTCGCCGTGCTGGGCGAAGCTACCGAGAACAATCACCTGCTGGTGACCGACGGCCATTTCCAGAACGCGCCGGTCGATGTCGATCTCGAAGTGATTCTCGGCAAACCGCCCCGCATGACGCGCGATGTCGCGCATCAGGCGGCATTGCCTGCGCCGCTGGAACTGGACGGGATCGACCTGAAGGACGCGGCCTATCGCGTTCTGGCGGTGCCGGGCGTGGCGTCCAAGATGTTCCTGATTTCGATTGGCGATCGCACGGTCGGCGGTCTGACGGCACGCGACCAGTGCGTGGGACCGTGGCAGGTCCCGGTTGCCGATTGTGCGATCACGCTGGCGGGGTATCGGACCACGCAGGGCGAAGTGTTCTCTATCGGTGAAAAGGCCCCGCTGGCCTTGATCGATGCGCCTGCTTCGGGCCGCATGGCGGTCGTCGAGGCGATCACCAACATGGCCGCTGCGCGCGTCGAAGGGCTCGGGCAAATCAAGTTATCCGCTAACTGGATGGCGCCGGCGGGACATGCGGGCGAAGATGCCGCGCTGTTCGATACCGTGGCAGCGGTGTCGCAGTATTGCCAGGCGCTGGACGTGAGCATTCCAGTCGGCAAGGATTCGATGAGCATGAAAACGGTGTGGGATGCCAACGGCGAGAAAAAAGCGGTGACCTCGCCTATTTCGCTGCTGATTTCGGCGTTTGCCAATACGCCTGATGCAACGGCACACCTCACGCCGCAGCTTCGTGCCGACGCGGGTGAGTCCGATCTTATCCTGATCGATCTGGGGATGGGTAAAAACCGTCTGGGCGGATCGAGTTTTGCCCAGGCCTACAAGCAGGTAGGCAACCGTTGCCCGGATGCCCCGGCCGCTACGATTCTGGGTGGCTTCTTCGACACGGTGCAGAGTTTGAACGCCGCCGGCAAGTTGCTGGCGTATCACGACCGCTCCGACGGCGGCCTGTTCGCGGCCTTGTGCGAAATGGCATTTGCGGGCCACTGCGGGATTGAACTGGACGTGGATGAATTGTGTCTCGACCTGATTCGCCACGAAGTCGAGGAAGACGGCCTGCCGGAGCCCGAGCCGCTGGGTGCGCCGGGGTATTCCACGCGCGTGTTCAATGTGCTGTTCAATGAGGAAGCCGGCGCGATTCTGCAGACGCGAAGAAGCGACACGCAAGCCGTGATGCAGGCCTTCATCGATGCGGGGCTGCGGAGTGAGTTTCACATCATCGGCCACGTCAATGCGCTGGACCGCATCCGGATAGTGCGCAAAGGCCGGGCGATTCTGGATGAGGCGCGCACCGACCTGCAGCGCACCTGGGCGCGCACGAGTTACGAAATGGCCAGACTGCGCGATAACCCGTCCTGCGCCGAGCAGGAATTCTCGACCCATGCGGATGCCGATGATCCAGGGCTGCGCTATACATTAAGCTTCGATGCGCAGGCCGACATTGCAGCGCCTTTTATCGCGACCGGCAAGCGCCCGCGGGTGGCGGTGCTGCGCGAGCAGGGCGTCAATGGCCAGGTCGAAATGGCCGCTGCGTTCGATGTCGCCGGGTTTGCCGCAGTCGACGTGCACATGAGCGATATTCTTGCGGGCCGGGTGAGCCTGGGCGACTTCACGGGTCTGGCTGCATGCGGCGGATTCAGTTACGGCGATGTGCTGGGCGCGGGAGGCGGTTGGGCCAAGTCGATTCTGTTCAACCCGCGTGCGCGAGACCAGTTCGCCGCGTTTTTCGGGCGTGCCGATACGTTTGCCCTGGGGGTGTGCAACGGCTGCCAGATGATGAGCCAGTTGCATGACCTGATTCCTGGCGCTGAAGCCTGGCCGCGCTTCGAGCGCAACCTGTCGGAACAATTCGAGGCGCGTTTTGCGCAGGTCGAGGTGCTGGCGTCGCCCTCCCTGTTCTTTGCCGACATGGCGGGCTCGCTCATGCCGATTGCGGTATCGCATGGCGAGGGCCGGGTCGTTTTCCGCGACGCGGCCCATGCCGCGCAGGCCGTTTCCACGCTGCGCTATGTCGATCACCATGGCACGCCGACCGAATCCTACCCGCTGAACCCCAACGGGTCGGCCGGCGGGCTGACCGGCTTTACCACCGGCGATGGCCGCTTCAGCATCCTGATGCCGCATCCGGAGCGTGTCTTCCGCGCCGCGCAGCTGTCCTGGAAGCCGGACGCGATGACCGGCGATGGGCCGTGGCTGCGCATGTTCCGCAACGCCCGGCGCGCGGTTGGGTGATGCAGCCGGACTATGAGAAAATAACTGGCTTTGCCGCCCTCAGTCCGGTGCGCTGAAACGCCGCGCCGGACGCCATTGAAGACCGCTATGAATGCACCCGATATCCTTCTGACCGATGACGACCTGCGTGCACAGGTCAGACTGCTTGGCACGCTGCTGGGCCAGGTCTTGCTTGAATTTGCAGGCGAAGAGGTATACGAGGCGGTCGAAACCCTACGACGGGGCTTTGCCGAGCTGCACCAGCAGGAAGACCAGGCGCGGCGCACTGAACTGATGGACTTCATCGATGCGATGCCTGCCGGCAAGGTCGAGCTGGTGGTGCGCGCCTTTTCCAGCTACTTCAAGCTGGTCAATGTGGCGGAAGAAAGCTTTGCCCACCGGAACCGCCGCCGCACCCTGTCGCATGGCATGGCCATGTGGGAAGGCTCGTTCGACCGGACCGTTGGTGAACTGAAGGCGCAGGGCATACCGGTCGACGCCTTGCAAGGCATGGTGGGCCGTCTGCTGTATGCGCCGGTGTTCACCGCGCATCCCACGGAAGCCCGACGTCGGGCCGTCATGGAGGGGATGCGCCGGGTGTTTTTGATCTGCGACCAGTTGTACAGCCCCACCTTGGGCGTGAACGACCAGCGCGAACTCGAAACCCAGCTGGCTGCAGAGATTCAGGTGATGTGGCGCACCGACGAGTTGCGCAGTGCCAAACTCGAAGTGCGCGACGAGGTTCGGAATGGCCTGTATTACGTGCGCGAGAGCCTGTTCGAGGCGGTACCGAAAGCCTATACCTATTTTGAAAAAGCGCTCCGCAAGCATTACGGCGTGAAAGCCGACGGGACGCCCCTGGTTCGCGTTCCAAGCTTCATCAAGTTCGGATCGTGGATTGGCGGCGACCGCGACGGGAATCCGTTCGTCACGGCAGATGTCACCGAATGGACGGTTCACCGGCAGATGCAGGCAGCGCTCGACGAGTATCTTGCACGCGTCACGGAACTGAAGCAGAGCCTGACCCATAGTCGGGACTGGTGCACGCCTTCCACTCCATTCCTTGCGCGTCTGGCGGAATACGAATCGGAGTTTGGCGAACAGGTGTTCTGCGGCACGGCCGTGCAGATCTACAGCCGTGAACCCTATCGTCGCATGGCTGCATTGATGCTGGCGCGCCTGGAAGCCAACCTCTCCTACGTGCACCAGTGCCTGGCCGATGTCCCCAGCTTCTCGCCGCACCTGGCCTACGAAAACGCGACCGTTTTTCTCGATGACCTGTACCTGCTCCGCGATTCGCTGATCAGTCATGGCGACCGCATCATCGCTGCGCAGGACCTGCAGGCCTTGATCCGGCTGGTCGAGAGTTTCGGTTTTCACCTGCTGCAGCTGGATATCCGTCAGGAATCGACCGTGCATACGCGTACGGTTGATGCCGTGCTGCGCCAGATCGATGCCGATTTCGACTATACGGGTGCGGACGAAGCCGGGCGCCTCGATCGGCTGGCGGCCTGGGTGGGCCACATCGATCCGATCGAGGTGAACGATGCGCTGCTGGACGACGAAGCGCGCGAGACGCTTGCCGTCTTCCGGCGCATGGCCAAGCTGCGTGCAGAAGTGGGCAACGATGTCTTTGGCGCCTACGTGATTTCGATGACCCACACTGCCTCGCACGTCATGGAAGTGATGCTGCTGGCCCGGCTGGTCGGACTGTGCGGCCACAACGGGCGCGACTGGTTCTGCCACATCACGCCCGCACCGCTGTTTGAGACGGTGGAAGACCTCCAGCATAGCGAAACCATTCTCGACCAGCTTTTCACCAACAAGTCGTACCGCGCCCTGGTGTCGGCCAACGGGAACGTGCAGGAGGTGATGCTGGGCTATTCGGATTCGTGCAAGGATGGCGGCATCCTGGCGTCAAACTGGAATCTCTACCAGTCCCAGCTTTCAATCATTGCCCTGACCCAGCACCATGGGGTCGAATGTCGCCTGTTCCACGGGCGCGGCGGCACCGTGGGACGGGGCGGCGGCCCTACCCATGAAGCGATTCTGTCACAGCCGCCGGGAACCGTGAACGGCGAGATCAAGTTCACCGAGCAGGGCGAGATGCTGTTCTACAAATACAGCAATCCCGAGACCGCCAACTACGAAATCGGCATGGGCGTCACCGGTCTGCTCAAGGCCAGTGCCACTGCGCTGGCGCACAGCGACGTGCGTTACCCTCAAGCCTATCTCGACTGGATGCTCGAGATCGCCACGCGCGGCGAGTTGGCCTATCGTGCGTTGATCGGCACGCCTGGTTTCATCGATTATTTTTACGAGAGCACCCCGGTGACCGAAATCGGCATGCTCAATATCGGCAGCCGACCTTCCCATCGCAAGAAGGCCGACCGATCATTGGCGTCGATTCGCGCCATTCCCTGGGTGTTCGGCTGGGCGCAGTCACGCCATACCCTGCCGGCCTGGTATGGCATCGGCAGCGCACTGAGGGACTTCATCGCCAATGAACCGGATGGCTTGGCGCATCTGCAGGCGATGTGCCGCGAGTGGCCGTTCTTCCGCGGGCTGCTGTCCAACGTGCAAATGGCGCTGACCAAGGCAGACGTTGAAATTGCCGAGGAATATGCGCGCCTGTGCGACCACCCCAATTCCATGGGGGTCTACCGTGCGATTGCAGACGAATATGCGCTCACGGTGTCCGGAGTCCTGCAGGTGGCGCAGATCGGCGCACTACTCGAAGACAACCAGGCTTTGACCCTGTCCATTTCGCGCCGTCGGCCCTATATCGATCCGATCAATCATATTCAGGTCCGCATGCTGAAACGCTACCGCTCGGATAACGTGCCGGAAGCCGAGCAGGACGTCTGGCTGACTCCCCTTAAGCGCACCATCAATGCCATCGCTGCGGGGATGCGCAACACAGGATGAGCCAGGCGCCTGACAAGGAAAAACCCGTCCCGCAGCCGTCCAGTCGGCGCGGGTTGCTTGTTTCCGTCGGCTTGAATGTCGTGCTGGTGATTCTGGCGTGTGGTCTGGCGCTGTATGCCTTCATGCTCAATGTCGATCTGGGTGATGTGAAGCGGCGCTTGTCGAAGGAAGTCGAAACCCGCCAGCAGACAGAGCGCTACCTGGCTGAAACGCGAAGCCAGCTGACCGAGAGCCTGCGGGAAGTCGAACAGCTCCAGGCCCAACTGGCCTACAAGGAAACGGATTATCAAACGGTCACCGCCGCCAAACCGGCGTTGCCGGTGATCGTCAGCTTCCGGTCGTCGATGTTGGGCAAAGGCCTAGTCGCGATAATTGAAAACAGCAGCGACCGCTATCTGAACGTGGTGCTCAGTGTGCGAAATCCCACCCTGTCGACGGCCAAACGCTTCAAGCTCGATCTAGGGCCGAAATCGAGTACAGATTTCGGGCACCTGGAAGGCTGGAAGTTCTTGTCGGGCGACGAAGTGGGTCTGTTCAATGATGATTTCGGCGCGCTGAGAATCACGGTGCCGTGACAGCCTGCCGAGGCTTGCGTAATCGCAGGCCGAGCACGACTGGATATCAAGCATGGCATGTGGTAATAAGGACAGGTATATCAGCAATAGGTTGCCAAGATGATGTCGACGACTCTGGAACTACTTCAGAAATACAGCGTACCTGGCCCGCGTTACACGTCGTATCCGACGGCTCCGTATTTCCATACCCGTTTCACCGAGGCGGACTGGGCGGATGCATTGACAGCGCCGGCGCCGGACCGCGGCTTGTCGCTTTATGCGCACATCCCGTTTTGCGACTCACTGTGCTACTACTGCGGCTGCAACATGGTGGCGACACGCGATTACAGCAAAACCAAGCCTTATTTGGCTTACCTTGACCAGGAGATGGTGCGTACCGCGCAACGGGTTGATTCCAAGCGCGAGGTTCGACAGCTGCACTGGGGCGGGGGCACGCCCACGTATCTGAATCCAGACGACATGCGGCGCTTGATGGAACGGATGCGCCACCATTTCACCCTGGCCGACGATGCTGAAATCAGCTGCGAAATCGATCCGCGCGAACTGACGCGCGAGCATCTGGTCGCCTTGCGTGAATCCGGTTTCAACCGCGTGTCGTTTGGCGTGCAGGACATGGATCCTGAGGTGCAGCAGGCCGTCAACCGCATTCAGTCCGAGGCGCTAATCCAGCAAGTCCTCGACTGGTCTCGCGAACTCGGCTTTTCGAGCATCAACCTGGATCTGATCGTGGGCTTGCCAAAGCAGACTGTGGCGAGCTTCAGCCGCACCCTGGAACGGGTTGCGGAATGGGCGCCTGATCGTCTGGCGGTGTTTGCCTATGCCCACGTGCCCTGGATGAAGAAACACCAGCAACTGATCAAGGAATCGGACATGCCCGATTCAGCCACCCGTCTGGGCCTGCAGCAGGTGGTGAACGACTCGCTCGGGGCTGCGGGCTACATCAATATCGGGCTCGATCACTTCGCCCGCCCGGAAGATGAACTGGTGCGGGCGCAGCAGAACAAGACCTTGTGGCGTAATTTTCAAGGCTACACCACGCACAAGAACTGCGACATTCTGGCTTTTGGCGCGTCGAGCATCAGCCAGACGGCAGACGTGTACATGCAAAACGAAAAAAATCTCAAGCGCTATCAGGAAAGCATCGCGGCAACCGGTTTTGCCGTCGAGCGCGGTCTCAAGCTTACTCTTGACGACCAGATCCGGCGTTCTGCGATTACCCGCGTGATGTGTGATCTTGAACTTGATTTCGCTGCGTTTGGCCGCGAATGGGCGGTCGGTTTTACTGATTATTTCGCCGACGCGTTGACCAGCCTGCGACCGCTTGCGGACGACGGGCTGGTGACGATCACTTCAGACAGGATCGATGTCACCCCAACTGGCCGGCTGTTCCTGCGCAACATCGGGATGTGCTTCGATCGTTACCTGAAGGAGGCAACGACCGAACAGCCACGTTATTCCAAAACGGCTTGATTCCCTTATTCGCCGCAGTTGCTGCCGTCGTCGCGTTTGGGGCAACCATCAGGCCGGCCACGCGGCGGGAGCGGACAGTGGTTGATATCCCCTGCGCCGCGCTGAAAATAGCAGGTCAGGGCACTAGCGGAAATGCCCAGTAGCCAGAATACAAAAAACCCGATGGTGTAGGCGGCGATGCGATGTTCGATCAGCGCCTCGCCGCGATACATGATTTCCAGCGGGTCGAACAGGCTGGTGAAAATGATATCGGCCACCCCGGCAACAAGGAAGGACGGCCACAGAATATGGATCAGACGCTGCATCATGGCGTTCTCCTCGTCAGGGTGGGGGTTTACTCATCCGGATCGTTGATTTTGCGCTTGTACATGGCCAGCAGATAGAAGGCCATGACGATCATGAAGAGGATGGTGAACAGGCTTAACAGCCCGATCGGGCTGGTGAACAATAAATCCATTACGGCGTCCATTTCAGTCTCCCTGTTGTTGAACGGTGAATTCAGCGTCCGTCCCAAGTGTGACGGGCTGGCTGAAGGGGGTGTGCAGCACGCCGGTAAGCCGCCATGTGGCGTCGTCGTCGGCAAGCTGGGCATGCCATTTGCCGGCTGGCATGGATGGCATCGATGTATGGTAGCGTCCGCCACCGGCGTGGCTTAATTCAAGCGACTGATCCATGCCCTGGCGGGTTGGATGGGCCAAGATGAGTGCGAGTCGGTCCGGGTAGGTAGGCAGGTGTCCGGCAAGCCTGAGCCCCAGCCCGCCTTCCTCGATCTGCAGTGTGGCCGTCAGCGCCAGCGTGCGCGCGGCATCGTCGCGCGCCAGCGTCTGGTTAATGGCGAGGCCGGCTTTGTAGTAATCGCCCACGACCAGTCCATCCGCGCTCTGATAGGCAATCCAGACGGTTGTAAGCCCGGCGATCACCGCAGTGGCGGGCAGGCTGATCAGGAACCACGGCCAGGGCTCGCGATACCAGACTTTGCTTGTTGCAGGGGCTTTCAGAGTGTTCATAATAATTACCGGTTGAAAAACTTGGTTTCGACGTCTTCCTGAATGGCTGGATCGTCGTTGGCCTGAATCGTGAACGTGACCGCGATCGAGCGGCCTTTCAGGCTTACAGGGTCGGCAATCAGGCTGACCGGAATATCGATGGTCTGGAGCGGTTTGGCCACGATTTCTCCCGGCGGGACGACCACTTGCAGGCCATCGATGCCTTGTGCCTGGATCGTGTAGCGGTGTGTCTGTCCGTCCTTGTTGATGAGTTGCAGGCGGTAGACGTTTTCGACCATGCCCTCGTCGGTTTCCTTCGATAGCGCTGCGCGGTCTCGCACGACGTCGACGCGCAGCGGAACGCGAGTTGCGAGGCTGTAAACAAAAGCACCCGAAATCAGGGTCATCAACACAGTGTAGATAATCGTGCGCGGGCGCAGGATGTGTTTAACGATCCCGCTGTCAGGGTAGGCGCCTTTCACCGCATTTTCCGTGGTGTAGCGAATCAGCCCGCGCGGGTAGTTCATCTTGTCCATGATCTGGTCGCAGCCGTCGATACAAGCGGCACAGCCGATGCATTCGTATTGCAGACCTTTACGGATATCGATGCCGGTGGGGCAGACCTGGACGCAGACATTGCAGTCGACGCAGGCACCGAGCCCGGCTTCCTTGTAATCGACCTTCTTGCCGCGCGCGCCGCGCGGCTCGCCGCGCGAACTGTCGTAGGTGACGGTCAGCGTGTCGGAATCGAACATCACGCTCTGGAACCGTGCGTAGGGGCACATGTACAGACACACCTGCTCGCGCATGTAGCCGGCGTTCCCCCAGGTGGCAAAGCCGTAAAACAGGATCCAGAAGGTTTGCCATGGACCGAGACTTCCGCTGAGCGTTTCGGCTGCCAGGGTTTGGATCGGGGTGAAATAGCCAACGAAGGTGAAGCCCGTCCACAATGCGATCGCAATCCAGACTGCATGCTTCAGCCCGCGCTTTTTCAGCTTGTTGGCGTTCCAGGTGGACTTGTCGAGCTTCTTGCGCGCAAGGTGGTCGCCCTCTAGCCATTCTTCTACCCACATGAAGACTTCGGTGTAGACGGTTTGCGGGCAGGCATAGCCGCACCAGAGTCGTCCGGCTACCGCCGTGAACAGGAACAGTGCCAACGCAGACAGGATCAGAATGGCCGTGAGATAGATGAAGTCCTGCGGCCAGAACACGACGCCGAAGATGTAGAACTTTCGCGCGGCCAGATCGAACAGCACCGCCTGGCGGTCATTCCATTGAAGCCAGGGCACGCCGTAATAGAGGGCTTGGGTCAGCAGGACCAGCGCAACACGCCAGTTGGCGAACACGCCGTGCACCGCGCGCGGCTGAATTTTTTGCCGGATCGCGTAAAGCTGCTGCTCGATGGGTGCGTTGGACGTGTCGGGCTGCTTCTTGTCGGTCAATGCTCTAATCCATGAAATTCCGGGCCGCTTGAACGCTCTGTCCGGGCAGGCCGGGTCAATGCGTTCAAGCGGCCCGCCGGAGGATCCCCGGCGGGCGCGACGTGCTAGTTACTGCTTCTGGTGAAGGCCGTATACATAAGCCGACAACAGGTGCAGCTTGGCGTCCTTGTTGGACGTGGTCCCCATGGTTTGCGCCATGCCGGGCATCACGCCGTTGCGGCCATTGACAATGCTCTCGGTGATCGCGCCTTCGGAGCCGCCATACAACCATACTTTGTCGGTCAGGTTGGGTGCACCCATCGCCTGCATGCCGGTGCCGTCAGGCATGTGGCAGGCGGCACAGTTTTCTTCAAACTTGGTCCGGCCTGCTGCTGCCAGCGCGGCGTCGTGGGTGCGGCCCGACAGCGACAGCACATAGTTGACGACTTCCTTGGTGCCATCAGGCCCCAGTGCAGCGCCCAAAGCGGGCATCATCCCGGAACGGCCATCCGTCAGCGTTGCCTTGATGGTGTCCGGGTCGCTGCCGTAGAGCGAATCGCTATCGGTCAGGTTGGGGAAGCCGACCGCACCCGCTGCGCCCGACCCATGGCACTGCGAGCAGTAGGTCAGGAACAGATTCTTACCAATGGCTTGGGCGTTCGGATCGGCCGCGACCGTTGCAATGTCCTGCTGCATGAATCCGGCGTACACCGGCTGGAACTTGGCTTCGGCCGCTTTGACCTCGTCCTGGTATTCCTGCACGGAGGTCCAGTTCAGCATTCCGGCGAAATTGCCCAAGCCCGGCCACAGCGCCAGATATGCCACGGCAAACACCAGCGTGCTGTAGAACAGGCCCAGCCACCACTTGGGAAGCGGGTTGTTCAAGTCCTGCAGGTCCTCGTCCCAAGTGTGCTCGATCAGTTCGGCCTTTTCACCGGGGGCGAGCTTGCGGGTGGTCTGTGACTTGAGAAATATCCAAGTCCCGATGATGCTCACCAGGGTGAGGACCGTGATGTAAATCGGCCAGAAGCCGCTTGTAAAGTCACTCATTTCTTGTCTCCTTGTTTGGCTGGCGTTATGTCCCGCGGGGACGGTATCCCTTGGGAGTCGTCTTCGTCGAAGGGCAACTTGCCGGCGTCTTCAAAACGCTGCTTGTTTCCCTTGCTGTAGGCCCACCAGACGATGCCGATGAACACTACGACGAAGACGGCTGTGACGATGCCGCTGATTAATCCGCTATCCATGCCGAGTTAATTGGCCTTCGGGGCGCTGGTGCCCAGCGACTGCATGTAGGCGATGACCGCTTCCATTTCGGTCTTGCCTTCCAGCGCGGCAGGCGCTTCGGCTATTTCCTGCTCGGTGTAGCCATGGCCGACGATGTTCAGCGTGCGCATCTTCTTCTGGATGGCGGCATCCTTCAGCGGGCGGTCCAACCAGGGGTAGGCCGGCATGTTGGATTCCGGTACCACGTCGCGCGGATTCATCAGGTGGGCATAGTGCCAGGCGTCGGAGTAGCGGCCGCCAACACGGTGAAGATCCGGGCCGGTGCGCTTGGAGCCCCACAGGAAGGGACGATCGTAGACGAACTCGCCCGCTACCGAATAGTGGCCATAGCGTTCGGTTTCGGCCCGGAACGGGCGAATCATCTGCGAGTGACAGCCGACGCAGCCTTCACGGATGTAGATGTCGCGCCCAGACAGTTGAAGCGCCGTGTAGGGCTTCAACCCCTCCACCGCGGTGGTGGTGGAGGTCTGGAAGAACAGCGGCACGATCTGCACCAGTCCGCCGATGCTGACGATGAGAATGGTCAGCACGATCAGCAGACCGAGGTTTTTTTCTATGGTTTCATGCGAAATCATGGTCGGTCTCCTTATGCGTGAACGGCTTGGGGGATGGGGGCGTCATCAACCACGCGACCCATTCGCACAGTCTTCCAGACGTTGTAAGCCATCAGCAACATCCCGGCGAAGAACAGCGTGCCACCCAGGAGGCGGACGCCGTAGAACGGATACATGGTGTTCAGCACCTGAGCGAAGCTGTAGGTCAGCGTGCCGTCGGCATTCGCCGCGCGCCACATCAGGCCCTGCGCCACACCTGCGATCCACAAGGCGGCGATATACAGCACGACGCCGATGGTCGACCACCAGAAATGCCATTCGATCAGCTTGGTGCTGTACATCGAACCACGGCCGAACAGGCGCGGGATCAGGTAGTACATCGAACCGATCGTGATCATTGCGACCCAGCCCAGCGCGCCGGAGTGCACGTGGCCAATGGTCCATTCGGTGTAGTGCGACAAGGCGTTGACCGTCTTGATCGACATCATCGGACCTTCAAAGGTGGACATGCCGTAGAACGACAGCGCGGTCACCATGAACTTGAGGATTGGATCGGTGCGCAGCTTATGCCAAGCGCCGGACAGGGTCATGATGCCGTTCATCATGCCGCCCCAGGAAGGCGCCAGCAGCATCAGCGAGAACACCATGCCGAGCGACTGCGCCCAGTCGGGCAGCGCGGTGTACTGCAGATGGTGCGGACCCGCCCACATGTAGATGAAGTTGAGCGACCAGAAGTGGACGACCGACAGGCGGTAGGAATAGATCGGGCGGCCTGCCTGCTTCGGAATGAAGTAATACATCATGCCGAGGAAGGCGGTGGTGAGGAAGAAGCCCACCGCGTTATGGCCGTACCACCACTGGATCATCGCATCCTGCACCCCGGCGTAGGCGGAGTAGGACTTGGTGAAAGTCACCGGCAGTTCGGCGCTGTTGACGATATGCAGGATTGCGATCACCAGGATGTAGGCGCCGAAGAACCAGTTCGACACGTAGATGTGGCTGGTCTTGCGCTTGATGATGGTGCCGAAGAAGACCAGCGCGTAGGCCACCCACACCACCGTGATCAGGATGTCGATCGGCCATTCCAGCTCGGCGTATTCCTTGGAGCTGGTGTAGCCCAGCGGCAGCGTGATGGCGGCCAGCACGATTACCAGGGTCCAGCCCCAGAACGTGAAGGCGGCGAGTTTTTCGCCCCACAATCGCACCTGGCAGGTTCGCTGCACGATGTAGTAAGACACTGCAAACATGGCCGAGCCGCCGAACGCGAAGATCACCGCGTTGGTGTGCAAGGGACGCAGACGGCCGTACGACAGCCATTCAATTCCAAAGGTTAAGTCCGGCCAGATCAGTTGTGCTGCCAGGATGACCCCGACCAGCATACCGACAATCCCCCATACCACCGTCATGATGGCAAATTGGCGGACGACCTTATAGTTGTAGGTTGTCGCTTCCATACACGTCTCCCGTGATTGATTACTAAATTAATATATGCGAATGCAATTATTGATTTCGAATATCCAGATAAATATATCCATTAATTTGCCTGTGTCAAGTTGACGCACCTCTGCAGGCCAGCCCGGGTGGGGCTGCTGCTTGAGTTCGATACTGACACCGGCGATATTTTATGTCAGATTCTGAGTCATGTTTCCCGGGGCTATATAGAGCCGTCTTATGCATCACATATCAAAACCTATCAATACCCGTATCTGCATCATCCGCCATGGTGAAACCGACTGGAATGTGCACAAGCGTATTCAGGGCCACACTGATATTCCGCTCAACGACACCGGGCGTGCGCAGGCGCTGGCGATGGCGTTCAATGCGGCGCATCACCGGTTTCAGGCCATTTACAGCAGTGACCTGCTGCGGGCGGAGGAAACCGCGAACGCACTGGCACAGCGCGAGGACCAGGCCGTGAAACGCCTTCCGCAGCTGCGCGAACGGCATTATGGAGTGTTTCAGGGCATGACCGCCGCACAGGGCGAGTCGCGCTACCCGGAAGCCTATGCGCACTATGTGGCGCGGGACATGGACTATGACTTCGAGACGGGCGAGTCGCTGCGACAGTTTGCCGAGCGGGTGAGCGAGGGAATCGACTGGTTGGTACGGCATCACAGCGGGCAGACGATCGCTGCCGTCAGCCACAGCGGCGTGCTGGACGTGGTGTATCGCCGCGCGACCGGACGCCCGCTGCACACGCCGCGCGATTTTGTGATTCCCAACTGTGCGCTCAACTGGTTCCATTTCGATGGCCAAGGCTGGCACCTGGAAGCGTGGGCCGACCGGCACCATCTGCATGATGTACTGACGGAGGCGCCCGAATGAACAAGCCCGACCATCGGTTGGTGTTCTTTCGCCATGGCCACAGCGAATGGAACCTGAGCAACCGCTTCACCGGTTGGACCGATATCCCGCTCACCGAGGTCGGCCTCACCGAGGCGGATATTGCGGGGCGCCATCTGGCCCAGGCAGGCTTTGCGTTTGACGAGGTGCATGGCTCGGTATTGCAGCGTAGCCGCCAAAGCGCCGAGGCAATACTGAATGCGATGGGGACGCCAGAGGTCCCGTTTTTCACCAGTTGGCGGCTGAACGAACGCCATTACGGCGCACTGCAGGGCATGAACAAGCAGGAGATTTTTGAGGCCTGGGGAGAGGAAGCTTCACGCCGCTGGTGGCGCGGTTATATCGAACCGCCGCCACCGCTGCGTTGGGACGATCCGCGCCATCCGCGTTGCGACCCACTATATGCGACACTGGATCCCATGGACTTGCCGGCCAGCGAAAGCCTGCGCGATTGCCAGCAGCGCACCTTGCCGTACTGGCACGAAGTGCTGCTGCCGCGCCTGCGTGCGGGAAAACGCCTGCTGGTGATCAGCCACGGCAACACGATACGCGGGCTGGTCATGCATCTGGACAGCCTGACCGCCGAGGAGATGGAGCGGGTTGAGATTCCGTCCGGCGTGCCACTGGTTTACCAGTTTGGCCCCGATTTTTCCGTGCTGGGGCACGAGTGGCTGGAGGTGCCGGAGATCGCCTCCTACACTTGATTCAGACGGTCTTCAGGTCCTGCTCCAACCCCGGATGGGTGATCTTGCCGGCATGGATCTGCATCCCTGATTTGAGCCCGCTATCCGCTTCCAGCGCCGCCATTCCCTGTGTGGCCAGCGCCAGAACATAAGGCAACGTGGCATGGGTGAGGGCATCGGTGGATGTGCGCGCCACCGCACCGGGCATGTTGGTCACGCAATAATGGACGATACCGTCGGTCACAAAGAACGGATGGCTGTGGGTGGTGGCGCGCGAGGTTTCCGCGACGCCGCCCTGGTCGATCGCCACGTCAACCAGTACCGAACCCGGAGGCATTTTTTTCAGCAAGGCGTGGCTGATCAGGCGGGGTGCATGGCGGCCCGGAATCTGCGCCGCGCCGATCACGATGTCAGCATGGACGAGGCTGTCGGCGATGGCCTCGGGAGACGAAAACCGCGTTTCCACCCGCGCGCCGAATTGCGCCTCGGCGTGGGCGAGCTTGCCGGCCTGGCGATCGATCAGGGTGACGCGCGCGCCCAGTCCCGTTGCCACCCTGGCCGCGCCCAAACCCACCCCCCCGGCGCCGATGATGACCACATGCGCGGGCGGCACGCCGGGCAAACCCATGATGAGCTTGCCGTTGCCGCCGTGCGACTTGTGCAGACCAAGCGCGCCCATTTGCGGCGCCAGCCGACCGGCAATATCGGACATCGGCAGCAGCAGCGGCAGGCTGCCGTTTGCCGCGCTGACGGTTTCATAGGCAATCGCCGTCACGCCGTGCGCCATCAGGCCATGCGCGAGCTTGGGCGCAGCGGCCAGGTGCAGGTAGCAGAACAGGAGTTGCCCTTCGCGCAGGTGTTTGACTTCCTCCTGCTGCGGCTCCTTGACCTTGACGACCAGATCGGCCGCATAGGTCTCAGCCGCCGAGTCCACGACGACGGCGCCGGCTGCGCGATAGTGGTCGTCGTCGAATCCGACCGCCGCGCCTGCGCCGGTTTCGATGCTGACAACATGTCCAGCCTGGGTCAGTTCGTGGGCGCCTTCTGGGGTGAGCGCCACCCGGTATTCGTGGTTCTTGATTTCCTTGGGAATGCCGATGTGCATGGCGAGCCTCGTGAGGAATGGTGAGCCGGCGGCTTAAATGGTGGATGCAGCAAGGCGCTGCACGCATTCGCGCACCAGCTCGGGGCCACGGTAAATGAGGCCGGAATAGAGCTGCACCAGCGACGCGCCGGCGTCGATTTTCTCCTGCGCATCGTTGCCCGACAGAATCCCGCCGACGCCGATGATCGGCACTTCGTTCTTCAGATGATGCGCCAGCGCCTGGACAACGTGGGTGGACGCCGCCCGCACCGGTGCACCGGACAGGCCGCCGGCTTCATCGGCATTCGCCAGGCCAGCAACGGCCTCGCGCGCAATCGTGGTGTTGGTCGCGATCACGGCATCGATGCGATGCATCATCAGCAGCGCGGCAATCGCGGCGATTTGCGAGTCGTCGAGATCGGGCGCGATCTTCAGCGCGACTGGCACATATTTTCCGTGCAGCTGCGCGAGTTCGGACTGCCGCATCTTGATCGCCGACAACAGCGCATCAAGCGCCTCGTCCTTCTGCAGTTCCCGTAGATTTTGCGTATTGGGTGAGGAAATATTCACTGTCACATAGCTCGAATGGGCGTAGACCTTGTCTAGGCAGGTCAGGTAGTCGTCCACTGCGTGTTCGTTCGGCGTGTTCTTGTTCTTGCCGATGTTGATGCCGAGCACGCCGGTGAAGCCGCTGGCCTCGACGTTCTTCACCAGATTGTCGACGCCTAGATTGTTGAAGCCCATGCGGTTGATGATGGCATGGGCCGCAGGCAGCCGGAACAGGCGCGGCTTCGGGTTGCCGGGTTGCGGGCGCGGCGTCACCGTGCCGATTTCGATGAAGCCGAAACCCAGCGCCGCCAGCGCGTTGATGTGCGCGCCATCCTTGTCGAGGCCGGCCGCCAGCCCGACCGCACTGGGGAAGTCGATCCCCATCACGCGCACCGGCGCGCCTTGCACGCGCGGCAACAGATTGAGCAAACCCAGCTTATGCGCGACATCGATGCCGGACAGCGTCAGACCGTGGGCGTCCTCCGGGTCGAGCGAGAACAGGGCGGGGCGGATCAGCGGATAGAGCATGGTTCAGGAAGCCGGATGGGAAGGAAGAGTGTGGCGCGTGGCGGCTTCGACCGAGCCCGCTGTCGGGTCGTCGAACACGGCCTGGTCGAGCGCCTGCTCGCTATTGGCGACGATGCAGCTTACCGCGCAGTCGCCGGTGACGTTCACCGTCGTGCGCATCATGTCGAGCAGGCGGTCGACGCCGATGATGAGCGCGATGCCTTCGACCGGCAGCCCGACCTGGCCGAGCACCATGGTCAGCGTCACCAGGCCGACACCCGGCACCGCTGCGGTGCCGACCGAGGCCAGCGTGGCGGTCAACACCACCAGCAGATAATCGGTCATCGACAGGTCGATGCCGTAGACGTTGGCAATGAACACCGTGGCCACACCCTGCATCATCGCGGTGCCGTCCATGTTGATGGTGGCGCCCATCGGCACGGTGAACGAGGCGATGCTGTTTCTCACCCCCATCTTCTTTTCCACCGTGCGCAGCGTGACCGGAATCGTGGCGCCGGAGCTGGCGGTGGAAAACGCGAACGTCGCCGGGTCGCGCATTTTCCGCAGGAAGGTAATCGGGTTGAGCGAGCCCAGTAGGCGCAGCAGCAGCGGATAGGTGCCGAATAGCTGGATTGCAAGCGCGGCGGTCAGCGTCAGGAAATAGGCTGCCAGCGGTAGCAGCAGGTCGAGCCCCTGCGTGGCGAAGGTGCGGGTGATCAGCGCAAACACGCCATAGGGCGCCAGCCGCATGATCCATTCGACCATGTGCATGATGACCGCGTCGAGATCGGTGAACAGATTCAGCACGTGTTTTCCGCGTGCGCCCGACATCGTCACCGCCATGCCGAACAGCAGCGCAAACACGATGATCTGCAGCATGTTGCCCTCGGCCATCGCCGCCACCGGATTGGTCGGCATAATGTCGATCAGCACCTGCGACAGCGGCGGCGCCTCCTTGCCGCTGAAGCTGGCTGCCGTTTGCCCGGCGTCGAACCCGTGTCCGGGGCTGACGATTCCTGCCAGAGTCAGGGCGATGGTAATGGCGATGGCCGTTGTCGCCAGATACAGCGACAGCGCCTTGACGCCGATGCGTCCCAGCGCCTTCAGGTCCGACAGCGCGGTGACGCCCACCACCAGCGACACGAACACCAGCGGCACCACCATCATTTTCAGCGCCGCCACGAACACCGATCCGACCACGTGCAGCAGGCCGTCCACGACCGTCGCCTGAATCCAGGGCGCGGCGCCCAGCTGATTGAGGCTGACGCCCAGCACGATCCCCGCGAGCATCGCAACGACAATCTGACGGGTCAGATGATGGGGGCTGGACGGAGACATGCAGACGGCACTCGGGTGAAGATAGGCGGGAGTTTAGCAGGGCAACCGCGCCGGACTGACGCACAGCCGGCAGGCAATGTTATCCTCATGCCACGCCCCCTGACGCGTGGCGCCCACTTCACCATTCTTCATCGTTTTATTGATCCACAACACACCCATGACGACCCCGTATTTCCTGCAACGACTCGTATTGCTTTTCAGCGTGTTCATCGCGCCGTCCGTCTGGAGCGCGCCGCTCATCCCGCCGCCGCCACAACTTGCCGCAAAATCCTACGTGCTGATGGACGCCGCCAGCGGCAACGTCCTGGTCGACGTTCAGGGCGAAGCGCCTCTGCCGCCCGCCAGCCTGACCAAGCTGATGACCTCGCATGTCGCCGCGCTTGAACTCCAGCGCGGCCGGATGAAAGAAAGCGACCTTGTCCTCGTCAGCGAAAAAGCCTGGCGCATGGGCGGTTCCAAAATGTTCATCAAGGTCGGCAACCAGGTCGCAGTGAGCGATCTTCTGCGCGGCATCATCGTCCAGTCGGGCAACGACGCCAGCATCGCACTGGCCGAGCACATCGCAGGCGGCGAGGAAACCTTCGCCTCGATGATGAATCAGGAAGCCAAACGGCTGGGGCTCGCCCATACCCACTTCGTCAACGCCACCGGCTGGCCCGATCCCAACCACTATTCGAGCGCGCTCGACATGGCCAAGCTCGCCCGCGCCATCATCCTCGAGGATCCCCAGCACTACGCGCTCTATGCCGAAAAGGAATTCGTCTGGAACGACATCCGCCAGCCAAACCGCAACCTCCTCCTGTGGCGCGACCCCAGCGTCGACGGCCTGAAGACCGGCCACACTGAAGAAGCCGGCTACTGCCTGGTGGCCTCCGGCAAGCGCGACGGCCAGCGTCTCATCGCCGTCGTGTTCGGCACCGACAGTGAAGAAGCCCGCGCGGCCGAAACCGCCAAACTGCTCGGCTATGGCTTCAACTTCTTCGAAAGCAAAGCCTTCTTCGAGCAGGGCGAAACCATCCAGAGCATCGACGTCTGGAAAGGCAGCGCCCGCACCGTCAAAGCCGGCGTTGCCGCCGACTTCGTCGCCGCGCTGCCCAAGCGCGCAAGCGAGGGCTACCAGGCCCGCGTCGTGCTGGCGAAAGCCGATGTGATGGCACCCGTCGCCGCCGGCGCACCGCTGGGCCGCGTCGAACTGATCAGCCCCGACGGCAAGGTCGTCACCCAGGCGCCGCTGGTCGCACTCGAAGCAGTCGAAGAGGGCGGCTTCTTCCGCCGCGTGTGGGACAGCATCCGGTTGTTCTTCAGGGGACTGCTCGGCTGACAGGCAAGCGCAGACAAGAAAGAAAGGCGACCCGATGCAGCGGTTGCCTTTTTTTAGTGCCTTTGTGGGGAGGGAGATTGGTCGGTTATCGACCCCTATGCACAGTTTGAAACTATGTGCAGATACGGCCAAATTCACTGCAGTGCCGGCCTTTAAGAGTGGAAGACCAACACATAGTTATCGCAATTGTCGCATCCCCAATCGCACAGCTTGAACTCGAAAATGAAGTATGTGGATTCTAGGATATGTGGCGGAGAATGCCCACTTGTTCACTGCGACACCAACCACCACCGGGCTTCACGAGGGACTTGCTCTCCGATATTCAACCTGAAGCGCCATGGCAGTTCATTTCGCCCCCAGACTGTGGCAAATGCATCGTCGTGCTCTGTACTGGAAAACTATGACAAGGTTTTCACTGACTCGTCTCGCCATATGCTGCATCCTGCCTGGGTCGGTACCTTCAACACGCACCAACTTTACATAGTTTCAAACTGTGCATAGGGGTCGTATGTAGAGGTTTACATAGCGACCCTGAGCAGCCGGTCAAGACGATGGCATTGAGTGGCCGGTACGCAAACCTTAGCGGACGGGTACCGTTGACATACGCGTGGTGTGGTTTTTTGGATCACCCGGAATGCGCTATAACCCCATCCGTCTGCGTATGCCTCACATTGAACACGTTCAGCGTGATCACACGATAAGTCGTGCTTTGCCCCAACAAACGCTAATGACGCGTGTAAAAAATCCGACGCAGTGCGCCGGCATTTCCTCGTGCTGTTGTGGCGATCAGGCCAATTGACTACGCCGCATCACGCCGAGGCCGGCGAGGCCGAGACCCAGCAGGGCCAGCGAGGCGGGCTCGGGTACGGCTGCCAGAGCCATAACCCGCTGCTCATTTGTGAGTGATCCGGGTGTGTAAATGAGCGTGAATTTCGATGAAACCATCGTAAGCGTGCTTGAGTTGACGTTTGAGTTGCCAGTTTCCTGAATGTAGGCAAGGGAGAAGTCTAGCGAGTCGTTAAGCGCCCAATCATTGAAAACGTCAAGAAAACTAAGGTCAAATTTTGTCACTACTGGGCTATTTCCGGTGGCGTTAAGTTCCCCAAGGTTGACAGAATCGATGAAGACGGAGTCATTCTCATCCGCTGCCCTTCTGGAGATGATGGCCAGGGTCGCTGACTCCACTACAGCTGGGAGAACTTCGAAATCTGCAGGCATATAGTGAGACCACGAAAATGTCCCGCTCCCTTGCAGCACATTTCCGCTTGAGAAGGTCACGGCATTTTCATAAGTAATAGGTGTAGCCGAAGCTATCCCACTCACGCCGAAAGCTAGAATCAATGAACCCAGAAGCGATTGGAATCTTGTCAATGCATGTTTTCCGCGAATGACTTGGTTGAGGCGTGCGCCTGGGCTTCCGGTGCAGCTGCCATCAATTAGGTGGCTATCAGCGTCAACGATATTGTCTTTAGTCGTTTTCATTTCATATGCCTGGTTATTTGGTTATCGAGTTCTTGGCCAACCAAGAGCTCAAATTAGCTCGTTCCGGCCAGTTCTGCTTTTGATGCCCGTCACCGGCGGCGCTGCTGCACTTTGCCTTTAATAGAGATGCTCATTTTCGACGTGGGCCCTGCAAGTGTCTGTGCGCCATCGCACATTGCGGCGTGTCTTCTGCAAGGTGGAATGGAAAAAACTTACCCAAGCGCGGCAGCCTTGTTGAGGCCGCAGAGCGAGCGCGGGCGCCGAGTGCGTTTGATTTTCACGAAGGTGGCCGATGGCACCATTTCGCGCGTGTCCAAAGACTTGGCGGTGAATCGCCCCGACTTTCCTAGACATGCTCAAGCCTCGCATTTGTGTGTCCGCACCGAACAACGGACGCTCGCAGCGCTCACCCTGGCCGCCTGCTAAGGCTTGCGGAGGCAACTGCACAGGAAATCAGCTGCCGTTCAGTGGATTTTCCAGCTTATGTCCGGTGACAATCCATAGCAGAAGGGCCGGGTCAAGTCGCCAGCAGCAGCTTAGGCTGAGTTGCACTCAATGCGGCTCCGGCAGGTTTTAGTCGTGGAGCGGCCCCTCGAATGTCCGATCTGGAAAACAAGTAAGCGACCGGTTGTGCCGTACACGGACATATGAAGCCTCCCGCCGCTAAAGCCCGTTCGGTCTTGTAGCGGGGGTTTCCGGGGTCACAGACCAGAGCGCCTGGGTGTTTCCACCCAGGCGACTTACCGCGATCTCACCCGGCGTGGGCCGCGTTTCCGCAGCCGGTTCGGAGCCTTCCGCCCCTACCTTTTTCCTTGTAATTCCGCACCGCTTCTTTT